>PMLC01000079.1 GCA_003158745.1 Acidobacteriota bacterium
AATGATGCCCCCCACGGCAGCGGCCACCGCAAGGAGCGCACAGACATTGCAAGCGGGCATTGATGACACCAGTTCCGAAGTTCTTTCTTGCGGCAGAATCAGAGTATTGAGATCCGAATCTGCCTCGAACATGCTCTTTCCACGCCAAGGTGCTTTCTTGCACTAGTTCGATACATCGATGACGACCGAAATTGCTAAGAGCGAAAAGCGCGGCGGCCCTCGGGGTGAACCTGGGTGGCACGACGATGTGCCATTCCCAGAGCGCCGGTGCCTCCGCGCCGCTGATATTCGCGACGATGTCCCCTACTTGCCCGACGTGATCGCTGGGGTGTGGCGGCGACTGGTGCCACGGCTGGGTTCTGCGTACAGGTTTGCCGTCGCAAACTGGGCGGCAACGGGGGCCGTGGTGCTGCTCGCGATTGCCTACACGCAACTCCCGGCCCTGGCGCGGCGCAGTGAGGCTCGCAGGCGCACTGAGGACCTGCGCGCTAGTGTCGTGGCCACGGTGGGCCAGGTTCTCGACGAGGTCGGTCATGGGGTAAGCGTAACGAGCGTTCGCGCGCAACCGCTGGCCCACGTCGGCGCAACGTATTCGGGGAGCTGGCGGGTCATCACCGTCAACAGCGCGCTGAGCTGGCGGGACCAGGACTTGCTCCAGGCAATAGGCCACGAGTGCACCCATGCTCTCTTTGACCAGGCCGGGCTCTCCCACTACTCACGCTCACTCTCGCACCAGATAGTGGAGGAGTCGGCGGCCGAGGTGCTCGGCGCGCACCTTGCGGGACGGGTGTGGTCGCGTCAGGGACATGACGGCGAGGCGTTGACCCGCTCGCTCGTGGACAGCTTCGCGTCCAGTTGTTCGGGAGGTTTCATGGATCCGCGGCGACGCCTGGCAGATGAGATCGTGCATTCAATGGGGCGTGATGTCAGCAACGAGGAGTTCCAGCTGATTTTGAGCCACTACGGCAACGACCGCATGGTCCGCGAAATGGACCGTTTGTGTCGCGAATCTGCAGATCCGTGGGAGGCGGCACACCGCATTGCAGCGGAGTTTCGCCTCGACAGTCTGACCGAAGCCGAGACGGGGGTTCCAAGCCGATAAGCGGGGCACCGATCGATGAACACGACGTGCAACAAGAGCTCACAATCCTTTGTCTCCCTTTCACCAGTCGAGACAAACCCCTTGGCCTTGGGTGAGGACTGACGAACAAGAAGCCCCGTCCCGTTGACGAGCGCCAACTCCCCAATAGCCACCCCGCAAGTTGGCTGATCTTGCCTGAATTCCGGTGAGGTTGGCTGAGTCGGTGTCCTGGCTGTGTCCTCGCGGTCCCTCGGGTCGGTTCCGCGGACCAGCTAACATATTGAAACTAAATGGTGCGCCCGGCGCGATTCGAACGCGCGACCTTCAGATCCGGAGTCTGACGCTCTATCCAAACTGAGCTACGGGCGCACATGGTGGGGTGAGCGAGGGGATTTGAACCCCCGACCACCGGAGCCACAGTCCGGTGCTCTGACCAGCTGAGCTACGCTCACCGCAAGAAAGCTGGCCTGCCTGAGAGGATTCGAACCTCCGACCCGCGGATTAGAAGTCCGCTGCTCTATCCAGCTGAGCTACAGGCAGCAATTGCCCGGGACGGGTGATGGTCGGGGCGAGAGGATTTGAACCTCCGACCACCTGCGCCCAAGGCAGGTGCGCTACCAGGCTGCGCCACGCCCCGTCCCCTATTACGTGAAGCTCCACGCTCCCAAAGACCTATCCCCAGTTCCGGGGAATTCTCACGTTAGCAATCGGCGCCTGCTTCGTCAAGGCCGGAACGGCCTCCGGAGCGCGGTCGCGTCGTGCCAAACCAGGTTCCCCGCCCGCAGGCCGGACGAGAAGACGCAGAAGGCGGGCGGCCGCTACTTTTCGGCGACGAGCGATTTGAGGCCGGCTTTCTCAAGGCGATGCTCGAGTACGGTTCGCTGGGCCAGAAACGCGCGCTCAAGCCCGGCCTCGGCGAGGTCGAGCAGACTGTCGAGGTCTTTGCGCGAGAACGGCTCGCGCTCGGCCGTACCCTGGACTTCCACAATCCCTTTCCGAGCAGTCCCGATCAAGTTGAGGTCCACGCCGGCGCGGGAGTCCTCGTCATAGGCGAGGTCGAGCAGCGGCCGACCCGCGACGATCCCGACCGAAACCGCCGCCAGCTGATCACGCACCGGCCATGCCGGCAGTGCCTTCTGCTCCTTGAGGTGCAGCAGGGCGAGCACAACCGCGACAAAGGCACCGGTGATCGCGGTGGTCCGGGTACCGCCGTCGGCCTGCAAGACGTCGCAGTCCACCACCAGCGTACGCTCACCCAGCAACCCCATGTCGAGCGAGGCGCGCAGCGAGCGCCCAATCAGGCGCTGGATCTCGGCCGAGCGACCTGAGATCGAACCGCGAGTGGACTCACGCGGGCTGCGCTCCTCGGTGGCGCGCGGCAACATCGCGTACTCGGAGGTCAGCCACCCCTCACCGGTGTCGCGCAGAAAAGGCGGAACGCGGCCCTCCACCGTCACGTTGCACACCACGACGGTGTCACCAGCGCGGGCGAGCACGCTCCCTTCCGGGTACTTCACGAAGTCGAGCGTGAACTGAAGGGGACGGGGCTCGTCGTCGCGCCGCCCGTCACGGCGCTCGAGAGTCGAGGGATTGACCACGGTACCTCCAATACGGGCCAGACTAGCCGCCGGCCCATCTTTCTACAACACCTGACTGCGAAGGGGCGTGGTTTGGAGTCGCTCGGTCGACCGGGGCGTACTCACGGCGCCACCATCTCGACGCTGGGCGCCAGCGGCCGCGACAGGTCGAGGTGGCCTAGCGTGGTGACCTCGTGCCCCCCAAAGAGAAGCTGGACGCGGCGCACACCGGGGCTGTTCGCCACCACGCTGTTGACGGCCGCGAACGCGAGCGTCATCTCGATCTCGCTCCCGCTCGCGATGTCGGGCGGCGGCGCCGAAAAGTCGACGAACGCGTCCCCTTCGCGGTCGAGGAACACCGCCTGTACGGTCGCCGTCCAGGGAAACGCCGGTGCGAAGCCTTCGCGGGAACCCGCGAGCAGCTCCTCGAGCACCAGACGGATTCGCGGCAAGGCCGCTGCGGGGAGCTCGGGCACTTCGCGCGCCTCGCGGTGCAACAACGCATCGTCACCGGGGAAGAAGAGAACGAGTTTTCCCGGGACCGGCGTTGGGGACGCGGGCTCGGCCCCGGCAGGCGGCGGGGCCGGCGCCCGGTGGTGCAGACTCAGCAGCACCAAGGCCGCCAGCACGGCGACGACAGCTACTGTCGCGACGATCGGGCGCAGCGCCCTCATGGCGTAGGCGGGACCGCCTGCGTCGGGGCGGCCTCGGGCGCCGGCGCGCGCAGGAAATCGATGATCGCCTCTGCGAGCGCCGTCGCAATCTGGTCCTGCACGTCGTGAGCCGCGAGCCTCGCGGCCTCCTCGGCGTTGGAGAGGAATCCCACCTCCACGAGCGCGGAAGGCATGGTTGCGCCGGTCAGCACGACGAAAGGCGCCTGGCGGATCCCCCGGTCCTTGATGCCCTGGAGCGCATTGAGCTTCTCCTGGACGGTCCGGGCGAGCCGGGCCGAGTTGTTGAGGTTGGCGACGTGAGCCAGGTCCCACAGGATCAGCTGAACGGTGTCCGGCGGGGCACTGGCGTTTTCGCGCGCGGCAGCCTGCGCCGCCTGCGGGTCGCTCGCGTCGGCTCTCATGTAGTACGTCTCGGCGCCGTGCGCGCCCCGCGCCAACGATGCGTTCGCATGGATGGAGACGAACACTGCCGCCTGAAGACGATTCGCGAGGGCGGTCCTGTCGGTAAGCGACACGGCCTCGTCCCCGTCACGGGTGAGCCTCGCCGTCACGCCCGCGGCCTGTAGGTGCGCCGCCGTGGCGCGGCCAACCGCCATGGTGATGTCCTTCTCGAGCTCGCTCCCGGGTCCTTTGGCGCCCTGGTCCTCACCGCCGTGTCCCGGATCGAGAACCACGAGGGGGCCGGTCCGCGGTACGGCGACCGGCGCGACGGGGGTGGCCGTACCGAGTCGCACAACGAAGCGAGGCGGATCATCGAGAGGGTAGGTGCCGGTGACTTCGATTCCCGAGGCAAGCCGAAGGGTCAGCGTCGTGTTTCGTAGCTCCGCACCGAGGAGCTCGCTCTCCGGCATCACCGGCCGGAGGAGGGTCACAGGCGTCGCGAACTGCAGGGCCACGGAACCCTGGGATGCCACGACCCGAGGCCGTTGCTTCGTCCCGCGCATCACCAGCGTCGTCCCGGTGGGCGCACGCACGACCGACACCTCAATCTGCTCGCCGGCGCCAGCTCGGATTAACTCAGGCGCCCCTGCGCCACCCTTCATCGTCCACCCGAGCGGAGCCAACAGCGCGATAACCGTAGGTTGCGCCGCGACGATGTGCCCATCAACGAGGCGGAGGGGTCCGGGCAGCGGCGTGAGCCGACCGTCGACGACCGCGAGGGCGCCACCGGGTGTGAACTGGATCTGGTGCTCTGGCGTGACCGCGCCGTAGCTGCCGGCCGCAGGTGCGAACTGGACGTCCGCGCCCGCGAATCGCAGCAGCGCCACGACGTCGAGGAGGTCACCGCGAGCGAAGACCTCCTTAGGTCCTGCAGGCGTGGTCACCGTGATCGCCGCCGCGAGGAGCGGAAGCGTGAGTCCGACAAGACAGGCGAAGGCGATTCTCTTGCGCATGGCACCGTGGCGGAACGTCGACCCGCGGCGTTCCTCAAGTTTGGCAGAGTACACGCTGGCGGCGGCGAGAGGCAAGGCCCGCCGCACTCTCAACACGCTGCGGCCTCGCTCATGAGGCGGACCCGCAGCGCCGCAGCTGTCTCGGCGGTCGTGGCCGGAAAGCCGGCCGCGCGCAGCGAGGTGACGAAGTCACGATGCGATCGGCCGCGACGGTAGTCGGGCTCGCGGCTCGGGTGACGCAGGTAGCGCTCCAGCAGGTCGATGTCGGAGTCCACAAGCACGGCGATCTGGAACAGGAGACGCCCCCTCCAGAGCCGTAGGGAGCTCCCGGCGATCTTGCGGTCAGAAAGGCAGAGATCCGAAACCCCTCGCATCGAAATCCCGTGCACGCCGCACTTCGAGAGCCCTTCGGCCACGGCCCCGCAGAGCCGCCGGAAATGCGGTTCGGGGAACCGCTCCGTGGCACCCGTCGGAAGAACGATCGAGGCCGTCACCGTCCCGGGCGCCACGATGACAGCTCCCCCGCCCGAGGGTCGCACCACGACCGGAACGCGATCGTCCGTGCACCGGTCCAGGAAGACCTCGCGCCCCGGGTCGCGCGAGCGGCTCAGCACTACGACGATCTCCCTGGCTTCGTCCACGCGGACGACCGGAGGGGCAGCTTCGAGAAGGTCGACTCCGGCCAGAGCCAGGGCATGCGCCGAGGGCCGGACGGTGAGAAACGGATCGGGCATCACGCCGGGCAATTGTAGCGGCGCCAGCCGCTGGGTCCCAATGCCGCCACCCGGACACTTGCGCCTGATTTGGACCTATACTTCAATGATGGAATGGCACGTCCTAGGGAGCTTCGGTGGGTCCAGCCCCACCTGCAGGATGACGTCGTTTCTCATCAACGGCGAGCTTGCCCTGGACGCTGGCTCAATCACGCAGGCTCTGGACGTGGACGCGCAACGGCGCATCCGGCGAATTGTGGTCACGCACTCGCATCTCGACCATACTGCCTCGATCCCTTTCCTCGTCGAGAACACCTTCGGTGAACAACGAGAGGCGCTCGAGATCTTCGTCACCCCGCAAGTGATGCAGACGGTCAAGCTCCATCTCTTCAACAACGACACCTGGCCCGATTTCACGCGCATCCCGAACGACCTCCTCCCGGCGCTGCGTCTGATCCAGGTGGAGCCCAGGGCAACATTCGCCGTCAACGGGCTTCGGCTCACGCCCATACCGGTGCGGCACACGGTTCCTACTCACGGGTACCTCGTCGAGGACGAAGAAGGAGCCGTTCTCTTCACATCGGACACGGGGCCCACTCACGAGGTCTGGGACGTCGCCAACCGTACGGCCGCCCTCCGCGCGGTGATCGTCGAGGTGTCGTTTCCGAACCGCATGCAGAACGTCGCGGATGTCTCGCTCCACCTGACCCCAACGACGCTCGCCCTGGAGCTGGCCAAGCTCAAGCGAGACGTGCCCGTGTACCTGTACCACCTCAAACCGGCCTACGTGGAGGAGTTGCGGCAGGAGCTGGCGGTGGCTCGCTTCCCGCATCCGGTCGAGGAGTTGCGGCAAGGCGACGTGTACCGCTTCTGACATCCTCCGCACGGTACGATCGCGGTCGCTGCGCCTTACCGTCAGCAAGACCCGCAATCTTCATGTGCCGAGGCGCACCCCGGACCATGAAAGTGACGGATCCGAACGCAGCCCACCACCGGCTGTCAACCTGAGCGAGCGCAGCGAGCGAAGGATCTCCTGGGAGCGCACGGACCCGGTCACTCGCGGGTTCGGGGAGATCCTTCGTCGGCCCGCCTGCGGCGCTCCTCCTCAGGATGACAAGGGTCATCGAGGGGACTTTCTAGGAAATGACCGGGCAATGATGCCCTCACCCGAGCGCGGAGAGGATACGCACGAACAGATCCACGACCGGGGAGCCGTCCGTTAGCTCAGGGTGGAAGGTGGCCGCGAGCACCTTCTCCTGCTGGAGCAGGACCGGGTCGCCGCCCCGCTTCGCCAGGACTCGGACGCCTTCCCCGACCTCCGTCACCCTCGGCGCTCGGATGAACACTCCCTCCAGGGTCGCCGAGCCGAGGCCAGCGGGGTCTGCGACCTCGAGATCGACCACCGCAGAGTCGATTTGACGTCCGTACCCGTTGCGCTCGACGAGGATGTCGAGCACAGCCAACGAGCGCTGGGCTGGGTGCCGGACCTCGCGCGCGAGCAGGATCACGCCGGCGCAGGTGGCCAAGACCGGCAGGCCGGCCCGGACGAGATCGACGAGGCGCGAGTCGAGGCCGGTACCCTCCATGAGCTTGAGTATGGTGGTGGACTCGCCGCCGGGGAGCACCAATCCCGCGACCCCATCGAGATCCGACGGCACACGAACCTCGACCGACTCGACGCCGCGCTCGGCTAGAGCCTTCCGGTGCGCGTCGAAGTCGCCCTGCAGCGCGAGCAGGCCTACAACAGGACTCCTCTCCACCACTCACCAACCCCGGCGCGAGAGCATCTCCTCCGGGGTGAGCTTGGCCATGTCCAGCCCGCGCATCGCACCCTCGAGGCCGCGCGACGCTTCCAGCAGTGCCACAGGGTCTTGCCAGTGAGTGACCGCGTGCACGATCGCCTTGGCGCGCCGCGACGGGTCCTCCGACTTGAAGATCCCGGAGCCGACGAAGACGGACTCCGCGCCCAGCATCATGCAGAGCGCCGCGTCTGCGGGCGTCGCAACGCCGCCGGCTGCAAAGTTCGGTACCGGCAGTTTGCCCTCGCGCGCGACGTACTCCACCAACTCGAGCGGCGCCTGCAGCTCCTTGGCCGCGGGGACGAGCTCGGCTGGGTCGAGGGTGCCCAGGCGCCGTATCTCGCCACGGACCGCACGCAGGTGACGCACCGCTTCGACGATGTTGCCGGAGCCCGCTTCGCCCTTTGTGCGCATCATGGCGGCACCTTCGCCGATGCGGCGGAGCGCTTCGCCGAGGTTTCGGCAGCCACATACGAACGGGACCTTGAAGTCGAGCTTCCAGACGTGGTTCTCCTCGTCGGCCGGCGTCAGCACCTCAGACTCGTCGATGAAGTCGACCCCCAGGGCCTGGAGCACCAGCGCCTCGGCCGGGTGGCCGATCCGGCACTTGGCCATCACCGGGATCGAGACCGTCTGCATGATCTCCGCGATCTTGTCAATCGCGGCCATGCGCGCGACGCCGCCTTCGGCGCGAATGTCGGCAGGGACGCGCTCGAGCGCCATCACGGCGGCTGCACCGGCATCCTCAGCGACCTTCGCCTGAGAGGCATTGGTGACATCCATGATCACCCCGCCCTTGAGCATTTCGGCGAGGCCGACTTTGACGCGAAACTCGGGTGACTTGAAGTCCATCTCATTCCTCCTTTTTCAGCCCAATCCGTACGTACCCGGCCGCTGATCCTGGGCCTCGAGCCTCACACCAGCGGCAAGGCGACGCGCTCGGGCGCCAGTGCCGCCAGAAACCCCATCACCGCCGTACGCAGCGCTTCTCCGCCGACAGCGGCGTAGGCGACGCGCACGATGTCATCCCGCCCGCTCACCGACATCGCCGGTCCCGGGAGGACCCACACGCCCCGTTCCGCGGCACGGGCAGCGACCGCCCGAGAGCTCCACCCATGCGGCAGCGTGAGGAGAAGCGAGAAGCCACCTCTCGGCGTTATCCACTCGACACCCGGCGGCGCCTCGGAGAGCGCCTCCGTCACGATCGCGAGCCTGGTGCGCGCTGCACTGCGGAGCCGTTGCAGCTGGTCCTCGAACACACCCCGACGGCACAACGCCCAGGCGGCGGCCTCCAGGAAAGGGCTCCCACCGAGATCTGCAGCGCGCTTGACGGCAGCGATGCCCTCCAGCATATCGGCGGGCCCCACGACCCAACCAACCCGCAAACCCGGAAAGAGAGCCTTAGAGAACGAACCCACCGCGATCACCCCGCCGTCGAGCGCCGCCAGCGGGGGCGGGACTGTTCCCTCGCTCACGAGTGCAGGATCGAAGAACTCCTCGATCACCTGCGTCCCGCGGCTCCTTAGCAAGTCGAGCAGAGCGACGCGCTGCTCCAAATCCATCACCGCGCCCGAGGGGTTGTGGAGCGTCGGTGTGAGAATCGCGAGGTGCGGGGACACCTTTCGGACGAGCGACTCGGCCTCGGCCGTTTCGATCCCGCCGCGGCGCACCGGGAGACCGACGATTTGGATTTGGTGGAGAGCCAGCAACGGCGGGAGACCGGGGTAGGTGGGATCCTCCACCAACACCGTGTCGCCCGGGCGAACCAGCGCCCGAAGGAGAAGGTCGAGCGCGTGCTGCACACCGCCCGTGAGAAGCACGGTGTCGGCGGCGACGGGGATTCCGAGACCGGCAAGCCGCGACGCGAGCCACGAACGGAGCGGCTTGTACCCCCACGCATCGCCGTACTGGGTGACGCCCTCGCCTTCACCCTCTCCGAGGCCAAGCCAGCGGAACACCTCACCGGACGGCAGGAGCTCTCGGTCGGGTGCGTATCGCGCGAGGTCGACCGCGCCCGGGAACGGTTCGCCCGGCTCGAGCGCGCTGGATGACGCCGGTGCAACCCGTCGGCCCTGCTGGCGCCCGGGTCTCAGCACCAGCAGGCCGCGACGCGCCAGCTCTCGGTATGCAGCCGTCACGGTTGCCCGGTTAAGTCCGAGCTCTGCAGCGAGTGCACGCGCCGACGGGAACTCCGCGCCGACCTCCTCGGTCAGGACCGGCGCCAGCGCATCCGCCAGCCGCCGGTACAACGGCAACGAGGCTTCGGCAGCGACGGCGTGACGGGCGCGAGAGAGGAGAGCCTGCACGCACTTAAGCTAGGTCGGTCTATGCCATTTGTCAAAATGGCTGAGCCATTACAACACACCGTTCTTGAGATTGACCTCTGGGAACACCCATGAAGGGCTTCGAGGAGATTCCTCCCCCGCGTGCGGGGGAGGCAAGGTGGGGGCGCCGCTACAGACCGCCGCCTCCAGCGCCCTCACCCCGGCCCTCTCCCGCGAGCGGGAGAGGGTGAGCCACTGCCCTTGCTGGGTCCTGCCCTAATGGACGTCCTTCGCCTCGCGGAAATCGGAGATGAACCGCTGCAGGCCGATATCCGTGAGCGGGTGGCGGAAGAGCTGCTGTAGGACCTTGAAAGGCACCGTCGCGACGTCGGCTCCGGCGAGGGCGCCCTCGACGACGTGCTGCGGGTGCCGTACCGAGGCCACCAGAACCTGCGTCGGAAACTCGTACGCGTCGTAGATCTGCACGATCTCCCGCACGAGCTGCATCCCGTCCTGCCCGACGTCGTCGATCCGTCCCACGAAGGGACTTACGTATGTGGCGCCCGCCTTGGCGACCAGCAGCGCCTGCGCCGGGGAGAAGCAGAGCGTGAGGTTGGTGGCGATCCCCTCTTCCGAGAAGCGGGCGCACACGCGGATCCCGTCCTGGGTGATCGGCAGTTTGACCACCACGTTCTCGGCGATGCCCGCGAGCTCCCGGCCCTCCCGCTCCATCCCCTCCGCGTCGGTGGCGAGCACCTCGGCCGATACCGGTCCGGGCACGATCCCACAGATCTCGGCGACCAACTCGTGATACGAGCGCCCCTCCCGAGCCACCAGGGAGGGGTTGGTCGTCACACCGTCGAGGATTCCCCACGATGCGGCGTCGGTGATCTCGGCGACGTTGGCGGTGTCGATGAAGAGCTTCATGGGTCCCCTCCCGAATTCCTAGAACATCGTTTCCGGTTCTGCGTCGTCCTCTTCGTGCTCGGCCAGGCGCGCGATTCCCACCACCTGGTCGCCCTCTTCGAGATCAATGAGCTTCACCCCCTGGGTGACTCGCCCGCTGCGACGGACCCCTGCAGCCGATGTCCGGATCATCATCCCCTTTGCGGTGACCAGCATGATGTCTTCGTCGCCGCTGAGGTGACGCATCCCTGCGACGTTGCCAATCCTGGACGTCACCTTCATCAGCGTGATCCCTTTGCCGCCGCGCCCCTGCTCCCGAAAATCGGCGACCGGCGTGCGCTTGCCGAATCCACGTTCGGCGACCACCAGGATTTCGCCCTTGTCATCGGCAGGGAACGCAGCCATCGTCTCGACGAAGTCATCGCCGCGCAACGAGATTCCGCGCACGCCGGCGGCTACCCGTCCCATCGGCCGCACGTTGCTCTCGGGAAAGCGAATTCCCATTCCCTTGTGGGTCCCGAGGAAGATGTGGCTGTTACCTTCGGTCAGGCGGACGTCCAGCAGATCGTCGCCTTCTTCGAGAGCCACCGCGATGATTCCCGTCGAGCGAGGGTTGGAGTACGCATCGAGCTCGGTCTTCTTCACCTTGCCCTTGCGAGTCGCGAACAGCAGGAACCGCTCGGGGTCGAACTCCTTCACCGCGACCAGCGCCGCCACTTTTTCGTCCTGTGTAACGGGAAGGAGGTTCACGATCGCCTTGCCGCGCGCAGAGGGGCTCGCCTCTGGCACCTCGTGGACCTTCAGCCAGTACACTTTTCCGACCGACGTGAACACCAGCAGGAAGTCATGCGTGGACGCCACGAACAGGTGCTCGACGGGATCCTCTTCCCGCACCGCAGCCCCCCGCCGGCCGCGGCCGCCACGCCTTTGGGCGCGGTAGATCGAGACCGCCGCGCGCTTGATGTAGCCGGCGCGGGTCACAGTCACCACAACGTCCTCCTCGACGATCAGGTCCTCAACAGAGAGATCCGCCTCTTCCGGCAGTAACTCGGTCCGCCTCGGATCGGCAAAGCGCCGTTTGCTCTCCTCGAGCTCCCCGATGATGATCTCCAGCACGAGCTTCTCGGAAGCGAGGATTGCCTTCAGCCGCTCGATGAGAGCCAGGACTTCCTTGTGCTCGGCGATGATCTTGTCGCGCTCGAGAGCCGTCAACCGCTGGAGGCGCATCTCCAGGATTGCCTGCGCCTGCAGCTCGGAGAGGCCGAAGTTCTTCATGAGCGCGGCCTTGGCCGCCGGTGGGTCGGCGGCGGCGCGGATCGTCTTGATCACCGCGTCGAGGTGGTCGAGCGCGATGACGAGCCCCTCCAAGATGTGGGCGCGCTCCTCGGCCCGTGCGAGGTCGTACCGTGTCCGCCGAGTGACGACCTCTTTTCGGTGCTCGAGAAAATGCGTCAGCATCGCAGGGAGCGTCAGCACCCGCGGTTGGTTGTCCACGATTGCGAGGAATGTGATGCCGAAGCTCGACTGCATCGGCGTGAGCTTGTAGAGCTGGTTGAGCACCACCTGCGGCACGGCATCGCGCTTCAGATCGACGACGACCCGTATGCCGTCGCGGTCGGATTCGTCGCGAAGGTCCGAGATCCCCTCGATGTCCTTGTCCTGCACGAGCTCGGCGATGCGCTCCACCAACCGCGCCTTGTTCACCTGATACGGCAGCTCGCTGATGATGATGGCGACTCGCTCGCCTTTCTTCTGGTGCTCGATTCGGGCGCGCGCCTGCATCTGGACGGAGCCGTGGCCCGTCGTGTACGCCTGGCGTATTCCGGACGTCCCACGGATGATTCCACCCGTTGGGAAGTCAGGCCCGGGGATCAGCTTGATCAGCTCGTCGATCCCGATCTCGGGGTTGCGCGCGAGCGCCACGCACGCATCGATCACCTCACCGAGATTGTGCGGCGGGATGTTGGTTGCCATGCCCACCGCGATACCGGACGAGCCGTTGACGAGCAGGTTTGGGAACTTTGACGGCAGCACCACAGGCTCTTTGAGGGAACCGTCGTAGTTCGGCGTCCAGTCGACGGTCTCTTTGCCGAGATCGTCCCCGAGCATCTCCTCCGTGAGCCGCGCCAGCCTCACCTCGGTGTACCGCATCGCCGCGGCGTTGTCGCCGTCCACCGAGCCGAAGTTGCCCTGACCATCGACGAGCATATGGCGCATCGAGAACGGCTGCGCCATGCGCACGAGAGCGTCGTAGATGGCGGAGTCGCCGTGGGGGTGGTACTTACCCATGACGTCGCCGACGATGCGCGCCGACTTCCTGTATGGCTTGCCTGCGGTGCTGCCCTGCTCCCACATCCCGAAGAGGATCCTGCGGTGCACCGGCTTGAGACCGTCGCGCACGTCGGGCAGAGCGCGGCCGATGATGACGCTCATCGCGTAGTCGAGGTAGGAGCGCTTGAGCTCCTTCTCGATGGCGACCGGGATTCGTTCTTCCCGGACAAAGAGCGGATCTGTCATGTCGTTCTGGTCCTTCTTCCTAGACGTCGAGGTTCACGACCTCGAGGGCGTTCTTCTCAATGAAGGCTCGCCGCGGTTCAACGGCGTCTCCCATCAGCACGGTGAAGAGCTCGTCGGCCTCAGCTGCGTCTTCGATCCGCACCTGAAGGAGGCGGCGGCTCTCCGGGTTCATGGTCGTGGCCCAGAGCTGCTCCGCGTTCATCTCGCCCAGGCCCTTGTAGCGCTGGATCGCGAGCCCGTGGCGCGCGCTTTCGTAGACGCGGCTCACGAGGTCGTGTGACGACTCGAACGTTTCGCTCGCCCCTTCGAGTTCGAGGTGGAACGGCGGCACGTCGAACTCCTTGAGGTGTCGGTGCAGGTCGAGCAGCTGCGAGTACTCGTAGGTCCGGATGAGATCGTACCCGAGCTCGATCGGCCTGCGCCGCCCGTTTTTGTTGTAGACGAGACGCACCAGCAGGCCGCCGTGCTCCTCGTCGTCGGCCGTGACCACTCCTTCATACTCCTCGGCGCGCAACTCCTCGGCGAACCCCTCCATGAGCTTGGCGTCCGCGAGCTGGTTACGGCCTGCGATGCCTTGACGGAGGAGGGCCATCACGAGGTCCTTCGGCCAACCCCGCTGGTCGAGGCGCTCGAGGTGTTCGAGCGTTCGCTCCAGACGGCGGATCGCATCCTTGAGATCCTTCCCCTTGAGGGTGCGGCCACTTCCGGCGAGCGTGAGCGTCGCACCGTCCGAGAGGCGGTCGAGCAGGAACGAGGACAGCTCGGCGTCGTCCTTGAGGTAACGCTCGTCCTTCCGGTGCGCCACCTTGTAGAGCGGCGGCTGGGCGATATAGAGGAAGCCGCGCTCGATCACCTGCTTGAAGTGCCGGAAAAAAAACGTCAGGAGCAAGGTGCGGATGTGCGCGCCGTCGACGTCGGCGTCGGTCATGATGATGACCTTGTGGTATCGCACCTTCGCGACGTCGAAGTCGTCGGCGCCAATGCCGGTGCCGAGGCACTGGATGATCGTGCGGATCTCCTGGTTCGAGAGCATCCTATCGAAGCGCGCCTTCTCCACGTTGAGGATCTTGCCACGGAGCGGCAGGATCGCTTGAAAGCGACGGTCGCGTCCCTGCTTGGCGGATCCTCCCGCGGAGTCACCCTCGACCATGAAGAGCTCCGCACCGGCCGGGTCCTTCTCCTGGCAGTCCGCGAGCTTGCCGGGGAGCGATGAGGATTCGAGCGCGCCCTTGCGGCGCGTGAGCTCGCGCGCCTTGCGGGCCGCCTCGCGGGCCCGCGCCGCCTCCACGCACTTGCCGACGATCCTCCTCGCGATCGGAGGGTTCTCCTCGAAGAACTCGGCGAGCCGGGTGCTCACCACGGACTCGACCCACCCCTTGACTTGGGAAGAGACGAGCTTGTCCTTGGTCTGCGACGAGAACTTGGGATCGTGGATCTTGACCGAGAGCACCCCTGTGAGGCCCTCGCGCACGTCCTCGCCCGAGAGGCCTTCCGGCAGGTTCTTGAGCAGGCCGTTGGCCTGGCCGTAGGCGTTGATCGTCCGGGTGAGCGCCGAGCGGAACCCCGAGAGGTGCGTGCCGCCGTCGGCGTTGTACACGGTGTTCGTGAACGGCAGCACGTTCTCGTTGTAGCCGTCGTGCCACTGCAGCGCGATGCCGATCTGCTCGCCGTCGGCAGTGTCCTCGACGAGCTGGATTGGCTTGGAGTGGAGCGTGGTCTTGGCCCGGTTGAGGTACTCCACGAACGCGGCGATCCCGCCCTTGAAGCAGAACTCCTGCTCGCCGCCGTTGCGCTCGTCGTTGAAGCGAATCACGAGCCCCGGGTTGAGGAATGCCAGCTCGCGCAGCCTCTGCACCAGTAGATCGTGGTGGAACTCAAGGATCGAGAAGATCTCGGGGTCCGGCTTGAACGTGACCACCGTGCCGTTCTTCGCCGAGTTTCCGACCCTCTTGAGGGGCGCCACCGGGACGCCTTGCCGGTACTCCTGCTCAAAAACGCCACCGTCGCGGCGGATCTCGAGCCGCAGCCACTCGGACAAGAAGTTCACCACCGAGACGCCGACCCCGTGCAGGCCGCCCGAGACCTTGTAGGCGTTGTTGTCGAACTTGCCGCCCGAGTGCAGCTCACACATGATCACCTCGGTGACGGGCCGACCTGTCTCCTTGTGGATATCGACCGGGATCCCACGGCCGTTGTCCTCCACGGTTGCCGAGTTGTCCGTGTGGATGCGGACCGACACACGCGTCGCGAACCCGGCCTGCGCCTCGTCAACCGCGTTGTCCACGACCTCCCAGACCATGTGATGCAGCCCGGAGAGGTCGTCGGTATCGCCGATGTACATTCCAGGGCGCTTGCGGACTGCGTCCGGCCCCTTGAGGAGCTTGATGCTCTCAGCGTTGTACGCTTTCCCCGTCAAGCTTCACTCCCTCCCGGTACTTCCGTTTCCACTCTGCCGCCGGCCATGCGCCAGACGGCGCCGCGGGTCAGCCGGGGCAGCATCATCTCTTCGTGCGCCGACGACAGCAGCGCCTGGCCACCGCGCTCGAGTCGCTCGATGACCCGGCGCAACACCACTGCATCCAGTTCGGCATCGACGTCATCAAAGACCACAATCGGCGTGCGTCCGCGTTCCTCGCCCACCAGCGCCATGGCCGCCAGTTTGAGCCCGGTCGCCAGCAGCTTGCCCTGCCCCGCGGAGAGGATCTCCCTTGCCGGGGCGCCGTGTACGGTAAGCTGGAGGTCGTGGCGGTGGGGCCCGACGGCGGTATGCCCTCGCCCGCGCTCCAGACGGCGCGAAGCAGCCAGCGCGGCACGCAAACGAGCCGCCAGGGTCGCGGGTTCTGCGACCGCGACGCCATCTGTTGAAGTATACCTCAGAACGGGTCGTCCGATCGACCAGCCGAGCGTCTCGAGTTCGTCCCCGAGAAGGCGCTCCATCCCGGCAACCGCAGCGAGCCGTGCATTGATCACGTGGGCCCCCAGTTGGGCGAGGTCCTGCTCGAACGCGTCGAACTCGTCCCCATGGGCGCTCCTCGCCAGGAGCGCGTTGCGCTGGCGAAGTGCTCTGTGGTACCGCTGGAGAACCGGCAGAGCCTCCGGTCTCAACTGGAAGCAGAGCCGGTCGAGAAAGCGCCGTCTGTCGTCTGGAGCCCCCCAGACGAGGGCGCGATCGTGACCCGACAGCGTCGCCACCGGCAGGAGATCGAGGTACTCCGCGGCCCCGAGCCGGCGCGCACCTCGAAACAGGGACCGCGCGAACGTCCCGCGGAGGTGAACCTCCTGACGGACCTCGACCGCTGTGCCGGCACGCTCTGCCACTGCCGCGAGAGCAAAACCGCGGGCGCCATGCCGGATCCACGTCGCGGCCGAACCGGGCCTAAAAGACGTGAGGTTTCCAAGGACCGCCAGCGCTTCGAGGAGACTGGTCTTGCCCGAGCCGTTGGGCCCAACGACAGCCGTCAGGCCCGGTGGCACATCCAGCTGTTGTGCCGAGAGGTTGCGAAACTCCGAGACGGAGAACCGTGCGATCGACACACCACTAGAGGCGAATCGGCATGATGACGTAGAGGCACTCACCCATGGTTGCCTCTTCCCCGGCTGGTGTCATCACGATGGGACCGTCCGAGTCGCGGAGTTGCATCTCGACCTCAGCGACATCGACCGCTCCGAGAAAGTCCAGAATGTAGCTTGCGTTCACGAACACCTTCAGCGTCGGCCCGCTGTAGGTGGAGGGGACCACCTCGGCCGCCTGGCCGAGGTCGAAGCCGACCGACGCGAGGGAAAGGGAATCCTGGTCGAATTGCATCTGAACGCCGTGGGTCCTCTCGCTGGCCAGTAGCGCCACCCGCCGTAGCGCAGCGGCGAGTTCCTGCCGCTTAACGCGCGCCCGGTGCGGGTTGTCGCGCACAAGAACCCGCTCGTATTGCGGAAAGCGCGCCTCAAGGACGCGGGACAACAAAACGCGATCGCCAAGGCGAAACGCGAGGTGGTTCTCACCCCGAGCAATGTAGAGCGGAGTTTCCGCCTCTGCGGAGAAGTGCCGAATCTGATTCAGGACCTTCCGCGGCAGGAGCTGTTGCTCGAAGGGTGGTGTACCGGCCGCGTGGGCCGCTTTCGTCCACGCTAGGCGGTGGCCGTCGGTTGCCACCATTTCGAGCGCCTTGGACGAAAGAAGGAGGAGAGCGGCGTTGTACTGGAAATGCCCTTCCTCGCTCGAGACAGCGAACGCCGAACGGTCGATCAGGCGACGGAGCGTCGGGAGATCGACGGCGAACCCCTGTCCGTCCGGAATTTCTGGCAGGGTGGGAAAGTCGGCCGGATCCAGGCTCGCAAGCTGCGAGTTGAACGTCCCGCAGCGAACTTCGACCCTCGACTCCTGGAAGCTGACGTCAACGCTGTCCGTCGGGAGCGAGCGGACGAGGTCGAAGAAGACCTTGCCGTGGATGGTCGTCCGACCTTCCCTGCGGACCACCGCCGAACACTGCGTGTAGACGGTCACGTCGAGATCCGTAGCGGCGAGATGGAGCCGATCTCCCTCGGCCGTCAGGAGGATGTTGGAGAGGATGGGAATCGTGGTGCGGCGTTCCACCACCCCCTGAATGAGCTGGAGCTCCTCGAGTAAGACCGTTCGGTTGAGCGTCACGTCCATGGGCGCGATCTCCCAGCTGCTCCTACGAAACAGAAAGATTGTACAAGCTTTCGTGGTAGTCGTCGAGGGTGTGGAGAAGGGTTGAGTAGTACAGAGGATGCTGGCGAATCGAGGTTTGAGACGAAGGTCGTTGTGGAAAGTGGATGTGGAGAATCGTCGAAGAACTGCGTCGGAGTTCGCGCAGCGCGAGTCGGGAGTCCAATTTTCCTCAGCTTAGCGAAAGTGTTCCACAAAGGTCGTCAACGTAGCATCGAGCGATGGGTTGGAGCGTCGCTCCTCACTGATCGTCTCGACGGAGTACATCACGGTTGAGTGGTGCTTGGCGAACAGCTTGCCGATCTCCGGGTAGGAAAGGGCAAGGATCTCGCGAACGAGATACATCGCGACCTGTCGAGGGAATGCGACGGAACGCCTATTGTCGCGTCCCTTGAGATCCGCGACCTTGACGCCGTAGTGGTGGGCGACGAATCGAATAATATCGCCGGGTGTCGCGTGGCGCTCCTGGGGAAGAAGCGGGGTCAGAGCGTTGCGGGCGGTGTCGAGGTTGGGCACTTGTCCTGTCAGTGAGCAGTACACGATGACGCGGTTGAGGTACCCTTCGAGCTCCCGGACGTTCTCCCGGACACGGCGAGCAATGAACAGCACGACGTCATCGGGCAGGTCGAACCCTTCCGCGTGAGCCTTTTCCCGGATGATGGCGCATTTGGTCTCGAGATCCGGTGGCTGGATGTCGGCGACCAGGCCCCAGACAAAACGGGTACGAAGGCGTTCCTCGAGCCCCTGAATGGTCGCAGGCGAGGTGTCGGAGGTGAGAACGATCTGGTGCCCAGCCTCGTGGAGGGCGTTGAACGTGTGGAAGAACTCCTCCTGCGTTCGCTCCTTACCCGCCAGGATGTGGATGTCATCGAGGAGGAGGACGTGGATCGAGCGGTAGGCATCGCGGAACTGTGCCATCCTCTGGAGCCGGATGGAGTTGATAAGCTCGTTGACGAAGTTCTCAGTGGGAACGTAGCGGATATGGGTGCGCGGATTGCGGGATAGGATCTCGTTTCCGATCGCGTGGAGGAGATGCGTCTTGCCGAGGCCGGAGCCGCCGTAGAGGAAGAGCGGGTTGTACGCCCGACCCGGGTTCTCGGCCACCGACTGCGCAGCGGCTCGGGCGAACTGATTGGATGGGCCGGGAACGAAAGAGGCGAATGTGTAACGCGGGTTGAGAGGGGTGCCTCGCTGACTGGACGGGCTAGGCTGCACCCCGTCGGCTTCGACTACGAGGGCGACCGTGATCGGAGCGACGGCAGCCTGGCTTGCGAGATCCTGGAGAAGGGGGAGGAAGTGATCGCGGATGTAGTCGGCGTAGACGCGGGAGGGTGCGGCGAGTGTCAATTGACCGGAGGTCGCACGTGCCGTGAGGGGCGCGAACCAGACGTCGAAGTCGTCCGCGGCGAGGCGAGCCCGCAAGAGGTCCTTCACTGTGGGCCAGAGGTCGGAGTTCGGCATCGTTCGTGCTGCCCGACGGGCGCAAGCAGCCTAGCACAGCCGACGGTTGACCCGGAGTGGAATCAAGCGTAGACTACTCGTTCCCCGCCGTAACAGGTCGGGGCTGGTGAGGAGCAACGACGATGAAACGTACATTCCAGCCGAACAACCGGCGTCGGAAGAAGACCCACGGGTTCCGCGCAAGGATGAGCACGCCGGCGGGCCGTCGGGTTCTCGCCGCGCGCCGGCGGAAGGGGCGCAAGCGCCTGACCGCGTGAACGTCCCGGGGGCGATCTGGACAAGCTGCTCCGGCGCGTTGACTTTCAGCGAGTCTACACCGGCGGGTTCAAGGTGGTGGGAAGGTATCTCGTGTTGTTCGCGCTTGCGAGCGAGGATGAGATGTGCCGCTTCGGGATCACCGCGAGCCGCAAGGTAGGCGGAGCGGTGGTTCGCAACCGGGCGCGCAGACGGGTTCGGGAGCTCTTCCGTAACCACGGGGAGGTAATGAGTGGGTGGCACGGCGACCTCGTGGTCAATGTGCGGTGGGGTTGTGACGGGGTGGGGTGGGAAAAACTCACGGAGGACTTCGAGCGTTGCATGAGGAGGGCGAAAGCCGCTCCGCGGGCGCCCGCGCGCTGATGGCCGTGTTGGTCGGGTACAAACGGTGGATCTCACCGCTGCTGCCCCCAGCGTGTCGGTTCGAGCCGACGTGTTCCGAATACATGAGAGACGCGGTAAGTGTGCACGGTCTGGGGGCCGGCCTGTGGCTTGGCGTGCGGAGGCTGGCGCGGTGTCACCCATGGAATCCTGGCGGCTACGATCCCGTACGGCCGCGCAAAGGGGACTCGTAGATGGAAAAGCGCGTGCTTCTGGCGGCGGTTCTGTCGGGGATCGTGGTGATTGTGTGGTTCTCGCTCTTTGCACCGCCGCGGCCCAGCGTACCCCCGCCTGCACCGACCCCGACAAAACCAGTCTCCGGGGTTGGCGTCCCGACGCCGGTGGCTCAAGAGGAACACCCCGCGCAACCGGCTGTAGCGGCGGTCTCTGGCGACGATGCGAAACCGATCGCGCTGGAAGGCGACGGCTGGCATGCGTTGGTGGATCCCCGGGGGGCCGTGCTCACCTCGGTGGTCGTCTCGGGGTACCGTGACGACGCCGGGGCTCCTCTCGAGTTGGTACGGCCGGGTGTGTTGCTCCCGCTCTCGGTGGGCGTCCCGGGCGCGTGGAACGATGCCGTGTACCGCGTGGAACGAGGTTCCGAGTGGGTCGGGTTGCGGTGGTCGGATGGTGTAGGAAACTGGGTCGAGAAGCGGATCGCGGCCGGCAAAGGTAAGTATTCGTTAGACATCGAGGTGCGGGCCGGAGGAGTGCCTGGGCGGGCGGGTGTGGTGGTGGGTACGGGCCTCGAAAAGGGGCTGAAGACCGAGCAGCAGGGGCGGTTCGGTGGAGCGGATGGCGTCGTGAGGGTGGGCGGGAAGCTCGAGAGGATCAACGCTGGAAAACTCGACGGCGTGAAGGAGTTGCGGGGAACCATCGACTTCGCGGGTGTCGAGGACCAGTACTTCCTTGTCGTGCTGCTGCCTTCGGCCACGGTCGACGAAGTCCGGATCTCTGCTGCCGGGACGGGAGCCAGCGCAGTCCCGCAGGTCGTTGTCGTAGGCGAAAGTGGCGAAGTGGCCGGGACCCTGTACGCGGGGCCTAAGGAACACGGCACGCTGCGCGGGTATGGACGCGGGTTGAACGAGACCGTGTCGTTCGGCATTTTTGGGTTCCTGTCGGTGGGTTTCCTCGCTGCGCTCCGGTGGATCTTCGCCTTGGTCAGGAACTGGGGTGTGGCGATCATCGTGCTGACCGCGGGGATCCGGATCCTGCTTTTCCCGCTCAACCACAAGAGCGCGGTGGCGATGAAGCGCATGCAGGCGTTGCAACCGAAGCTGAAGGCGATCCAGGACCGCTACCAGGAGAAGGCGAAAAAGGATCCCAACGTCCGGGCGCGCATGAACCAGGAAGTGATGCAGATGTACAAGCAGGAGGGCGTCAACCCGATGGGCGGTTGTCTCCCGATGCTCGTACAGCTTCCCATTCTGTGGGCCCTCTACTCACTGTTCGCATACGCCATCGAGTTGCGGCAGGCGCCGTTCGTCTTCTGGATCAAGGACCTCGCAGCCAAGGATCCAACCTACATCACGCCCATCCTGATGACCGCGAGCATGGTGCTGCAGCAGCGGATGGCCCCTCAGGTGGGTGACCCCGCGCAGCGCAGGATGTTCATGTTCATGCCTTTCATCTTCGGGTTCATGTTCATGAGCTTCCCGGCCGGTTTGGTGTTGTATTGGCTGGTGAACAACATCTTCACGATCGGCCAGCAGATGCTGACCGAGCGGATGGTCGCGGGTTCCCCGAAGCCCGTGGAATGAGCAGGCCCGGACGCAGCGCCGGTATAGGTGGGCTGAGCCGTTGCAAGGTCTGGGAATCGGAGTGGACGCCGCCGATCGGCTGGCGCAGTTTCTCGATCTCCTCACGCGGTGGGGCGGCGCGGTCGACCTCTTCGGGGGAGCCAAACCCGACAAGCTGCTCGGCTCTCTCGTACGGGAGGCGCTGGCAGCGCTGCCGTGGGTGAAGGAGGGCGGTTCGCTGCTCGACGTCGGAAGCGGGAACGGCTTCCCAGCGGTACCGCTGCTGATCGCCCGGCCGGGGCTCCATGGCGTGCTCCTGGAACCCAGGGAGCGACGGTGGGCCTTCCTCAAAGAGGTGGTCCGGGAGCTGCAACTTGACGCGGAGGTCCGGCGAGAGCGGGTCGCCGAGCATCCCCGGAGCGGCTACGAGCTTGGGACGGTCCGCGGCGTGGAGATGAAAATGTGGTTGCCGGAAACTGCGCGGCTCATGCGCGAGGATGGCAGTTGGCTGTGGTGGACGAGCGAGGTCAAGGCGGCGGAGCTGGGCAGACGTGTGACCGAAGGCCGTGTGCTAACCTTCCCGCTTGTCGGCAGCGAGCGTGGTGTACTCGCGGTCTGGCGGCGGTGTTCCACGTGAAACATCAGGAGAAAGAGTGAAGAATCAGCGGATTGTGGCCGTTGCCAACCAGAAGGGGGGGGTGGGGAAGACGACCACCGTGATGAACCTCGGAGCGGCGCTCGCCGCATTCGAGCAGACCGTCCTGGCCCTCGATCTGGACCCGCAGTCGAACTGCACCGCCGGTTTGGGCTGGGAGGGGCAAGGGAACACCTCGTATGAGGTTCTCGAAGGGCTGGTGCCGTTGCGGGAAGCCAAGGTTCCGACGCGCTTTCCCGGTCTCGAGCTACTCCCGGCCCGAAGAGATCTCGTGGGCGCCGAGGTCGAGTTGCTCGAAGACCCCAACTGGGCGGGGAAACTCCGGCAGGCGCTTGCCGCGTCGCCGACCGAGCACCAGTGGATTTTGATCGACTGCCCTCCGTCGCTGGGACTCCTCACGTTGAATGCCCTCACCGCCGCGGATTCGGTGTTGGTCCCGATCCAGTGCGAGTATTTCGCGCTGGAGGGCGTCAGCGAGCTGATGCGGACCCTCGAGCGTGTGCGCACGGCGTGGAACCCCACTCTCGAGGTGGAAGGCGCGGTGCTAACCCTCTACGACGAGCGCTTGAGCCTCTCGCATCAAGTGGTTGACGAAGTCCGGCGCTTCTTCGGGGATCTGGTATTCCAGACGATCATCCCCCGGAACGTACGCGTGGCGGAGGCGCCGTCATTCGGCCAGACGATTCTGGAATACGACATCCGGAGCCGGGGCGCCCAGGCGTACCTTGGTTTGGCGGAGGAGTTGCTGCGTCGGCGGAGGCCCAATGAAGCGATCCGCGTTGGGTAAGGGAATCGCTGCGCTGATCCCGGAAGGGCCACATCTGAGGCCAGGTACCGGGACAGATGTGCCGATCGGAGAGATCCAGCCCAACCCGCTGCAGCCACGGCGTCAATTCGCAAAGGGCGCCCTCGAGGAGCTGGCTTCTTCGATTCGGGCGCATGGCCTGCTGCAGCCGGTGGTGGTGTGTCGGGCACCCGGTGGTGGCTATCACCTGATCGCTGGGGAACGGAGGTGGCGAGCCGCCAAGCTCGCCGGGCTCGAGCGTATCCCCGTCATATTACGAGAGGAGATCGGGGACGCGGACCGGTTGGCGCTCGCCCTGATCGAGAACCTGCAGCGAGAAGACCTGACTCCGATCGAGGAGGCCCGCGCGTACCACCACCTTCGGACCGAGTTAGGGCTGAGGCAGGAAGAGATCGCGAGCCGTGTCGGAAAGGACCGTTCCACGGTGGCTAACGCCCTGCGTCTTCTCCAGTTGCCTCTCGATGTGCAGGAGAAAGTGGATGCCGGGGTTCTCTCGGCTGGTCACGCTCGCGCTCTCGCTGGCGTGGACGGGAGCGATCGGCAGATCGAGCTCGCCAGGAGGTGCCTGCAAAAAGGGTGGAGCGTTCGTGAGCTCGAGCGGTACCTCCAGAAGCGGCCTCGGCCCGTTCGCAGTGCGCCCGATCCGGAAACGCGAGAGGCCGAAGATCGTCTCTCGTTGGCACTCGGTGTGCGGGTCGAGATCAAGAGACGTCGCCGAGGCAGTGAGGTCCGGCTGTTGTGCGAGAGTGAAGACGACCTCATCCGAGTATTCCGCACGCTCACCCGGGGGACACGATGAAAAAGGGCCAGGCAACGCTCAATGGATTTCTGGACCAGGGCTGTTCGATCGAAGGTGACGTTGTTTTCTCCGACCTCTTGAGGGTTCACGGGCAGGTCAACGGGAAGGTCTCGAGTGAGGAGGAGCTTCTGGTCGGGGAGGGCGGTGTCGTAGAAGGCGAAATCACCGTCGGGAGGCTGGTCGTGGCCGGTACGGTACGAGGGACCATTCGGGTGCGGGAGCGAGTGGTGATCCACGCGAGCGGCAAGGTGTTTGCTGAGATCTTCGCGCCTTCGCTCGTGGTCGACGAGGGCGGAATCCTCGAAGGTGTCGTGCATATGGCGCGAGGAGACAGCTCCCACGAGCCCACCACTTGACACCAGACTCAGAACCGTTTAGCGTGGAGCTCGGGTGAAATTGAGACGCTGCACCGGAGGCCACGATGAAGCGAGCGGAGAAATTCTTCGTACAGTACCTTCGTGACAACAACCTCAAGGTGACCAAGGAGCGACTCATGCTCCTCGAAGAGCTCTTCAACTCGAGCGGTCACCTCGACGCCGACTCCCTTCTCTTCCAACTCCGCAACCAGGGAAAGCGGGTCTCGCGCGCGACGATCTACCGCACCCTCGACCTCCTGGTCCAGTGCGGCCTGGCCCGCAAGTCCCGTCTTGGACGGGAGCACTATGTCTACGAGCGCGTGACTCCCGGCAAGCGCCACGACCACATGGTGTGCACCGGGTGCGGCCGAATCATCGAATTCTACGACGGCGATCTCGACGAGCGTCAGCGCGAGGTGTGTCTCGAACACAGCTTCCGGCCGAGCTTCTACAGCCTGCAGATTCAAGGGCTCTGCGCCGAGTGTCAGAAAAGCGAGTGACACGACGCGAAGCGCCCGCGTCCAGCCGACATTCCGCAGCACCGCTTGTTAAGTATACTTGACAGACACTCCTACCGATCGTAGCATGCCTGCGATGGTGTTGCGTCTCTCCGTCTCTCGCAAATCATGACCTCGGCCCCCGACTCCGTCGCTCGCTTTGCGCCTCCTCCGGTGTTGCTCGTAGGCAACCCAAACGTTGGGAAGAGCGTCATCTTCGGGGCGCTCACGAAGACGTACGTGACGGTCTCGAACTACCCGGGCACCACGGTCGAGATCACCCGTGGACGCGCGCGTCTCCTGGCGGGGGTGCCCGAACTCATCGACACACCCGGAACGAACTCACTCACACCCCAATCAGAGGACGAACAGGTCACGCGGGACATCCTGCTCGCCGAGCCGGACGCGATCGTCCTCCAGGTCGGCGACACCAAGAACCTGCGGCGAGTGCTGTACCTCACAGCCCAGCTCGCGGAGCTTGGGCGGCGCCAGCTATTGGTTCTGAACCTGCAGGACGAGGCGCGCGATCTCGGAGTCCGCGTCGAGTCCGGCGAACTGGAGCGCCGCCTCGGCATCCCGGTTATCCCGGCGACCGCAACGCGGAACGCGGGGCTCGACGGCATCCCTCACCGGCTAGCCGAAGCGACGCAGGCGCAATTCGACAGCGCGTACCCGGCGGCAATCGAGCGGGCGGCCCTCGAAGTCGCTGCCGCGTTGCCAGTCGATCTCGGGCAAGCGCGGCGCGGCGTCGCCTTGATGCTGCTGGCCGGTGATCGGACCCTTGCGGAGTGGGCTCGCGGGCACCTGACGGAGCAGGATGTGGACCTCGTCGAAACCCGCCGCGCGGAGCTCGAGCGCTCTCTGGGTTGCAGCACGGCGGTCGCGATCTCTCGCGCGCGGCATCGTGCCGTTTCCGAGCTCCTCCGAGCGGTGTTCCACGCCAAGCGTTCCCGGGCCGGCTCGATGCGCGACCGACTCGGCGCACTGTCGATGCACCCGGTCTGGGGCGTCCCTGTCCTTGCGGGCGTGCTCTTCGTGGCGTACGAGGTCGTGGGCGTGTTCGGTGCCGGAACGCTGGTGCGGTTGACCGAGGACGGCCTATTCGGCAAGGTGATCAACCCTGCGGCCACCGCACTCTCGCAGCGATTCATCCCCTGGGGCTGGCTGCGCGATCTCCTGGTCGGTCCGTACGGAATGGTCACCATGGCGTTGACCTACGCGATCGCCATCGTCCTCCCCGTGGTGGGAACGTTCTTCGTGTTCTTCGGTCTCCTGGAGGACTCGGGGTATCTCCCGCGTCTGGCCGTCATGGTCAATCGGATTTTCCGAATAATGGGGCTGAACGGCAAAGCCGTCCTGCCGATGATCCTCGGGCTCGGCTGCGACACAATGGCAACGCTGACCACCCGGATCCTCCCCACGCGCAAGGAGCGCGCCCTGGTGACGTTTCTCTTGGCCCTGGGCGTGCCCTGCTCGGCCCAACTCGGGGTCGTGCTGGCGATGCTCGGCTCGATGGCCCCGCTCGGCACCTTCATCTGGGGCGGTGTGGTCGCTGCGACGCTCTTCGGCGTGGGGTGGGCGGCGTCGAGGCTGATGCCGGGACGGAGTTCCGACTTCCTTCTCGAGGTTCCCCCGATCCGGGTTCCCAGCGTGGGGAACATCCTAATCAAGACGGCAGCCCGCACCGAGTGGTACCTCAAGGAAGCCGTGCCCCTCTTCGTGCTCGGGACGCTCGTGCTGTACCTCCTCGACGCCACCGGCGCCCTCCCCCGCCTGGAGCTGTTCTCACGTCCACTGGTGGTCGGACTCCTAGGGCTTCCGCCGCAGGCCGCGGATTCGTTCCTCGTGGGTTTTCTCCGGCGTGACTATGGGGCGGCGGGGTTCTTCCTCCTGCGGCAGCACGGTCAGCTCGACGGGCTCCAGTCGCTCGTCGCCCTCGTCGTGATCACCCTGTTCGTCCCCTGCATCGCGAACGTCTTCGTGATGATCAAGGAACGCGGATTCAAGACGGCGGCGGCTATGATCGCGTTCATCGTGCCGTTTGCTTTTGCCGTGGGTGCGGTGCTGAACTGGGTCCTGCGAGGCGTCGGGGTCCACCTGTGAGCGCGACTGTCGCTGGTGCGAGCGAAGCCAGGCAGGTCCAGTGCCCGCTCTGCGGTGGGCGCTTCCCCGGACGGGAGGCGTGCCCGAGCGGCTGCCCGCTGGGCGGCAACTGCCGGACCCTCTGCTGCCCCCATTGCCACTACCGCTTCGTGGAGCGATCCGCGGTCGCCGAATGGCTCGGACGGTTGTTCAAAGGAAGGCGCACATGAGCGAGGAGCGTGGGTTTGCACCGCACCTGCCGTCGGTCGCTCGGGAAGAGGTGCTGGAAGAGCTGTGGACATCCCAGGAGAGCGGCACCCTGCTCACGCTCGGGGCTCTCGGGGAGACGATTCACGCCGGCCCGGGCGACGGCTGGGGTGGCGTCACGCAGGAACTTGTCGAGCTGGGATGGGTCAGGCTCGATGACGGCCACCTGTGCCTCACCGAGACAGGCAAGAGCGAGGCGCGGGAAGTCGTTCGACGGCATCGCCTCGCCGAGGTGCTGTTTCACCAGGTCTTCGAACTCTCGATGGAGACCACCGAGAGCGAAGCGTGCCGCATCGAGCACGAGTTGTCACCGCAGGTCACCGAGGCCGTCTGTTCGTTCCTCGGCCATCCACCGGTGTGCCCTCACGGTCGCCCGATCCCACCGGGAGCGTGCTGCGCGCTGCTGTCGCGGCGCGTCCCGTCGCTCATCTGCCGGCTCATCGACCTGAAGCCCGGAGAGCGCGGCCGAGTGGTTCTCATGGCGCCGCGCCATCGTGACAGGCTGGACCAGCTTTCGGATCTCGGGGTCACACCCGGAGCCGTCCTCACCCTGCGACAGCGAAAGCCCTCGCTGGTGGTCGAGGTGGATCGGACGCTCCTGGCACTCGAGGACGAGATCGCGGACGGTATCTACCTGCGTCCCCTCGTGGAGTGGTGAGCGATGGCGAGCGCGACCGCACCCGTATGGCGAGCCTTCGAGGACAACGAGATCACCCATTCCGGCGCGCACTACCTTCTCGCCATCGCGTCCCTGGCGAAGACTGGCCTGACCCCGCGCGCAGCGGACGTAGCCCGGCAGCTCTCGGTCACCCGCTCAGCGGCATCACTCCAGCTCCGCACGCTCCAGGAACGTGGCCTGGTCAAGCTAGACAGCCGACAGCGGCTTAGCCTGACGCGGCTGGGCGCCGACCTGGTGGCCCGAGTCGCGAGCAAGCGGGACATTTTGCTGGTGTTCCTGCGCGAGGTGATGGGGGTGCGTCAGACCACCGCCGAGCTCGATGCCTGCAAGGTCGAGCATCTCCTCTCGGAGGAAACGGGAGCGGCCCTGGTCCGATTGATCAGGTTCCTGCGCTCGGACCGGCCTGAGGCACGGAAGTTCATCGCCGCCTTTCGCGGAGCGACCGTGGAGTGCCCGCCCGGCGCCCGGTGCGACCTCTGTGCCGAGGTATGCCTGCTGGCGGTTGCCGCCGGGGCGACGGCTCTTTAGTCGAACTTGACCCGCGCGAACCGCCGCTTGCCCACTTGGACGAGGCAGGACGTTCCACGCGGCCCAGGGAGCGTTGCAAACGGATCGCGGACGGTCTCGCCGTCGATCCTCACACCGCCCTGCTGCACGAGGCGCCTGGCCTCGGCGTTGGTCGGCGCGAGCTGCGCCATCACCAGGACCTTCACGAGCAAAACCGGTTCGTGAGAGCTGCCGAGGGTCACCTCGGCGACCTCGTCCGGCACCTCGCGCCGCTGGTGGACCGTACGGAAGTGCATCTCGGCCGAGGAAGCCGCTGCAGCTCCATGGAGATCCGCCGTGATCTGGCGAGCGAGGTCGAACTTGACGTCCATCGGGTGTCTGGCGCCGGACGAAACGGCGCTTTTCAGCGCGTCGATCTCGGCCGGTATGCGGTCGGTGCAGAGGGTCCAGTACCGCCACATCAGCGTGTCGGAGACGGACATCAGCTTGCCGAACATCTCCTCGGGCGGGTCTTCGACGGCGACGTAGTTGCCGAGCGACTTGGACATCTTCTCGACGCCATCGAGCCCCTCGAGCAGCGGCAACGTCATCACGATCTGCGGCGGGAGGCCGAGCTTCCCCATCAGGTCGCGACCCACGAGCAGGTTGAAGAGCTGATCGGTGCCGCCCAGCTCGACATCCGCCTTGAGCGCCACCGAGTCGTACGCCTGGGCGACCGGGTAGAGAAGCTCGTGGAGTGAGATCGGTTCGCCGGATTCGAGACGTCTGGAGAAGTCGTCGCGCTCAAGCATCTGGGCCAGCGTCACCTTGGCCGTCAGGTGGATCCAGTCTTCGCTTGAGAGGGCCCCCAGCCAACGGGAGTTGAAATCGATCACGGTCGTCTTGGGATCGAGGAGTTTGAAGATCTGGCGCTTATACGTTTCGGCGTTGGCCGCCACCTGCTCCCGCGTGAGCTGGGGACGCGTGGCCTTCTTGCCGGTGGGATCGCCGATCAAGCCGGTGAAGTCGCCGATCAGAAAAACCACCCGGTGCCCGAGCCGCTGGAAGTGCCTCATCTTGCGAATAACAACGGTGTGGCCGAGGTGAAGATCAGGCGCCGACGGATCGAAGCCCACCTTCACCGTGAGTGGGCACCCGGCAGCGTGCGCAGCGGTCAGGCGGGCTTCCAGGTCCTCGGGGCGCACCACGTCCACGCAACCCTTGAGCAGCAAGTCCATTTGCTCCCTGACAGTCAGTTCCGCCTGGCCCATCGACCCTCCCGATTCCCTCACCGTTCCTGACGTTGAGGGGAGGGGGATTTTCGCACAGTGCCCTTGCGGCCTGACGGGTCGGATGCTGGAGGCGGCGCACCGCGCGCGAAGCGGGTCAGTATCTGCCAGCCAGGCAGGGCAATGATCACCTTGTTGACCTGCGGCACGTCGATTCCGAGAAGCTCCGCCTGGGTCGGCACCGTCGGGAGGAACGCGGCCGCGGCAGTGCGGGCGGTCGCCTGAGCCGCGTCCCCGTACAGGACAGCTAGAGTTCGGTGCGCCGCCACGGCCACCTCGGCGCTGGATGCCGGTCGCAAAGCCCCCTTCCAGAGAGCACCGAGACGGCCGTCGAGCGCCGGGACGTTCTCCCCGCCTTCTGAAGCGACCGCAAGGAGCAGGCGCCCCGGTGGCGCGAGAGCCGTCACCCGGAGGCCGTTCTCCTGGGTGAGGCGATCGTGCAGGACCTGCCAGCCGACCATCCCCATCGCAGACGGCGGCAGCTCCGCGATCCCGAGAACCTGAGGCGTGCCCTCGCCGACGGTCCATTTGAGGCCGGGACCGACGGGTGCAAGCCCCGCGCTCACCCGTCCGGATGCGAGACTGCCGAAGAACTTGCCGGCTGCTTCGGTGCCGACCTCGACCTCCGGTGGAAGAGCGAGGGCGACCGAGAGCATCTCTGCCGTGAGTAAGTCGGCAAGTCCGAGCATCCGCGATGCCTCGGCCTCGAGATCATCTCGCACGACGGGACGTGCCGACGACACGCTTTCGCTCAGTCGCTCCATCACGTCCGTGATCGAAGCCGCCGGGGCCGCGATCGCCAGCGTGGGCACGCCGGCGATCTCGCCCACGGTTGCCTGCCAGCCCTCTCTGGCCGCTGTCGCTGCGGCCGCCGCCAGGATTTCGTGCCCGGAGCGCGGTGCGACGCCTCCCAACGCGAGAGCGACCACGCCCGTCTCACCGGGGATCCAACTCGTGGTCACCTCCACCCCGTTCTCCAGGGTGTGCGAAGGCTCGACCTGGGGACGGCGCTCCTGCTCGACCAGCGTTGCAGAGCCGGGGTGGCCGCTCAAGACCTGGCGTGCGAGTTCGGCCAGCGTGGTCCCGTCGATCGCGGGCGTGGCAAACGCCCGGACTGCACTCCCTCCGAGCGCCAACCGGTCGGCCAGCTCCCGCGCGACGGGAGCGCCACTCACCGCAGCCTGGCCTGAACGGGCCTGGCATGCCGCGACCGCTCTGGCCAGCTCGTCCGCGCTAGCCGGGGCCGTGGGAAGCTGGGCAAGAACCTGCCGGAGCCTTCGAAGTACGATGCGTGGATGCTCGTCGCGAGCGGGGACGCGCACGACAATGCGGGCACAGCTGTCCTGCAGCTCATCGGAGACGCGGGCATCCGGGAAGCTCGACGCCAGCCGCGTCTGGACCCACGAGATGAGCGCCGGAGCAAGATCGCTTCTCGAATCGTCCGGTTGTGGGAGAGCGATCGCAAGCTCAACGGAGTCAGGAGCGCCCCGACGCTCCCCGACCGCACCTTCGGCGAGAACGCACGGAGGGTGTGTCGATGCCCGCGCTGGGATGGCCTCGATCGCCGTGTCCAGGATCTGGAGCTCTCGCGCTGGGACGGGACCCAGTGCGACCAGCGCGGCGGACCCGCTCGCCGAGAGCACAGCGATGACCTCGGTGAACGCCGGCTGTGCGGCGAGCGACGGCACCGCAACGCTCCAGAGCTGGCTGAAGCGTCGCGACCTCACCTCTGTGGGGAAGCCAGCCACGGCGTTGGGTGCTGCGGCATCGGCCGGGAGCAGGGCGGCGAAGTGCTCGACGTCGCCGCCTGCGACCTCGACCACTGCCACGGGCAGACCACGAGCGGTCCGCCACTCACTTACGACCTGGCCGGGCGCAATCGTAGAGCTCGCCGCCGTCACCGCGAGAAACACGCAAATCACGCGCATCTCTCTATGATAGCGGTCATGCGACGAAACCCATTGTCGGGGAGGGTGCTCGTGCTCTCGTGGGGCGCGGCTCTCGTCGCCTGGCCGCTGGCATGGCTCGTCCTCGCGTCCGCTCAGGGCATCGGCACGTTGCTCGCCGGAGGCGGCTGGATTGGCGTTGCAGTTCCCTTTGGAGCACACCCGTGGGGCCTCGTCAACGAGCCGACGGTCGCGTTTGCCGCCTCCCGCGCTGCGCTCGTGTCGTACTGGCTTGCACCCCCGCTCGTGGCACTCGCGTTGGCCGTTCTGCTGCCCACCTTGGTGCCGGTCCCTCCCGGGTGGCTCTCCGAGGTCGGCGTCTTCCAACTCGCTGTGTCGAGCGCGACGCTTGGTCTCGGGTGGGGGGCGCCTCTTGGTGTGGCCAACGGGCCTGCTTGCGGCCTCGAGCGCTTCTGGGGCGTGCCACCCTCGGTGTTCGTAGTCGCCTCGGCACTGCTGGGCGCGACGGTTGTGCAACTGGCAGTGGCGCGGCTCAACGGTCACCTCTGGGGAGAGCCGGGCGGTCCGCTTCGCTCAAGGAGGCTCGTGGTCGTCGTGGCTCACGCTCTTCCGCCCGCCGTGGTCTGGGTCGCAGTTGCGAGGGTGCAAGGGTGGGACGTTCCGCCGGCCGCGGTCCTGACTATGGCCGCCGTGCTTGTGTGTGCCCTTGTGGGGGGATGGATATGGACGCCCCACGCTCCGCTGAGGCCTCGCCCCGATGTTGGGTGGGGCCAGGTGCTGGGAGTCGTGGCACTGGGGTTCCTGGTGTTCGGAGCCGCCGCGTGGGCGGGCGCCCCACGCCGCGGTCAGGTTGTCGGGTTCGTGTGGGGCGTTCCTCGGGAGACCAGCAACGTGCCCGCCGGGATGGCCGTAATTCGGTTCACGCTGCTCCCCGCCCAGAGAAAACCGCAGGCATCGTGAGGACGAGGATCTTGAGGTCCAACCAGAGCGACCAGTGGTCGATATAGGACAGGTCGAGTTCCATCCATGTGGCGAAGTCCAGTTCCGAGCGCCCAGAGATCTGCCAGAGGCAGGTGATTCCCGGCTTCATGGCGAGTCTTCGCCGTTGCCACGGCTCGTAGTGTTCGACCTCCTGCGGGATCGGTGGACGGGGCCCGACGAGCGACATCTCGCCCTTCAGCACGTTGAGGAGCTGAGGGAGCTCGTCGAGCGATGAGCGGCGCAGGAAGCGTCCGATCGGCGTAACACGAGGGTCGCCCGGGGCCTTGAACACCGGACCATCCATCACGTTGAGATGCGCGACTTCGTGTCGCAGGCTCTCGGCGTTTTCCACCATAGTGCGGAACTTGAGCAGCACGAACCTCCGCCCGTGCATGCCGCAGCGCACCTGCCGGTAGAGCGCCGGACCTCGGGACGTGAGGCGGACCGCAGCCACGATCACGAGCCAGAAGGGCGCGCTGAGAACCAGCACGACGAAGGCCACGAGGAGATCGATCAGGCGTTTCAGGAACAACGCGAACGGTGCGATCGGTGCCGTCGCGAAGGTCAGCAGCGGGACGCCGTCGAGGGCTTCAACCTCGACATGGGGCCTCAGGTGCGGGAACGGCCGGAGCGCGACACGAACGCGGACGCCGAGCTCCTGACACCGTACCAGCAGCGGCTCGAGTTCGCCGAGCTGACGGGTCGGAACCGCCAGGACCACCTCGTCCACGACCTCGCGCGTGAGCAGCTCGAGCAACTCGGGCGCCTGGCCCACGATCGGAAACCCCTCCGCCTCGCCTCGCCCGCACCCGTCCGCGTCCACGAGCCCGAGAAGCCGCAGCCCCCAGGTGTGGTGGTGGGTGACCTGTCGGGCCAGCAATACCGCCTCCTCGCCGCAGCCCACAATCACGACGACTCGCTCGGGCGCCTCCACCAACTTGCGGCCGAAAGCCGTCTGTCGCTCGACGATGCGCGCTGCGGCCAGAACAAGGCCGTTGGTGAGACCAAACAAGAGAAGGAAAGGGCGCGAGATGAACTGGAGGCGGAGGAGATAGCCTACCGCAGCCAGCACGATCACCCCCAGCACCGCCACCCACAGCTCCTTGAGCGCCTCGCGGCGAAGCGATAGCACTTCGCCCGGGGCGGTGAGCCGGTGCGCCGTGAGGAGGACCAGCCACAGAGGGAGCACCACCGCGAGCAGAGGCAGGTAGTCCGAGAGTGGGTAGAGGCCGCCGGGAAACAGCCGCGGCACCAACAACGGCAGCACGTTGGACCGCAGCTGGTGGGCGAAGAGAAAGCTCCCGACCGTGAGGATCACGTCCAGGGCCAGGCGGCGGTAGGCGATTAGACGTGCTGGCTCGCGGAGCACAGTCCCTCCAGCAGCCGTTCGTACGCGGCCGCTACGTTGTCCCAGCGATAGAGCTTCGCGACGCGAGAGCACGCCACCAACCCTAGGCTCGAGAAGAGCTCGGGCGAAGCGAGAAAGTCGGCCAGAGCCGTGCTCAGGTGTCGATCGTCCGTGAACGTGAACGGCACGCCGGTGCTGCCGACCACCTCGCGGTTGGGGAGGTTGTCAAGGAAGAACACCACGCGCCCGGCTCCCATCGCTTCTACGAGAGCCGGGTGAGTTCCACCTACCTCCGTGGCGTGGATGTAGGCGCGGGCATTAAAGAGGAGTTGCCTGTACCCCTCGCCATAGACCGAACCCGGCAGAACCACTCTTGGATCGGCCGACGCCAGTGCGCGCACCCTGCGGATGAACTCGTCCGCATACGGAGCATCGCCGACCAGCACGAGCCGGGCTTTGCCCCCAACCGTGCGGTACGCTTCCACGACTCGATCGGGGTTGTTCTCGGGCTCGAAACGCGACACGTAGAGGAAATAGCTGCCCTTGGTCAAGCCCAGGCGGCGCAGCGACTCGTCACCGGTCGGCGAAGGAAGGTCGCCGCCGTATGGGATCATCACGGAGCTGCGCCGCCAGGCCCGGCGGTAGTACCGCTGGATCACCCTGGCGTCGGTGACGACCTCGTCGGCCCAGCGGGCCGACAACCGCTCGCACAGTCGGTAGTACGCGCGCCCCAGAACGCCCCACTTGCGGCGCTTCCGTTCGAGGCCGTCGACGTTGAGGGCGACCGGCAAGCGGCGGATGTGGAGCAGCGGGATCAATGGCGCGTTGGCTGCGTTGCAGAGCAGGATCACGTCGTAGCGCCGCCGGTTTGCGTGCAGGGACGACAAGAGGGTGTGAGACAGGGTCTCGAGCGACTTGAAGCGCAGAGCGGGCAGCACGTGGACCGCCGCGCCGCGGTGGGCGATCACTCCGGGGACGGCGGTGTGAGCTCGAGCGTAGACGGTGACCGCGTGGCCGGCGGCCGCAAGGCGCGCCGACAGTTCCTCGGCCAGGGTCTCGAAACCGCCGTACCTCGCAGGGATCCCCCGCGTGCCCAGGATGGCGATCCGCATCAGGAGCGAACCTTTCGCACCCGGTGACCAGGGAGGAACCAGCGCGCGACAAGCCACCCCGAGACGAGCGCCCGTGAGGCATTGGCCCGCCCGCGCGCGCGCTGCTGGCGGCGAAGCGCCCAGGCTTCGCTGAGGCCTGGCGCCGATGAACGTTCAACCGTGAGGCACGCCCCGGCCACCACGACGTCACGCAGCGCCCACCATGGGAAGCACGCCAACCGCCACCTCCAGTCTGCGTTGGACCACCGCAGCAGGAAGCGGTTGCGGACCGAGTGCCTGTTGACCTCGGGCGTCCCGCGCCGGTTGAGTTCCGGTTTGAGCCCCCGCTCGTGCCACGCTCGCGCGGTTGGCCAGAACAGGCAGTGCCAGCCGCGGCGCTGGAGCCGCCACGCAAGGTCGGCATCTTCCCGATAGGCGAAGAACGTCTCGTCGAAGACCTCCCCTGCGGGGTACGAGACATCCTCGAGCGCCTCCCGCCGGTAGAGCGCGGCCGCACCCGAGGCGCCGAAGACCCAGGCTGAGCGGAGCCAGCGTTCTCGCATGGCTCGTCCGCTCGCGCGGTCCAGGTGCCGCCCGGAGGCGGTGACAACCATGCCGGCCGAGTCGATGCTCTCGGTCGCCGCCAACTCCTCCCCCTGCGCGCGCATAAGGAGGCCGGTGAGGGCACCTACCCGTTCCCTGTCCCTGCCCGCCTGCGCTTCGAGGAGCTTCTCGAGATAATCCGGCGCCAGGCGGCAGTCGGGGTTGAGCGCCAGCACCCACGGAGCACGGCTGCGGCGGAGCGCTTCGTTGGCGGCGGCTGAGAACCCTCTGTTCTCCGGCCAACGAATCTGCTCGAGGGGCAAGGCCCTGCCGACGTCCTGGACGATCGAAGCGGAGCCATCGGTCGATGCGTTGTCCAGCACCACGATGCGTTCCGGGGATACGCTCTGCGTCCCGACGGCTTCGAGCGTCGCGCGGACAGTGCGGGCGTGGTTGTGGACCACGAGAAAAACGTCGGCCGGGCTCACGGCAGCACCACAATCCGATCGAGCACCGCTTCACCTCCGGCCGGAGCCGCCAGGACGATGCCCAGCCGATGGTGCCCACCGGAAGCAGGTGCCGGCAGCTCGACCGCGCCGCGGGCCGCTCCGGCGACCGGAACGGGGCGGGCCGCAGCACCGTCCCACCGTACGGTCAAGCTGGCGCCGCTCTGAGCTGCACCCTCGAGCCACCCTTCAAGGCGCAATCGCGCACCGTTCGGCAGGTTGAGCGGAACATCGACACCCTCACCGTCGTGGACCCGCCAGCCATTTGGGAGCACCCACCGCGAGAACGTCCCCGGCGGCGGTTCGAGGCGGCCGCCGATCCTCGCGATCTGCGGGTCCTCGATCTCCACGACCCGGTCCGTGCGGAGCCAGAGCGTGAGGACCACCACGGACCCTGCGACCAGCCATAGGCTGGCTCCGAGGTGGGCGGTGGCTCGGGCGAAGCCAGGGTGGTGTCCGCAGGCTAGGATCGCCAAGCCGCCGGCGATGACGATCAAGACCGGAGCGACGAAAGTCGCCGTCGAGATCCGAAGGAACGACGGGAACAAGTGGCGTGCGTCGGCGGCGAACCGGCGTGCCAGCGCGTCGGCCAACCACGACCCCCCGTCGGCGGGGTTAAAACCCAGGTGGGGCCGCGTGACCATCACCCACCAGACAACGAACGCGGCGGGCAGCAGCGCGAGGCCGAGCCGGCGCCAGCGCGAGGTCCCTCGCAGCACGAGCGCCGCGGACAGCCCCATGGCGGGAAGAAGCGGAACGAGGTAGCGCACCGGCGGACACCCGCCACCGTACCACTCCGGCGAGCTCAAAAGGGCTACAACGGTTAGCGCGCTGGCGAGGAGAGCGCCGCGTTCCCCGGGTCCGCCTTGCCGCCACAGCCGGCCGCTGCCGAGCAGTGCAAGCGCCAGCAGCGGCGCCGAGTAGAGCAAACCGCCCGCGGCATCGAAGGCCAAACCGAAGAAGACGATTAGCGGCTGTCGCAGCGAGCGGGGCAGGAGGGAGTCCAGGCTGCGGAAGGGGCCGAGGGGGTGCCCGTAGACCAGCATGCCGAACGCCAGGCCAGCGGCGATCATGGCGCCGACCACGAGCAGCGAGACGGTCAGCTCCCGGCGGCTGCGCCGCCGGGAAACGAGCGCCACCAGGGGAAGTGGAAACGTCGCGAGCGCCAGGCGGGTCTTGAGGCTGGTCGCCATGAAGCTGGCGAGCGACGCCACCCCGATGCGGGGTCTCGGCTGACCGACGCACAGCAGCGCCAGCGCCGCGAGCAAGGCGCCGGGGACCTCGACCCAGATCTGCGTGGCGAACGTCGCGAGCGGATAGGTCGTGAGCAGGGCGCTCACGAGCAGCGCACGGCGCCTTCTCCCCAGTCCCAACCTCCCAGCACCCCGGGTCACAGCGGCGACGACGCCCGCGCCGAAAAGCGCCATCACCACGAGCGCCCCCGGGAGACCAGCGGCCGCGTAGCCCGGGAGGAGCAGAAACGCCAGCACCGGCGAGTGCAGGAACACCGAGCTGATGTAGATCGAGTTCTCGGGGTGGTGCTGCAGGTCGTAGTTGTTGGAAAGGTCGAGGTCGTGGTCCTCGGCAAGCGAGCGCAGCACGATTAGGTGGTACTGCGCGTCCACGCCCGGCGGCATCAGATGGGCGGTGGCGACCGCGAGCGGGACGAGCAGGGCGGCGGCGGTCGCGAACGTGCGGCCCCGGGCAAGCCAGGCCCGGGCTGCCGGGAGCCAAGCTGCCAGCAGCGCGGCGAGCGCAAGATCAACCCCGTGACGTTCGGCGAGCAGCCGCAAGGGGCTCACTGGCAGCCTGGCCGCGATGGCCAGAGTGGTCAGGAGCGCCCACGGTATGAAGGCGGCGGGAGAACGCCAGCTCCGCCCCGCGAGTTGCAGAACCGCGACGACCACCGCTGCCGCCAGGATCCAGCTCGTCAGAGGCCAGTCGCGCGGTGGCGTCGGGCGTGAGGTACCGGCAGCGCCGACGCCCACGACCACGTCGGGTGGCAGACGCTCGGACCGCACCAGCCTCGGGCGAGCGCCTCTCGGCAGTTGCCAACTGCTGCGGCCTCCCACCGCCCAGGTGGAGTCCTTCCCGTACCCTGCGGGCCGCCACGCGGCTGCGGTCGGAAGCACGTGCGCCGCAACCCGCCGAACGTCGTCCCGTTCATGTGCCCACTCCGCCGTGTCGATCCCAACACGGATCGGCACGTCGGGCCCGATGTCGCGTACGACGGCAACCACGGAGCCCTGCGGCAGGAACGAGGCATTGGCGAGTGAGATCTCGACGATGTAGAGGCCGCCATCCGATGTGGGCAGCACGGCCTCCGGACTCGCAGCGGTGAGTTCCAGACCCTGGCGGTCTGGAGGTGGAGGCTGAGGCTGGCCCAGGAGGCAGGCCACGGCGAGCCACGCGGCTCCTGCCAGCGCCGGTGGGAGGAGAGGTGTCACGATGAGAGCGGCGCCCCCGCCCGCGGCGAGGATCCAACCGGCAGCTGGGACCGCCTGGCCGAGGCCGATCCCACCCCACGGGGCGAGGGATGCCACGGTCAGCCCGACTGCGATGAGACCGACGCTCCAGGCGGAGGCCAACCGGTCACTCCAGGTAGAATGCGATGCCACCGCTACGAAGACAACCGCCACGCCGGCCAGGCCAAGCAGGGAGGGAAGCAAAGCTCGCTCGAGCGGCGCCGCCCCGATCAGCAACGCGATCATGAGAGTCGCTCGCGGGCTCAGCACGCGGGCTGCAAGTCCCGCGACCAACGTGACGGCGCCGACCACAACGGCGTCGTGCCAGAGCGGGTAGCCGGCGAGCCCCAGGCCGCCCGCTAAGCGTACCGCGAGCGCCAGAGCGACGACGATCACGGGACGGTCGCACCGCGCCACGATCCGAAGTGCCGCTGCGCCGGTCGCCAAAGCCGCTATCACCAGCAACGGCGGGAGCGCCATCCGGCGCAGCGTGGGGTCGGCCAGAAGCACGAGGGCGAGCGCCGGGAGGAGGGTCATCCCCTCGGCGGCATGGCGCCGCCAGCCGACCGGGGCGAGCCATCCCGACGGGACGATCGCGAGCCCGACGGAGAGTGCCGCCAGAAGGGACTCGATGGATGGAACTCCACCAGCTCCCACCATCACCCAGGCCAGTGCGGCGAACGCTACCGCGGGCAGACACGCCTGCAACCGGCGACGCATCATCGCGCCGAGTATACGGTTTCGGACCGCTTCTCGGTTGACTCCCAGTTCGCAAAGCCCAACAATCCGGCGTCTGGAGGTCAGACATGCTGGCGCGAGAGCTCCTCCGCACCTCACCCGACCGCGTCCGGGCCGCTCTGGCGGCGCGGTGCAGCGACGCACCCTTGGAGCGGCTCCTGTCTGCCGACGTCAGTTGGCGGGAGGCCCAGGCCGAGCTGGAGGCGCTCAAGGCGGACCGCAACAGAGGGTCCAAGGAGGTGGGTGCCCTGTTTGCCTCCGGCCGCAGGGAGGAAGGCGAAGCACTGCGCGGCCGCATGGCGGCGCTCGGCGCAAAGATCGCGACCGCGGAGCAGGAGGCCGCAACGTTCGCGGACGAGGTAGCGGAACTCGAGCTCACCATCCCGAATCTCCCTCACGAGTCGGTGCCGGTAGGTCCGGACGAAACCGCGAACCGCGTGGAGCGCCGCTGGGGCGAGCCGCCGACGTTCGACTTCGAGCCGCAGGCGCACTGGGATCTGGGGCCCGCGCTCGGCATCCTTGACTTCGAGCGCGCCGCCAAGATCTCGGGCGCGCGGTTCGCGGTGCTGTGGGGCGTAGGCGCGGCTCTCGAGCGCGCGCTGGTGACCTTCATGCTTGACCTGCACCGTGGAAACGGCTACCGCGAGGTATACGTGCCGTTCATGGTCAACCGGCAGGCGCTGGTCGGAACCGGGCAGCTCCCCAAGTTCGAGGCCGATCTCTTCCGGGTCGAGGGCACGGACTACTTCCTGGTTCCGACCGCCGAGGTCCCGGTGACGAACCTGCACCGCGGCGAGATCCTGGCGGAAGAAACGCTCCCCCGCCGCTACTGCGCGTACACCCCATGTTTCCGGGCGGAAGCCGGGTCCCACGGCAGGGACGTGCGGGGCCTCTTCCGGCAGCACCAGTTCGACAAGGTCGAGCTGGTGCACCTCACCACACCGGAAACGAGCTACGCGGAACTCGACGTGCTCACGCGTTCCGCCGAGCTGGTGCTGCAGAAGCTGGAACTCCCCTATAGGGTGATGACGTTGGCGACGGGGGACATGGGATTCTCCGCCGCCAAGACCCACGACATTGAGGTCTGGCTGCCCGGCCAGCAGTCCTACAGGGAGATCTCGTCGTGCTCCAACTGCGAGGACTTCCAGGCCCGTCGCACCGACCTCAAGTTCCGGCCGGCTGGGGGCGGTAAGACCCGCCACCTTCACACGCTCAACGGGTCGGGGCTCGCGGTCGGGCGGACGCTCATTGCAATCCTGGAAAATTACCAGAGCGCGGATGGCACAGTGATCGTGCCAGAAGCTCTGCGTCCGTACCTTGGCGAGCTTGAGCGGCTCGCCCCGGAACGGTGAAGGAGGGGGCGAAGATGCTCGCAGCTACCTTGCTCGCAGCGGTCGCGGTGATGCCTCTCGGCCTTTGGCCGACCCAGACCGGCAGCGCGGCGGTCACGGTTCGCGACGTGGAGTTTTACCTTGTGGAACCCGAGGACGACTACTCGATCCTCGCGGTACAGACACTGGCCGCCCCGCTCCGGAAAGCCGAGGCCGGGGAGCTCCAGCGGTTGGCCGTGCTGGCGGCCAAGCTCGGCGCGGACGCCGTGCTGCTGCTGGGTGAGATGTCCGAGAGGGCCATCCCAAAGGACCTCAAGGCCCCTCTCTTGACGAGCGGCCGCTTTTCGGTAGCCGTGTTCCTCGCCTTCGACCAGGCCGCGGGGTGGGAGGGAAGGCCTGCGGTTCCGAGCGCGAGCCATCGGAGGAGTCCCGGAGCCCACCGGCACGCTAGGCCGCCCGCCGCAGCACGGCTGTCGGCGGGCTTTCATTGATGGAAACGCCGCAGGCCGGCCACCCGACCGGGGGCGGATGACCCGCGCGGCAGTTCGTCATCGTCGTCCTGATCGCCTTGCTTTTGCGGCTGGTGCCGGTGGCGTTCCACCGCTTTCGCCCGGAGCGCGTGCTGACGTTGGACTCGCCTCTCTACCTCGAGCTTGGCCGCAGCCTGCGGGAGCGTGGGACGTTTCAGCGCACCGGGCCGGAACGTGACGCCGCCGTCGAGAATCCGGGGCCGGTCGAGGTGTTCCGCACCCCCGGCTACCCTGTCTTCCTCGCCCTTCTCGGCGGGACGCCGCAGCGCGTCGCGATCGCGGTCTGCACGCAGATCGCGCTCGACGCGCTCGCGGCCGGGCTGGTCGTGGGTATCGCCGGGACCTTGATGCCGCGCCGGTGGGCGCTCATCGCGGGGCTGCTGTCGGCCGTCGACATCGGCCACATCGTCCATGCCAATCTGGTGATGACCGACACCGTGTTCGCAACGCTGCTCATGGCGGGCGTGTGGCTGCTCGTGCGCGGTTCGGCCGATCGCCCTCTCTCCTCGAGACTCATGGCGGGTCTGGCATTTTCCGCGGCGGCTGCAGTCCGTCCGGTAGGCGTGATGGCGTCCTTGGCGGGGGCGGCGTTTCTGGCGGCACGCCGGGAAGAGCGTCGGCGGATCGCCGTGTTCCTGCTCGCCGCACTCGCGTTTCCCGTCGCATGGACCGTTCGAAATGGCATCAGTGCCGGAGTCTGGGAGGTGAGCGACGCGGACGGCTACAACCTCTGCGTCGTGGCCGGCGCCAAGGTGAAGGCCGCCGCCGAGGGGATCCCCCGCAGCGAAGAGGCGCCTCGTCGAGCAGGTCGTGCGCGAGAGCCCGGGAGCGGACAACGCTTTGCGGAGCGCGGCGTTTCGCCGTGCGGGTGGCAGGTCATAAGCGCTCACCCGTCCGCGGCGGCGAAGGAAGCCGCCGTGTCTCTGGCCGAGTTTGCGCTGGCCGGGGAGCGACGCTACCTCCTCCGTCTGTTCGGCGTTGGCGACGGCAGCGAGACCTCCGCTGGCGTCGGCGAGGGCGACCGCAGCCCCCGAGCTCTCCTGGTCGGTCTCGGCCGGAGGCGAACAGGTCGAGGTCCTCGTCCTCCTGCTGCAGGCCGGCTGGAACCTCGTGCTGTGGGTCGCAGCGTTCGGCGGCGCCATCGAGCTTGCCAGGCGACGCAGCTGGCCGGAGCTGCTCCTGTTTGCGACGGCGATCGGCTACCAGACAGTGGCCTCCTTTGTGGTCGCGCACGGCAGGATGAGGGTACCGATCGTTGGCTTGCTGGCCGTTCTGGCCGCCCTCGGTCTCTCGCAGGCGAACCGCCCTCGCGAAGGGGCCGAGAGTCACGCAGCAACGCGCGTGTGAGAGCCTCGTTCAACGAGCCAACGGGAGGGCATTCGCGAAGAACCTCGCCCCAGGGTTCGCCCCCGTTTCTCTCTCGGGTCGTCGCGCCGGTCTCACGGCCTCTCGTTGAGGCCGAGCCGCTCGCGCATCTGGCCGATGTGATCAGTGTCGTGGGCGAGCATGATCGCAACCAGATCCGCGATGGTGACCTCCCGCCGCAACGGGTGCAGGCCGACCCGCTCGAGATCCTCGGCCGAGCAGGAGGCGAGCAACTCGATCGTCTCCCCGCGGCGGTTGCGGAAGCGTTCCAGGGCCAATGCCGGCGACCATGCGAGGTAGCGGGCGCGCTCGGCGAGCGCGCTCTGCTCAAGGACCGGCAAAGACGGCCGATCGGCGCTCATGATCAGGCGAACCCGCAGGCCGAAGACGAGCTCGGCATCGGCGAGATGAGCGAGGACCTCGATGGGCGCCCACTCGGCCGAGCGGTGTCGCACCACCCACCGGCTCGGATCGGACGAGCGAAGCAACTCGGCCGCCCTGACTGGTGTCGCAGCGAGCGCCTTGATCTGCAGCAGAGCCTCGAGCAAATCGGCCACGATGGTCGCAATTGTAGGCGCGTCCCGCTGCGGGAGCCGGACCTCCGCTACAATCGGCGGCCATGGACACCCCCGAGACGCCGCAGCTCATCCCCGGTCTCCCCGAGAACGCCTACCGTCCCTTGAGACCAGGAGAGAAATACGAGCCGCTGATTGCACCCGAGCGGATCGTGCCGGAGGTCACGACTCGGTCGATCGTCCTCGGCCTCTTCATGACGGTGCTGTTCTCCGCGGCCGCCGCCTACATCGCGCTCAAGCTCGGCCAGGGGATCGAAACCGCCATCCCAATCGCAATCCTCGCGGTCGGCTGCTCGGCTCTGCTGGGCGCGGCGGGCCGGCGCCCGTCGACGATGCTCGAGAACCTTCAGGTCGCGACGCTCGGGGCCACGGCCGGGATCGTGGTCGGCGGTTCGGTGTTCGTCATGCCGGCGATCTTCGTCCTCGGGCTCGAGGGACGGTCGGGGTTCATGCAGATCTTCCTGGTTCCGTTCCTGGGAGCGGTGCTGGGGGTTCTCTTCCTGATCCCGTTCCGCCGCTACTTCGTCGCCGAGATGCACGGCAAGCTGCCGTTCCCCGAGGCCACTGCCACGACTGAGATCCTCGTCACGGGCGAGAAGGGCGGCAAAGCCGCGGGCGTGCTCCTGGGATCGATGGGCCTCGGGTTCGTGCTTGACTACCTTGCCGCCGGCTTTGAGGCGTGGCGGGATACCTTCTCGACCGCGATCGTTCCGGCGTTCGATGCCGCGACCAACCGGCTCAAGGCGATTTTCGCCCTTAATACCTCGGCTGCGGTCATGGGACTCGGGTACATCATCGGTGTCCGGTATGCGGCGATCATCTGCGCCGGGTCGTTTCTGTCGTACTGGGTGCTGGTTCCGCTCGTCGCCCGCATCGGTGCCCAGGTGCCGGGCGGGTTGTTCCCCGGCATGCCGCCTGTCTCGGGGTTGGACGCCGAGGGCATTTTCGGGAACTACGTGCGTCTGATCGGCATCGGAGGGATCTTCGCCGCCGGCCTGATCTCGATCGCCAAGATGAGCCCGGTGATCGTACAAGCGCTGCGCACCGTGTTCAAAGAACTGACGCGCCTGAAGGCCGGTGGTGCCGCCGAGTCGCTGCCTCGAACCGACCGCGACGTGCCGATGGCCACCGTGGCCCTCCTCACCGCGGTCACCGCCGTGGCGATCGGGGTCTACTTCCGGTTCGTGGTCCTGGTCGGGGTGCCGGGCGCCACCGGCAAGGCGCTGATCGCACTCGCCCTGACGCTTGTGATCTCGTTCCTGTTCGCGGCCGTGTCGGCGTGGGCTGTGGCGATGATCTCGATCACACCTGTCTCGGGGATGACCCTCACCACCCTGATCGTGGCGGCCGTGATCCTGGTGCGCCTCGGTATGTCGGGCGGACAGGGGATGCTGGCCACGCTGCTGATCGGCGGGGTGGTGTGCACCGCGCTCTCGATGACCGGCTCGATGGTGACGCTGATGAAGATCGGCTACTGGGTGGGTGGAACGCCGCGTCGGATCCAGTGGTCGCTCATCGGCGGGGCCGCGCTCGCCTCGCTCACCGTGACGGCCGTGATGCTGCTCTTCGCCCACACGGACGGGTACGTGCTGTCCGCCGCTCACCCGAGGCCGTTACCGGCGCCTCAGGCCAACGCAATGGCGGCCGTGGCGCGCTCGATGATGGGGTCGGCCGAAGCGCCGTGGTTCCTCTACGGCCTCGGCGCGGTGATCGCCGTCGTGGTCGAGTTGGTGGGCGTCTCCGGTCTCGCCTTCGCGCTCGGAATGTACCTCCCGATGGACCTCAACACGCCGCTCCTCGTCGGCGCGATCGTGGCGTGGTTCGTCAAGCGCTCGGCCTCCGGCGACGGTGCGCTCGAGAAAGCTCGCGGCGACCGCGGCACGCTCGTGGCGTCCGGACTGATCGCCGGCGGGGCGCTCGCCGGCGTGTTCAAGGGCGCGATGGACGCGCTCCAGGACCGCCTCCACCTTCACCTGATTCACCATTTCGAGAACACAAGCTGGGGAGGAAACTGGCTCGGCCTGGCCGTTTTCGTCGCACTCGGTCTCGGCATCTTCCTGGATGCTCGCCGAGCCAGAGTCAGTTGAGGGTATCGCCGGCACTGCCGGCCGCCGTCGCGGACCACCTACCACGGCCTTTCTGTGCCCGGTGCCCTGCGCCCTGTCTCTAGAACTGGAACCCTATCCAGAACGACGTCTGGTTGCTCTTGTCCAGAGTGTGTTTGAAGTCCCACTGCTTCGAGAAATCCCAGTTGACCGGCAACCCAAAGAGGTCGAGCGACAGCCCGAAGCCGTAGGAGGAGACGCAATCCTGCAGCTGACTGTTGTTGACGCACCGGAAGGGCTGCTGGTACCCCGGGTAGTCCCACCAGGCGCCGCCCACGTCGAGGAAAAAGCGACCGCGCATCTCCGTGAGGTGCAACCATGGAAGCACGAGATGGTCAACAAGCGGGAAGCGCCACTCGCTGTTGAGGTAGAACGCGTGGTTTCCAACCACTGAGGCGTAATCAAAACCCCTCAGGGTGTCGAGTCCGCCGAAGTAGAAAATGGAGGGCTGATTTCCGGAGGCGGAGGCCACGTGCAAACGAAACGCCAGCTCGTTCCGGCGGGAGAGCGGCACGTACTGGCGGCCGTCGAACACGATGTCCCTGCTGAGAACACCGCCGCCGCTCCCGTTGAGAGCGAACGTATAGCTGAGTTGGTAGCGATTGCCGCCGTGAGGGCCGTAGTCCTGCCAAAACGTCGTGTCCCCAGTGAAGCTCGCCTGTACGAAGGGGATCTTGTTCTGGATCGAAGAAAAGGCCAGCTGGCCGTTCTGGTCGAGGAACGGGTAGTCCTGCTCCTGGTCGATATAGCCGACTGCACCTTCGACGCGATAGTAGAGCGAAAGCGGGTACGCCGTAAACAATGCGAACCCAGTTTGACGGGCGAGCCGCTGGCGCTGGATGTTGTCCTCGGCGGTAGTCGCGTAGACGTAGTAGGAACGGTTGTCGAAAACGCTCACGCCCCACTCAACACGCTTCGAAAGATCCACATAGGACAGGTTGAAGTTCGAGAAGCTGCTTTCCGAGGCCAGTAGAATGTCAAGGCGCCGGTCGCCGTAGTTGTCTGCGAACGACAGGTACGTCTGGGAAATCACGGTGTTGTCGCTATTGACGCCGACGAGCACACTGGCGTTGTCGACGAAGAGCTTGTGCTTCTTCACCGGCTCAATCTTGTCCTTGCTGATGGCGACGGTGACGGAGGGGACGTACGGAAGCCTCTCCTTCACGACGGCCGGAGCCTCCTCCTTGCCGGAAGACTTGCCCTGGAGAGGGTCGGTGACGTACAGCCATTCGCGCCCCTTGCTGAACGCCTGGTAGACGACGCGTTCGCCGTCGCGCGTCGGGACTGCCACCGGGTTGAGCGCCGACCCGACCACCCTGGTGAGACGAAAGAGATCGCGGGTTGCCAGGTCCAGCGCGTAAATATCGGAGATGCCCTGATCGCGGTCCGAGGAAAAGTACAGTCTCTTGCCGTCGCGGGAGAAGCAGGCGCCCTCGTCGTTTCCGGGTCCAAAGGTCAGCTGGTGGCGCTCGGTGGGGTTTTCGAGGGAGATCTCGAACAGCTTGGCGTTCTCGGCGCTTTCGGAACTGTAAACGATGCTCTTCCCGTCGGCGGTGAAAACCGGGGCGGAGTCGTATGCATCGTCGTTCGTGAGGTTGGTGATCTTCTCCGAATCGAGGTCGAGCACGTAGATGTCGGCGCGGCCATTGGCCACAGCGTGGAACGCAATCGTCTTCCCGTCCGGCGAGTACGCTGGCTCCATTGGCTGATCGACCGCGATGGGGATCTCTCGGGCGATCCCGCCCTTGAGCGCGTTGAGCAGGAGAAGAAAGCGCCCGCGCTCGTGGCGCGCGAACACGGCGACGCGGTCGCCGTCCGGCGAAAACGACAGGTCACGCCCACGATCGGGACCAACGGTCAGCATCTGCGCGACCAGGTACTGGTAACGAGTGGTCTCGCCGGGTGTCAGGTTGCGGAATAGCGACCGGTTGGGGACGCCGAGCAGGACGACGTCCGCGTCTTCCTTGTAGGTGGAGAACGCAGCCAGGATGTCGCCCGACGGTGAAGCGACAGGCGAAGTCTCGTACGGGCGGGTCCCTTCGGGGGCTCTGAAAGCCGGGCCGAACTCCCGCGGGTCGCTGCGGTCCGCTATGAGCGGCTGATAGTACTTTCTCAGCCAGGCACGGAAACGGCTGTCGAACTCCTCGACGTCGAGGTCGAACGCGCGCTTGATGGACTTCTGCATACCCCCGCCGAGGTTGCTGCGGAACTCGAAAACGAAGTCGCGTAACCCCTCCCCTCCCCATTCGGACTCGACGAACTGGAACACCATGTGGCCGAAGCGGTACGCGAAGTAGCCGTAGACATTGTCGTTCACCGACGGAACGCGGTCGGAGGCGACCGCGTCCCGCATGAACGCCCGGGCGCTGGCGTCCTCGTCGTTGCCCATGTAGGAGGCCATCCCCTCCATGAACCACTGCGGCGCGCGGCTGGAGAGTGCCTTGCCCAGTCTCCCCTGGTAGAGGATCTCGAACTGAAAAACGTGGGTCAACTCGTGCTGGATCAGCTTCTGGAGTTGCTCGTCGGGAAGGTCAACCGGCAGCACCATGCGGTTGCGCGACGGCACCGCGAACGCCCCCACGCCCTCCGGGATGAACTCGACCAGGACGTTGGTCTGCTCGAACTCCGCATGGGTCGCGTAAGCGATGAGCGGAATCGGGTTCTTGACCTGGAAATTGAGGCGTCGGGCGAGCTCGTCGTAGGCACTTTCGGCGAACGACGCGACTTTCGGCAGCGACGGCTCGACCCTGTCGTAGAAGGAGATCCGGAAATGCGGCGTCGGGTAGACCTTCCAGTTGAATCTGTCGTAGCGGATCTTGTTCTTGCCGAAGAACGTGTAGTCCTGAGCCTGGCCCAGTGTGGCCACAAAAAGCGCCACCATGGGGACGAAGAAACGAGGCCTCATCGAGCCCTCCCCTCAAGGTGTGAAGAGGAATCTCTTGGTCTTGATGGTGCGCGGGACGAATACGCCGATGAGCTGGTTCTCCAGCGCGAAGAGGTTCGAGAACATACCTGCAAACTCGTCGAAGTTGCGCTCCGGTTTTTCCTGGAAGTCCTTCAACGGTTGCGTGAAGACCTGGGCACCGGTGCGAGCGTCGTAGACGTTCAGGAGGATGTCGTAACTGAAACCGGTTTGCTCGACCATTCTCTGGCGGTAGTACTTCCGCCCGTCGATCGGGGACTCGTACTCCTCGGTCTTCATCCCGCTGCGGTCCTGGACCTGAAAATCGATCGAGCCGGCGACGATGTAATCGGCGCCGCTCCTCGTGCCGAGATCCCGCCAGAATTCGGCGTCTTTGGACAGGCGCAGCGGGTCCGAGGTCGGCGTGCGGACCCCCTCGATCGCGGGGACCAGCATGAACTTGCTCTCCTTGCGCAACAGCTTGCGGATGTAGCGTTCAAATTCCGCGGCGACATCGAAGGCAAGCTCTTGCGCCTTTTCATCACCCTTGCGCTCGCGCACGAACGGCCCGACGTAGAGCTTCTCGTGGCCGGTGAGCGCCAGCTTGGAACGCACGGGGAGCGCCAGCTCGACCTCCCGCACGCCCGCGGACACCGCTGAAGCGACAGCGAACAAAGCGAGAGCGAGCCTAGTGGGGCGCATCGTTGGTTTCCTTCGGCTTCACACCCTTGGCGTAGCTGGTGTAGAACTCGGCGAAGCGGGCGTAGTTGCGGCGCAGCGGTGTCGGCTTCGACCCGGTCTGAAGCGCCTGCTTGTAGGTGGCAAGCGCCTCGTCGTAGCGGCCGAGCGCCTCGAGCGCCACCGCCAGGTTGTTCAGGACCTCAGGGCCGGAAGGCTCGATCGCCTGCGCGCTCTGGAAACGGAACAACGCCTCCTGCCAGTAGTTTCGCTGCGCAGCGCGAACCCCCTCACGCATCTCGGCGTGAGCTTGCGCGTGCGCTCCGCTGCTGGCACAGCCTACGGAGATGATCATGGCCGCCAGGACTCCCAACGCCAAGCGCATAGCACCCCCGAGAATGCAAGGCTATTATAGGCTTCGCCGGAGGGTCTCATTCCCAATTCTCGTCTCGCTTTGGCGTGTGTCGTTGCTCACCCTGACGGAGGCCGAACGGCCCGTGATGTCGGTCGGGCGCTCCTCGCGCTCGACGCATCCGATGCCGACCCGGCCGTCTGGGACGCTCTCGCCAACCGTGTGTCGGCGGTCGAACAGACCCTGGCCGCGCTCGGGTGGCGATGGGTCCCATTTACCGATCCCGACTTTCCTCCCCGCCTCTCGACCGTGTCGGACCCGCCTCTCGGTCTGTTTGTGCGCGGCACGCTCCCAACCGATCACACCGTGGCGCTGGTGGGCGCTCGGCGTGCGACATCGTACGGGCGAGAGGTTGCCGAGTACCTCGGGAGGGAGCTCGCCCTCGCCGGTGTGGCGGTCGTCTCCGGAATGGCCCGCGGGGTCGATGGGTCGGCGCACCGCGGCTCTCTGGCCGTAGGCGGAAGAACGGTTGCAGTCTGGGGCGCCGGGCCCGACCGGGTCTACCCGCCGGAGCACGCCGACCTTGCCGGGGAAATCGCCGCGCTGGGCTGCCTGGTCACCGAGTACCCGCCCGGGGCGCCGCCCCTCGGCCGCCACTTTCCGGAACGCAACCGGTTGATCGCGGGGCTGGTCGAAGCCGTCGTTGTGATCGAAGCCGACGAGCGATCGGGGGCTTTGATCACGGCGCGCCTCGCCCTCGACGAGGGGCGCGACGTGCTCGCGGTTCCGGGCTCGGTGTTCTCGCGCCTCTCGGCAGGGCCGAACGGGCTCCTGCGCGCGGGCGCTGCTCCCGTGCTCTGCGCCGACGATGTGCTCGCCGCGGTGGGATTGCCGCCGCGGAGGCCAGCGCCTGGCGGCGAGGAGCCGGAGATCCTGGCCCTGATCCCGGCCGGCGAACCGATCACGGTGGATCGCCTTGCTGCGGCGAGCGGCAAACCCATAGCAGGAGTGCTCGAGGCGCTTCTGCTCCTGGAACTCGCCGGGCGGGTCGTCCGCGAGGCAGACGGGCGTTTTCGCCGCTGCCACGCCCACCCTTAAGTCTCACCCAGCCTGAATGGGATTCGCACTTTGCTCTCCAGGAGGTCGAGGCGGAGTTCGTACGCTCCGGCCTGAACCCCACCTGGAACGAAGAAGCAGAGGCGCCCCGACGCGACCTCGAGGTCGTTAACCCAAACCGAGTCGAACGCGAGTCCCGTCCCGGGGGCGACGAGGAAGTTGAGGCTCTTTGGCTTGCGGCTGATGAAGTAGTCGAGGGGCTCGGATGCGACGTCGGCCCGGGCCAGCGCGGCGGCAAGCTGCGGATACGCCTGCCCAAACTCCACCTGAGTGGCGAGCGGAACGATCTCCCCGCTTGGGATGCGGATGGCGATCTTCTCGCGCTTCAATTCGACCGAGGTGCGACCGGTCCCGGTGACCGCCACATCGAGAAACAGCCACTCCTCGCCGAGGCGGAGGTCGGCGACACGGTAGCTCACGGCGGCCTCCACCTCGGGGCCGGCGTAGCGGAGAACGGTCCTGCCGACGCGGTCCACGCCAGGGGTTCCAGTGGGTGTCGCCGATCTGCAACCAGCGAGGGTGATCATCAAGACCACCGTGCCGAGAGCCACAACGGTTGTGAGAGCTGATCGCCTCATACTTCCTCCCTGCCGCCAAGTCCGGCGTTCTGCAATTAGCCTACCGCACAGCAAGGGATGTGCCATCACCGGTGTCCGGGTAATGGCCCCGTCGCCGCTCGCTGCGACCACCAGATCGTACCGCAAAGGGACGTGTTGTCACCACGGATGGACAGGCGCGGCGTCCGGCCCCTCTTGACAGCGCTGCTAGAGTGCACCCCCGGAGGAAGCGTGGCTGATTCGCTTGTCATCGTGGAGTCCCCCGCCAAGGCGCGGACGCTGGGTCGGTACCTCGGTAAGGGATATTCCGTCGTGGCTTCTGTTGGCCACGTGCGCGATCTGCCGAAGAACGACCTCGGGATCGACATCGAACACGGGTTCGAGCCGATCTATGAAGCACTGCCGGCGAAGCGCAAGGTCATTGCCGAAATTCAAGCAGCGGCCGAGCGCGCGGAAAGGGTGCTGCTCGCAACCGACCCTGACCGCGAGGGCGAGGCGATCGGGTGGCACCTCGCGGAGCTCCTCGGACGCACCGGCAAGCCCGTGGAGCGGGTCCTCTTTCACGAGATCACAAAACGCGCCGTTGTCGAGGCGCTCGCCCATCCCCGCCCTCTCGACCAGCGCCTCATCGACGCACAGCAAGCTCGGCGGGTGCTCGACCGGCTGATGGGCTACAGGCTCTCCCCGCTGCTGTGGGACAAGGTCAAGCGGGGGCTGTCGGCCGGGCGGGTCCAATCGGTCGCCCTCAAGATGATCTGCGACCGCGAGGCCGAGATCGAGGCATTCGTCCCGGAAGAGTACTGGCACCTCGACGCACATCTGGCCGCATCGCTCCCACCCACCTTCGTGGCGCGTCTGGCGCAACGCGAAGGCAAGAAGTTCGCGGTCCACGACGGCGAGACTGCGGCGGCCGTCAAGACCGAGGTCGAAGGCGACCGCTTCGTTGTCGCCAAGGTCAGCAAGCGGCGCCGGCAGCAGAAGGCTGCCCCTCCCTTTGTGACGGCCAAGCTGCAGCAGGCCGCGTACAAGCGCCACCACTACCCGGTCCGGAGGACCATGCAGCTCGCCCAGAAGCTCTACGAGGGCGTCGACCTTGGTGGCGGGGAGAGGGTCGGCCTGATCACCTACATGCGCACCGACTCCATGCGAGTTGCCGCCGAGGCGCTGGCTGCCGTTCGCGATATGATCGCCGCCCAGTACGGCGCCGAGTTCCTCCCTGAAAAGCCTAACTTCTTCAAGAACCGCTCGGAGGCGCAGGACGCCCACGAGGCGATCCGGCCGACAGATCCGGCTCGTACCCCGGAGTCGGTGGCCCGTAACCTATCCGCCGACGAGCTCAAGCTGTACACGCTGATCTGGCAACGTTTCGTCGCCTCGCAGATGACACCGGCACAGTTCGACGTCACCGACGTGCTCGTCGAGGTTGGGCGCTACGGTTTCAAGGCCCGCGGCGAGATCGAGGTGGAGGCAGGCTTCCTCCGCGTCTATCGCGAGGAGGAGGACCAGCAGGTGGGCGACAAGCCGGCCCAGGAGCAGGAGGACGAGGAACCGACCTCTAGGCGCCTGCCGGCACTGACCGTGGGTGAGACGCTCACACTTGAAGATCTCGCCTCTACGCAGAAGTTCACCCAGCCACCGCCCCGCTTCACCGAGTCCACGCTGGTCAAGGTCTTGGAGGAAAACGGCATCGGGCGCCCGTCGACATACGCCCAGATCATTGCGACGATCTCCGACCGCTCATACGTCGAGCGCCAGAAGGGGACGTTCTTCCCCACCGAGCTCGGCAAGCTGGTCAACCGCCTCTTAATCGGCTCTTTCGGCGACCTCATCAACGAGACGTACACGGCGCGGATGGAGGAGGAGCTGGACGCCATCGCCGAGGGCAAGCTCGATTGGCACAAGGCGATCGCGCGTTTCTGGGCCTCATTCACCGCCGACCTCGAGCGGGCGAAGGCCGAGATGACCTCGGTGAAGCATGAGGGCGTTGCCACCGACCAGACCTGCCCGACGTGCGGCGCTCCAATGCTGCTTCGCTTCGGTCGGTACGGCGAGTACCTTGCCTGCTCCAACTACCCGACGTGCAAGACAACCCGCGAACCCGGCACTCCGGGCATCACCGACGAGATCCCGTTGTGCCCCGAATGCAACGCCCCCATGGTCCTCAAGCGCTCGCGGTTCGGGCAGTTCTGGGCTTGCTCGCGCTACCCCGAGTGCAAGGGGATTCGCAAGCTCGTCACCGGCAAGGCCAGCCCCAACACGCCCAGCGGCGTGACCTGCCCCGAGTGCGGTGAAGGCGAAATCGTCGAGAAGCGCTCCCGGCGTGGACGCTCCTTCTGGGGGTGCAACCGCTACCCAAAGTGCTCGTTCACGCTGCCGGTCAAGCCGGTGCTCCACCCCTGCCCATCGTGCGGGGCTCCCTTCGTGATGGAGAAGAAGACGGTGCGGCGCGGCGTCGAGTGGGTATGCGCGAAGGACGAGTGCGGGTTCCGCGGTCCGGCCGAAGGCGAGCCGACCACCGGCGACGCCCAGCCGGCAGCGGCCGCGGAAGGGAATGCGAAGCCCGCCGCGATCCGGCCCCCGAAGGTCACGGCTCGCAAGCCCGCGAAGGGGCGAAAACCGCGCACGAAGTGACTGAGCCCGTGACGGTGGTTGGTGGCGGTCTGGCAGGGTGCGAGGCTGCTTGGCAGCTTGCCTCGGCAGGCGTGGCCGTGCGCCTGTTCGAGATGCGCCCAGGCGTATCGACGCCCGCGCACCGTACCGGCGACCTCGCTGAGCTCGTGTGCTCAAACTCCCTGCGCTCAGACAACCCCGAGAACGCCGTCGGTCTGCTCAAGCGGGAGATGCAATCAATGGGCTCGGTGATCCTGGCTGCCGCAAGGGTCGCCGCTCTCCCCGCGGGGGACGCACTGGCGGTCGACCGCGAGGTGTTTGCCGCTGGCGTCCAGGGGGCGATCGGGAGCCACCCGTTGATCACGGTCGCGCGGGAGGAGGTGCGCACGGTGCCCGACGGCCCTGCGATCATCGCATCCGGTCCTCTCACGGCACCCGCCCTCCTCGAATCGCTCTCGACTCTGCTTGGCGAGGGCTCGCTCTCCTTCTTCGACGCGATCGCTCCAGTCGTCGCTGCGGACTCGCTGGAGATGGGAAGACTGTTCCGCGCGTCGCGCTACGGCAAGGGCGGGGACGACTACCTCAACGCGCCGATGGACCGCGAGGCGTATTTGAGGTTCGTGGACGCTCTGCGTGCCGCGGACAAGGTTCCCGAGAGGGAGTTCGAGCGCGACGTCCCGTACTTCGAAGGATGCCTGCCGATCGAGGTGATGGCCGACCGGGGGATCGACACCCTCCGGTACGGTCCGATGAAGCCGGTGGGGTTGCCGGACCCTGCCACTGGGCGTCACGCGTACGCCGTGGTTCAGCTCCGTCGCGACGACCTGGCCGCGTCGCATTGGAACCTCGTGGGCTTCCAGACCCGGATGACGTTCGCTTCGCAGCAACAGGTGTTCCGCACGATCCCAGGCCTCGAGAACGCTCGCTTCGTGCGGCTCGGCATGATCCACCGCAACACGTTCATTTGCGCCCCGAAGCACCTCGACGCGCAGCTCCGCCTGAAGGTCCGACCCTCGGTGCGCCTCGCCGGACAGCTCACCGGCGTTGAGGGGTACGTCGAATCTGCGGCGATGGGCCTCCTGGCCGGGTTGTCGCTCGCATCCGAGCTGCGTGGGCTGGAGCTTGGGCCCCCCCCGCCGTGGACCGCACACGGCGGGCTCGTGCGCCACCTCACCGAACGCCCGCCGCACCGGTTTCAGCCCGCCAACGCGGCCTGGGGGCTGATGAGCGAACCGATGGTCGAGCTGCCGCGGGAGAAGGGTCAACGCCGCAAGGCCGCTGCGGCCGCTGCACTCGAGGCAATCGCCGTGTGGCGCGCCGCGGTCGGATGGGTGGTCCCTGTCATTTCCCCCGACCTTCTCGGGCACCGGGCGTAGGGGACGGATGAAGCGTGGCCGTTGGTCGGTCGTAGCGGCCGCCCGCCGGGCGGCCGGCCGTTCGGTGAGAAGGACCTCCGGTTCAGGGCGCTGCGAGCCTGCGGAGTGCGGCAACTTCGGAGGCAGTGAGCTCACGCCCCTCGCCCTGGTAAAGATCGCCAAGTTCGACGGGACCGACCGCGGTCCGGACAAGTCGCCTGACCTTGAACCCCGCCGCGAGGAACAGACGCCGGATCTCGCGGTTGCGCCCCTCGTGGAGCACAACCTCGAATCGGGTTCCGCCGCGGGGCGCCTTGCCGAGGTGGCGCACCTCGACGGGGAGCACCGGCTGCCCTTTGATCAGGAATCCGCCGCGGCGCATCCCTTCCAAATCCTGGTCACCTGGGAAGCCCTCGACGGCCACAAGGTAGGTCTTGGCGACGGCTCCCGGGTCCATCAGGCGCTGCGCGAATCGGGAGTCGTCGCAGAACAGGAGCAGCCCTTCGGAGTCCCTGTCGAGGCGACCAACCGCAAACCAGTCGCGGTAGTCGGCGGGCAGGAGATCAAAAACGGTGTTCGCGCCACCCTCTTGGACCCGCGAAACGACGACCCTGCGCGGCTTGTTGAAGGCAAAGAGCCTCGGCAGGTTCAGATCCCTCCTTCTGGTCGGAACGCGGTGTCGTAGAGCCGCCGGGCCCACCCCCGCATCGCAAAGTCGCTCCCCTTCGAGCCGGGCTTGTCGCCGAGCACCCACTGCCTGAGCGGGACGGAGAAGCCCGTCTTCGGGCGGGTGAAAACGGCGCGCGGCAGAGGCTTGGAGGGACTCGCGGGCAGGTAGCGCTTGCGGTCGCCGCGTGCGTGCACCAGCAGCGGCGCCACCGCGCGCAGAAGGTGAGCCTCGACCAGCGGCACCCGCACCTCGAGCGAGTGCGCCATGCTTGCCCAGTCGATGTCGCGCAGGAGTTGGTCCTTCATGTAAAAGCGCGAGTCGAGCGCCACGACCCTCTCGAACGCCCTGCCCGGATCGGGATCGAGGCCTCGAGCGAACAGCGCGACCGGGTCGAGCCGTCGCATCCCCTCCCGTGCGACCTCCTCGCCGAGGATCTCGCCGAGCTCCCACGGCATGAACATCGCGCGCAGCACGAAGTACGCGTTCGGGTAGTCACGGCTGTACTTGATGACGGCTCCGCTCTTCGGGCTCACGCGTGCACTGCGCCTCGGGGCGAGCGCCCTGTACGCCGCCAGAACCGCGTCCCCGAGGAACGGGACGCGAGACGGGATGCCCCACATACGCACAGCGAGTGGCACCTTCCAGGACGTGAAGTAGCCGCCGAGGAGCTCGTCGCCACCCGTGCCGGAGAGCGCCACCTTGATTCCGACTTCCGCCACGGCGCGGCTCACGAAGTACGAGTTGACCGCGTCCACCGTAGGTTGGTCCATCGCCTCGATGACCTTTGGGAACTCCCGCTGAAACTCGTCCTTTGAGATCAGCCGCGTCGTGTGGTCGGTGCCGTAGTAGCGGGCGACCTCTTCCGCGAGCGGTGCCTCGTCGCGGACCGTGCCCTGGTACTCGGTGAAAGCGAGCGTCACCGTCTTCAGATCGGCGGCGCCCGCGTCGCGGGCGAGGCCGATGATCGAGGTCGAGTCGCGTCCGGACGAGAGGAACGCGCCGACCCGCACGTCCGAGACGAGGTGGTAACGGACCGAATCGAGAAACGCCTGCCGCATCCGCTCGACCCGTTCCTCTTCGGATACCCTGGCCGGATCGCGCACGGCCTCGGTGAGGATCTCCGCGATGGAGGCGTACGCCTGCGGCTCCGCCACCCCACGCCCGTCGACCCACGCGTAACTGCCCGCCGGGAGCGCCCGGATCGCCTCGTAGAGCGTGAACGGTTCCGGTACGGAGCCGCGCAGGAAGAAGCCGACCACACCGGCCGGGTCCTGGCGGTGCGAAACCCGACCGCCTGCCAGCAGGGCTTTTACTTGGGATGCGATCCGCACGGAGCCGGATCCCACGGTGTAGTACAGCGGCTTGACGCCGTAGAGATCGCGCGCGAGGAGCGTTCTCCCGGCCCTGATGTCGTACAGCGCGAAGGCGAACATCCCGAGGAGGCGCGGGAGCATCTCGGTACCCAAGACGGCGTACAGCTCGAGGAGCACCTCGGTGTCGGACGTGCTGCGCAGACCCGTGCCCCCGTCCGGCAGCAGCGACCGCAGCTCGTGGTAGTTGTAGATCTCGCCGTTGAAGACGATGACTCTCGTGCCATCCGCGCTGACCATCGGCTGGGCGCCCGTATCGGAGAGGTCGATGATGGCGAGGCGGCGGTGGCCAAGGCCCACGCGGCCGTCGGGAGAGAACCACTCGCCGCATCCGTCAGGCCCGCGGGAGGCCATCGAGTCACGAATCCGGAGGAGCTCCTCCCGATCCACGGCGGGTCCGCGGGTATCGAAGCTGCAGATGGCGGCGATTCCGCACATGGCGAGTGGCGACCCCGCAGCGGCGAGGCTCGGGCCATTATCGGGTATCGCCGCGACCGGTCAAGCCGGAGGCTACAATGCCGGCGTGCCCTGGCGTCTCGACGAGTTCACCGCCTACGTGCGCGACGAACGCAACCTCTCGCCCAACACGCTGCGGGCGTACGAGCGCGAGATTTCACAGTTCGTCGCCTTCGCGGGCGGCGAGATGGGGTGCGCCGATCCGCGCGGCGTGAGCGCGAACGTCATCCGCGCCTACCTTGCGCACCTGCACGGCAGGAAACTGGCCCGGGTCTCGACGCAGCGGGCGCTCGCCGCGCTGCGGACGTACTTCCGGTTCCTGGGCCGCGAAGGTGAGGTGCAGACCAACCCTGCCAAGGTTGTGCCGACTCCGCGAGCCCCAAAGAAGCTGCCGGAGGTGGTGACGGCGCCCCAACTCGCTGAGCTGCTCGAGGCACTACCGCAGGACCCCGCGGGACGACGCGACCGGGCGGCACTCGAGCTGCTCTACGGATCCGGGGTGCGCGCGAGCGAGCTGGTAGGGCTCGACCTCGATGACGTGGACTTGACCCGGCGGCTCGCCCGGGTGCAGGGCAAGGGCGGCAAGGAGCGCCTCGTCCCGTTCGGCCGCGAGGCCGAGCGTGCCTTGCGGGCGTACCTCCCCGACCGTGCGGCGTGGCGCTCGCACGGCCGAGAGCTGCCGTCCGGCGAGCCGCTCTTCGTCAACCAGCGCGGTGGGAGGTTGTCGGACCGTTCGCTACGCCGAATCCTCGAAGCCGCGGTGTTCCGCGTGGCGATGGCGACCCACATCCACCCCCACACGCTACGCCACGCGTTCGCCACCCACCTTCTGGAGGCAGGGATGGACCTGCGGGCGATCCAGGAGCTGCTCGGCCACGCGTCGCTGTCCACCACGCAGCGCTACACGCACCTCGACTTCGCTCACCTGATGGACACCTACAACAAGGCGCATCCGAAGGCCTGAAGGACGGCAGGTCGGGCGTCGTCGGCCGACGTGCTCAGTTCGAGAAGAGCAAGGCGATGCCGACGAACGTGACTGCGGTGCCGGTGAGCGCGCGAGCTGTCGGCCGGTAGCGTTCCGTGGCCATCAGAAGCGGGATCACGAGCACGGGGGTGGTCGCCATTAGGGTTGCTGCGATCCCCACGTCGGTAAAGCGGGCGGCCACGAGCGACATCCAGACTCCGAGGAAGGGGCCGAACACAGCCCCGCCCAGGAGGAAGGGCCACGCACGCCGCACCGACCCGGGCACGTCGAGGGCGTACACGCGGCCTGTGAATGCCGTGAGCGTCCAGATCAACGACGTGGCGGCAGCCATCCGGACCCAGGTTGCGGTGAGCGCTGGCATCTCCCCCGCCATGCCGATCTTTGCCAGCACAAATCCCACCCCCTGGCACACGGCGCCCACGAGCGCCAGCGCGACGCCAGTAATCTCCCGACGGCCGTTCACCTCTCCCGCCTTGCGCTCACCCACCACCCACGACACCCCTGCAAGGGTGGTTACAATCCCCAATAGCGCCGTGCGGCCGGGGTGCTCCTTGAGCAGCACCAAGCCTGCCAATGAGGCAAAAACCGGTGCCATGGCCATAACGAGCAGTGACAGTCTTGCCCCGATGCGCCGCAGTGCCTCGAACAAAGCAAGATCTCCGATCACGAGACCGACGATGCCGCTCAGGGCAAGGAAGAAGAGCCGCTGGCGGTTGACCGTGGCGAAGGCCGGACCGGCGAGAACCATGGTGGCGGTGAGCAGTGCGAGAGCCAGGGGCAGACGCAGGAGGTTGACGCGAAAAGCCCCAATCCGGCGCGCGGCTTCCGCAAAAAAGAGGCCGGTAAATGCCCATAGCAGGGCGGTGGCGAGGGCCGCGAGCTCTCCGGTCGGCATAGGCACCGGCGGGACGCCGGCTGGTATAGGATACGCGCAACCGAGTAGGGAGGTTTGGCGACTATAGTCTGAAGCGGGAGGTGGTCCATGCGCATCCGTTGGCATCACACAACCATCTGCGCTATACGCCGGGACGGCGTTACCGCGATGGCGTGCGACGGTCAGGTCACGCTCGGGAACACGGTCCTAAAGCACGGGGCGACCAAGCTTCGGCGTCTGGGCGGCGGTCGGGTCCTGGCGGGCTTCGCGGGCTCGGTGGCGGACGCGCTCGCGCTGTTCACCCGCTTCGAGGCCAAGTTCGAGGAGTTTGCCGGCAACCTGGAGCGGGCCGCGGTGGAGCTAGCGCGCGACTGGCGCACCGACCGCGCCCTCCGCCACCTCGAGGCGATGATGGTCGTCGCCGACCGCGAACACCTCTTGCTCCTTTCCGGATCGGGCGAGGTCATCGTCCCTGACGACGGCGTGCTGGCGATCGGCTCCGGCGGGCCCGTGGCGCTCGGAGCGGCGCGAGCTCTGATCGCCCACTCGAGCCTCGAAGCCGCGGAGGTCGCGCGTGAGGCGCTTCTCATCGCCGCAGGGATCGACCTCTACACCAACGACCACATCACGGTGGAGGTGGTCCCGTGAGCGCGCCGGCGTATACGCCGAGGGAGGTGGTAGCCGAACTCGACCGCTACATCGTTGGGCAGGGGGCGGCGAAGCGCTCGGTGGCGATCGCTTTGCGGAACCGCTGGCGTCGCCGACAGCTGTCAGCGGAACTTCGCCGCGAAGTGGTCCCGGCCAACATCATCTTGATCGGGCCGACCGGCGTCGGCAAGACCGAGATCGCGCGCCGCCTCGCGCGGCTTGCCAATGCGCCGTTCATCAAGGTCGAGGCCTCCAAGTTCACCGAGGTTGGCTACGTCGGACGGGATGTTGACTCCATCATGCGCGACCTGGTGGAAGCTGCGGTCGCCACGGTTCGCGAGGAGCGCGCGGTGTCGGTTCGCGTTGCGGCCCAGCGGGCCGCGGAAGATCGGATCGTCGACCTGCTGCTGCCAACAGCGGCACCGGAGACCCGTGAGGAATCGAGACGCGCCCTGCGTCGGCTGGTGCGCGAGGGATCGCTCGAGGAGCGGGAAGTGGATGTGGAGGTCGCGCAGAGCCGCGCGCCGGTCCTCAACCTCTTCGGCGGTCAGGGAATGGAGAGCCTTGAGATGAACTTGCGTGATGCCCTCGGAGGCGTGTTCTCCAAGCGGGAACGGCGTCGGGTCACGGTCCGTGAGGCCCGCAAGATCCTGGAGGCCGAGGAGGTCGAACGTCTGGTGGACCGCGAGTCCGCAGAGCGGGAGGGCGTTGAAAGGGCCCAGGAGAGCGGGATCGTCTTCCTCGATGAGATCGACAAGATCGCTTCGCGGAACGCGTCCGGCGCAGGACCTGACGTCTCGCGCGAAGGGGTGCAACGTGATCTCTTGCCCCTCGTCGAGGGGACCACGGTCAACACGCGTTACGGTCAGGTATCCAGCGACCATGTGCTGTTCATCGCGGCAGGAGCGTTCCACGTGGCCAAACCCTCCGACCTCATCCCAGAGTTGCAGGGCCGGTTTCCGGTCCGAGTCCAGCTCGACGCGCTCTCCGAGGGGGATCTCCTGCGCATCCTCACCGAGCCGGAGCATGCCCTGTTGAAGCAGCATCAGGCGCTACTCAATGCCGAGGGAGTCGAGCTTGAGATCACGCCGGACGGCGTTGCCGAGCTCGCCCGGGTCGCCGCCGAACTGAACCGGAGCGGCGAGAACATTGGTGCTCGCCGCCTCACGACGGTTATCGAACGCGTGCTTGAGGAAATCTCGTTCACCGCCCCCGAGCGCCAGGGCACCCATGTTGTCGTGGACGCCGGCACGGTGAAGGGGACGCTGGCGCCTCTCCTCGGGCGCGAGGACCTTGCTCGATACGTGCTGTAGGCGGCAGTAGAGGCGGAGAGCAGAAGAGAAAGAACGCCTTCCGCTCCTCTGCGGCTGCGACCCTCACATCTCCAGCGTCCATTTGCTACAGTTGACACCCAATGCGAACCGTCCGGACGCTGATCCTGCTGGCCGTTGCAGTACTACTTCCCGCGTGCGGCCGGAAGTCCGTGCCGCTTCCCCCCATCATCGAGGTGCCGGAAACGACCACCGACCTCTGGGGCTATCAGGACGGGACCGATATCATCCTGACCTGGGCGTACCCGCAGCTCACCCGAGGCGGTCGGCCGCTCAACGATCTGACCCGGGTGGAGGTTTGGCAACTCCAGTTGGCTCCAGGTCAGGAGCAGGTCGGCAGCGGTCCGAACGGTCAGGACCTGCGGCGACAGCTCATGCTCGGGCGCGGCAAACTGGTCGCACGCCTCGAAGGGGAAACGCTGCAGGCGGCGACGCGTGGTAGGTCATTGACCTATCGGGAGAAACTGCCCGGGGTCTCACCGGGGACCTCACCGCCGACGCTTTGGTACGCCGTCCGATCGCGCCGGAAGGACGGCACGTCCTCGGCCCTTTCGAACTTCTTGACCTGGCAGCCGCAGCCGGTGCCTGCAACTCCCACGTGCCTCGTCGCCGAGCCGCGTGCGGACGGCATCGCGCTGTCGTGGGATGTCGTCCCTGGCGTTGAGTACGTTGTGGAGCGTCGGGTCTCGAAAAGCGTGGCATGGGAGGTCCTGCAACCGATCGGGATCGACCAGCCGGGCTTCCTCGACACGAAGGCCGAGCAGGGGCAGACCTGGTGGTATAGGGTGCGCTCCATCGTCAAGACCACGGCCGCGACTGTCAGTCCGCCTACGCCGGAGGTCGAAGTTCCGTATCCGGACATCTACCCCCCGCCTTTAGTGACATCGTTCCTTTGTCTGCCGGAGCCGGGTCTCGTTCGCCTGCGCTGGGACGCGTCACCAGAGCCGGACACCCGATACAAGGTCTTCCGGCGGGTCGGCAACGGAGGGTGGGAACACATGGAGGAGGCCTTCAAAGGGACCGAATACGCGGACACGTCGCCTCCTTCAGGTGAGGTGGAGTATGCAGTCAAGGCCATGGACCCAGCCGGGAACCAGTCCGACGCCGTGTACTGCAAGGTGCGAGCAGGGACGTGAGATTTGCCAAGCTCCACGGTGCCGGCAACGACTTCCTTCTCTTCGATGGACGTTCGGAGCCGGATCTGGCCGGCAAGCTCCGGACCGCCGCGCCACGCCTCTGCCACCGCCGTTTCGGCCTGGGCGCCGACGGGATTCTCGTAGTGACTCCCACAGGTGCATCGACCGCCCGTGTCGACTACTGGAACAGCGACGGCTCCGAGGCCGACTTCTGCGCAAACGGCACGCGCTGTGCGGCGAGCTTCATCGCGGCAGCGTGGGGATGGCGCGAGATGGTCCTCAAGACCGGCTACGCCGCCATCCCGGCAGTTGTCGAGGATGGGGGGGGGATCACGTTGCGTCTTCCGGCGCCGGATGGCGTGCGGCCATGGCAGGAACTGGCAGTCCCCGGCGGAACGGCCCGTGGGCGATTCCTTCTCGTAGGGGTTCCGCACCTGATCGTGCGTGTGGATTGGCCGGACTTCTGGCAGCGGTCTCTCGCGCCGCTCGCCCCTGCGCTTCGCGCTCACCCGGAGCTCCCAGCCGGCGGGGCCAACGTGAGTTTTGCTTTCGTGACTGGGCCCCGCAAACTGGCTGTGCGCTCCTGGGAGCGTGGGGTCGAGGACGAAACCCTCTCGTGCGGATCCGGCGACGTGGCCGCAGCTCTGGTTGGGCTCGCCGATGGGTGGGTCGCCGCTCCGGTGCTGGTGCAGACCGCATCGAACCGGGTTCTGACGGTCGAACCGCTGGGCGTCCCGCCGGACTGCCCGATTCGGTTCTCGGGCCCGGCGGAGTGGGTCGCGGAAGGAACGCTCCGGCCAGAGTTGCTGGTCGGCGAACCGAGCTGAGAACCCCTCGTCGCTGCGGAGCGGGTGGATGTACACGAAACGGTCCTTCGTGTGGCTCTAGTGGGCGTGGACACGACCACCGCTGATCTGGTGCGGACCGCCCTCGAAGGGGACAGGGACGCATTCGGGGTCCTGGTCGAGAGCCACTGGGACCGTCTCGTGCGCCTGGCCCGCTCGGTGGTCGGGGACGCGGAGGCCGAGGACGTGGTCCAGGACTCCCTGGTGGTGGCCTGGACACGTCTGGCAAGGCTGTCCGATCCGCAGAGTTTCGGTCCATGGGTGAGCCGCATCGTCTTCCGGCGCTGCCTGCGCGCGAGCCGGCGGCAGCGGGGGCGGGTTTCCCTCGACGCCGTCCCTGAGCCTTCTCGGTGGTGCGATCCCGAGGTTTCGGTCAGCGCATGGCAGGTGCTTGCCCGCCTCGCGCCGCGCCAGAGCGCCGTCCTTCACCTCACTGCGGTGGAGGGGATGACGGATGCCGAGATCGCCCGGATTCTCGGCATCACACCAGCGTCGGTCCGGGCGCACAGGAGGCGGGCGCGGGCGGGCGTCGCCCGCATCGTTCGTGGAGGCACGTCATGAGAGATCCAGACCGTGATGATCTGGTGATGTCGTTCGAGGATCGGCTTCGCGAGTGGAGCCGGCGTTCCCCAAACCTCCCAACGAGTATCGCCCGGACGCGAGTCCTGGCGCGCCTGCCGGAGGTTTCGCGGCCCGTGCCGTGGCTGCGGCTCGCCGCCGCGGCCGCGTTGGTGGTGGTGCTGGTAGTGGCGGTGTGGCGGGGGTCGCCTCGTCCGGCTGGCGAGGTAAAAGGGAGCATCGCGTGGAACTGCCCACCCCCACTTGATCGAAACATCGTTGTCTGGCAACTCGACGACAGAACGACCGTCTACTTCGCGCTGCGTCCGGGCGAACCGGACAAGGGAGGTGTGTCATGACGCGTCTCGTGCGTGTTGTTTCGATGGCTGTTGTGTTGCTGTCTATCGGAGGGATTTCGTCGGACGCAGCGGTGATCGAGACGGAGGGCGTTCTCACGTTCTTCCGTGTGCTGGCGGGCAGCCCGGCGCCGGCTTCGGGCCAGGCCGAAGCCATTCTCGTGGTGCCCGGCACCGTGGTGATGCCGGGATTGAGCCCCGAGCAGGACGCCACCAACATGCTTGACCTGATGAAACGGCTCAAGGACACGTACCGGCTCGGCGATCTCGCAATCACGAACTCCTTGATCGTCCCGATGAAGCCCGGGGTGGAGACCACGGTTCCGAGCTTCGCTGGAGATGCCAGCGTCCGCGCGACTCTGCTGGGTTTCAACGAGTCGGTCGCAACGTATGGCGTGATCATCGCGCACGCTGGGAAGATCCTCGCCGAGCCGAAAATCAGCGTGCCGCGCGGCGAGCGTGCAATCGCCGCGAGCCTGGACGGAGAGGCTGCACCGTACCTATTTGTCGTCCTCGAACCGTTGAAGGCGTATCCGAAGTCCGAAGTCAATCCACCCGACGTCATGCCAAAGCTGATTCACAGAGTTCAACCTGTCTACCCGCCGGAAGCCCGTAAGGGCGGCATCGACGGGGTCGTGATCCTGAGGGCGAGGATCGGTACCGATGGGGTGGTGCACGACCTCAGGGCCTTTCGCTCAGAGCCAATGGGACTTACCGAGGCGGCGATCGAGGCGGTCGACCAGTGGCGCTATGAGCCGGCGAAGGACGCAAGCGGCAGGCCGGTGGACGCCGTTCTCACCGTTACGATCTCGTTCCTGCTTGACCGTTCCAAGCTGGACACGGATAGCAAGAAGTAGAGCCCTCGAGTTGGGTCACTTCGGTGCCTGGTCGGGTCGTGGCACGCGTCCCGACCAGGTCTGTCTGTTCTCAGCTCGCTCCGGGGCTTGGCGACTGTCAGCCGGTGGAAAACCAAGGCAGAGCACGGAGCCGACGCTGTGGCGCGACTGCATGCAGCCCGTGCTGAACGCGGCTTCGGATCGATTGGGCGCGCCGGCGCCCAGCGCGGGGTTTCCAACTACACTAGCGGAGCATCACGCTCGGTGTGGAGGGGTTGTGCGAGAGGTGGAGAGCGCATGCAGCGACTGAAAACCAGGACCGTCCTGTTCCTGCTCGCGACGCTCACACTGGCGGCTGTGCTGGGTGTGGTCGCGGCCATCGGCCTCATCGACGTCCCGTCGGAGATCCTGCTGGCCTCGCGGTGGCTCGCGATCGCGGGTCTCGTCTCCTACGGCCTGAAGCGCCGGTCGCTGACGACGTGGATCCTCGTCAGCATGGTGGTGGGCGCCGAAATCGGCCACGACCTGCCGGCGGTGGCGGTCAACCTGCGGACGCTCTCCCTAGTGTTCCTGCGAATGATCAAGACGATCATCGCCCCCCTTCTGTTCGCGACGCTGGTGGTGGGCGTCGCCGGGCACTCGGACCTCAAGCAGGTCGGCCGGATGGGCGTGAAGGCGCTCGTCTACTTCGAGATCGTCACGACCATCGCGCTCTTCATAGGCCTCGCCGCGATCAACCTGTCGCAGGCCGGCCGCGGGATCAAACTGCCCCCGGCGCCGAAGACCGAGGAGATCAAGGCGGTCCAGAAGAACGCCTCCGAGATCATCCAGCACATCTTTCCGGAGAACATCGCGAAGTCGGTCGCCGAGGGCGAGGTCCTCCAGGTGGTCGTGTTCTCGCTGCTTTTCGGGGTCGCCCTGGCGATGCTCCCGGAGGCCAAGCGCCGGCCCATGCTCTCGCTCGCGGAGAGCCTGGCCGAAACGATGTTCAAGTTCACCAACATCGTCATGCTGTTCGCGCCGATTGGAGTGGGCGCCGCGATCGCGTACACCGTCGGCCACATGGGCCTCGGAATCCTGGTGAACCTGGCCAAGCTGCTGGCGACGCTCTACCTCGCCCTAATTGTGTTCATCCTGGTCGTGTTCCTTCCCGTTGCGCTCATCGCTCGCGTGCCGATCCGGAGGTTCATCGCCGCCGTGGCCGAGCCGGTGTCGCTGGCGTTCGCGACGACGTCATCGGAGGCGGCGCTGCCGCGCGCGATGGAGGCCATGGAGGCGATCGGCGTGCCGCGAAAGATCGTCGCGTTCGTGATGCCGACGGGGTACAGTTTCAACCTCGACGGCACCACGCTCTACCTTTCGCTCGCCTCGGTGTTCGTCGCCCAGGCGGCAGGGATTCACATGGGGTTCGGCCAGCAACTCCTGATGGTCTTCACCCTGATGCTCACCAGCAAGGGCGTGGCGGGTGTCCCGCGGGCGTCGCTCGTCATCCTGCTCGGGACGGCCGCCTCGTTCCACCTGCCAGTCGAGCCGATCTTCATCATTCTCGGAATCGACGAACTGATGGACATGGCGCGCACCTCGACCAACGTCCTCGGCAACTGCCTCGCCACGGTGGTCGTGGCGCGCTGGGAAGGCGAGTTCGGAAAGGACCACCCCTCCGCCGTCGTGCAAGAGGCACTCACCGACTGAGCGCCGCGCCGCCTATTTTGCGAGCTGCTTTCGGACCAGGTTCTCAACGCCGCCTACGATCACCAGCGACTGCGGCACCGAGCCGAGCGCGGGAAAGACGAAGCTCCTGCCACGGTAGGTGAGCGTCGAGGTAGTGAAATCGATCGCGACTTCGTCGCCCGGGATGACCGTGCGTTGCTTCGTGGCGAGCTCGGCGGCGAAGACCTCCCTCAGGTGCCGGACCAGCGCCGGGGTCTCGATGCAGAGGAACCCGTTGTTGAATGCGTTCCGAAGGTAGGTCTGGGAGAAGCTGCCGGCGATGACGAGCGGGATCCCCTTGGCTTGCAGCGCTGTCACGGCCTGCTCGCGCGAGGAGCCGGTGCCGAAGTTGAACCCGCCGACCACAACGTCCCCGGCCTGGGCGCGGGCGGCGAACTCGGGGTCGTAGTTCTCCATGACGACCTTGGCCATCATCTCTCGCGTCATGTCCTCGCGGTAGGTGTAGTCCTTCCCGTAGATTCCGTCCGTGTTGAGGTTGTCCTGCGGAAGGAACGCGAGGCGGCCGACGAGCCTGGGCGGGAATCCCTCGAGGATCTCGACCTTTTCGGCCTTCGCCGCGGGTTCCGCGAGCGCGGTCCAGCGCTTCGCGGGGGCGACGAGATCCCATTCCTGCGGGGCCGCGATGAAGCCGGCAACCGCGGAGGCGGCCACCACGGCCGGGCTCGCGAGGTAGCACTTGGCGTCGCGGGAACCCATGCGGCCTTTGAAGTTGCGGTTGGTGGCGGAGATCCCGACCTCGCCCGGCTCGAGCAGACCGGTGCCGAGGCCGATGCACGCGCCACACGCCGGCGGCAGGGCGATGGCGCCGGCGTCGACGATCGTCTTCCACACTCCTGACCGCTCGGCGCCTTCCTGGATCTCCTTGCTGGCGGCCGCAAGGTAGAACTTGACCGTCGGGGCGATCCTCTTCCCCGCGAGCACTGCGGCGGCTTCCGCGAGGTCGTCGGCACGCGAGTTGACGCACGACAGGAGATACGCTTTCTGAACGGAGACCTTCTTCGGGGCGATCTCCGCCAGCGGCTGCATGACGAACACGGTGTCCGGACCGGAGACGTGCGGCGTGACCTCGCCGAGGTCCATCTCGATGCGGGCCGCGTAGGCGGCGTCGGGGTCCGGCGCCGGCGGCCGGTTCGCCCACCGCTTGATGTCGTCCGACGTGAACCGCTCGACGCCGCGCGCGGCGAGGTGCTGGCGGCGCGAGTTGAGCCATTCGATCGTCGTCGCGTCCACGGGAAACCAGCCGACGAGCGCCCCCCACTCGGTGGACATGTTCGCTATCGCCATGCGGGAGTCCATTGACAGGGAGGCCACACCTTCACCGGAGAACTCGACGGCGGCGTTGAGGACTTCCTCCCTGTTGTACAGGCCGCACAGTGTGATGATCACGTCCTTGCCGGTCACGCCGGGCCGGAGGGCGCCTTCGAGGACGACCTGCACGGTGCGCGGAACCGACCACCAGAACGTTCCGGTCGCCCAGATCGCCGCCGCATCGGTGCGGACGACGGGCGTGCCCACCGCGCCGAGCGCGCCGTACATATTGGAATGGGAGTCGGAGGCGACGACGAAGGAGCCCGGCACCACGTACCCCTGCTCGCACATGATCTGGTGACCGATGCCGGCGCCGGCGGGGTAGAAGTCGACGCCGTGCTCTCGGGCGAAGGCCTCGATCTTGCGGTACTTGCCGAGATTCTCCTCGCTCGTGTTTTGGATGTCATGGTCGAGCGTGAACACCGGCTGTGTCGAGTCGGCCATGCGCGACGCGCCGATCCCTTTGAACTTCGACATCACGGCCGATGTGTTGTCGTGAGTCATCACGTGGTGCGGTCGGATCGAGAGGAAGTCCCCGGTGCGCAGGGGGCGGTTCGGTCCTTCGGACATGTGCGACTGAGCGATCTTCTCGACGACAGTCTGACCCATGGTTTCTTCCTCCCAACAACAGCAGTCGACAGTTGACAGTTCACAGTCAACAGTCGGAAGCAGAGAGGTTTACAGTCTCTAGCTGTCGACTGTCAACTGTTGACTGTCAACTTGCTTTGAGTATCTCCATCAACTCGGTCACCGATGCAAGCTTCTCGAGGTTCCAAACCGCGTCCTTCACGGCGGCTCTGCCCGCCTTGGTGAGCACGGGCTCGGCCAGAGCGTCGAACTTTGCCTCGATCTCCGCGTCGGACAGCGGATTGCGCGGGTCGCCCTTCGGATAGTCGAGCTGCTTGTCGAATGTCCGCCCATCGGTGGTTGTCACCCTCACGATGACGCGCTGCAGCGCGGGGAAGAGCTTCTCGACCTCGGGGTCGGCCACCACCTTTACCTTGTGGAGCTGCTCGCGGATCACGGGATCCGTGATCTTGGCGTTGGTGAACTGGGCGGGGGTGACGTTGCGGTCCACGATGGCGGCGGCGATCACGTAGGGCAGCGAGTGGTCCGCAGTCTCCTTGCTGCGCGGGTCGTACTTCGAGGGGTCGGCGAGGATGTCCGCAGCCTTTCGCAGAGAACGGATGTGAACTTCCGCGACATCCGCCGGCTTGAGGTCGTTGCTCCTCACGATGTCGAGCACCGCAGAAATCGGCGCATGGGTGAGCGCCTCGGTCGGGAACGCCTTCATCCCGCACGTGGTGATCCGCCACGACTGCCCGAGCCCGTCGGTGAGGATGTTGAGCTTCCACTCGGGACCGAAGCAGTGGACGAGCCCCTCCTTGCCGTCGATGACGTGCTCGGGACCCGTGTACCCCTTCTCCGCAAGGAGCGCCGCGAACACGCCGGCCTGCGTCGCCATCGGGTCCACCGTGTTCTTCATCATGGTCAACTTGCCCGCGGTGACGGCGCCGAGGGTCGCGTGGTGGCTGGCCGCGATCCCGATGGCGTGCTGGATCTTCTCCCAGCTCAAATGCAGAAGACGCCCCGCGACGATCGGGGAGACGAAGGCCGTGAGCGTCGCGTGGTGCCAGCCGCGCTCGCGGATGCCGGGAAACGCCGCCTCGCACAGGCGCTGCTCGAACTCGTGGCCAATGCAGATTCCGACCATGAGCTCGCGGCCGCCGGTGCCCTCGCGCTCGCACGCCGCGATCGCGGCGGGGATGATGTCGGACGGGTGCGAGGGATCCTGCTTCCAGTAAATGTCGTTGTAGTCCATCACGCGCACCATGAGTGCGTTGAGGAGGGCAGCCGAGACGACGTCGAGCTTCCTGCCCGAGCCGATGATAGTAGCGGGTCCCTTGGCGCCGATCTCGTCGAAGACCTCCAGTGCGATCTTCACGTCGTGCTGGAGGTAGCCCCCGAGGGCGCATCCGATCGAGTCGAGCAGGTACCGCTTCGCCTCCCGGAGGGCATCCGGCGAGATGTCCTCGAACTTCACGCTCGCGGCCCAGCGGGCCATCGTGGCCGTGATCTTCTCGTTGGCAGTGGTTGCGGTCATTCTTGCACCCTCGTGGGCGCCCAGGGTGTTCCAGAGCGGCGGGGAAGCGGACCCCGGTCCCCGGAACCCGGGCCCCTTTCTATTTGGCCATGTTCTTGAACGGCAGGAAACTCATGAAATCGGCGTGGTGGACCACGCAGGCCTCGGTCGAGCGCTTGACGAGGTTCCCCTCGTCGGCGTGCGCGGCGATGATGTGGCAGACACGGTCCGGCACGCCCGCCTCGATCGCCAGCGCTACACCGGTGAACGGGTGCCGCAGGTACGAACCGCGCTGGCTCTGGCGGGCCTTGCCGTCGACCTTCTCGTACTCGAGGAGCTTGCCGACGTCTGCAAGGATGGCGCCTGCGATGACGGTGTCCATGTCGACCGGGAGCGCGTGACCCATGAACTCATTCATCGACTCGGCGGCCAGCCGCGCGATGTGCACGACGCACCGCTTGTGCTCCATGAACGTCACCGGACAGTTTGGAACCAGCAGCGTGAACGGAATCTGCTGCAGGTCCTCCGGGGTCAGCAGTGAGAGCTGCAACGCCCGAATCCAGGTCGCGGTGACCCTCTCTCGAAGGACGTTGTCCTTGATCCATTCGAGCTCCGGCCAGAGTTTCTCGACGGCATCGCGCATGGCGGCGCCCTCCAGGAATGTGAAAAATACCACACCCGCAGTCCCTGGGCAGTCTTCACCAAGTCGCGCCGCCGAGCAGACGAAGTGGCCGGGAGCAGAGGCAAGAACATGACGATCAGGCTCTTGCTTAACTCTCGTTGGAAGTCCACCTGCTGCTCTTCCCGTGTAAAGGGACCGCACTGGGCGGCCGCGGAGTCACCCCTTCATTCTCTCTGTCTCCTCGCGGTTCGGCCCGTAGATCCCCGGGACCGTGAGGCCGGCTTGCCGCATCAGCACGGTCATCGCGCCGCGATGGTGGATCTCGTGGAAGACAAGGGCCTGCAGGGTGAGCCCCCTCGGCCAGTGCTCGCCGTACATCTCGTCCTCGACCTGGAGGGTCTCGTCGGTCCAGTTCCGACTCACCTGCTCCAGGAGCGAGGCCGCCGACCGCACGTATGCCTCTCGAATGGCACTGGCGGAGCCGGGCGGTGGTGCGTGATGATCACCTCCGGCCACCACGAGCCCTGTCCAGGCCATCATCTCCGGAATCGAGGTGGCGAGGTGCCACGCAAGGTCACCCAAGGAGCGGTCGCGGGGTGTGACTCGCTGGGCGAGGGAAGCATCGGTGAGCGCCGCCAGGACGCGAGCGGTCGCATCGCTCTCGCTCTTCCAGATCTGGCTGAACTGCGCAATCGAGGTGAGCATGGTTTCCTCCCGATACTCCTACTCTAGCTCCATCCCGAGGCGGTATCTGCCATCGGGTACCATGCCGTGAGGAGAGTGACGTGTCCTTGCGACTATCTCTTCGCGGTTTCGCTGTGGCCGCCCTCGCGTCGGCAATTGCCGCGGGAGCCGCAGCGCAGACGTTCTCCGTGGCCGTGCCAGCTCCTGACGGCACGCTCCTCGCCACCGACGTGTACTTTCCGATTGGCGCCGGCTTCGGGCCATGGCCGGTGATCCTCCAGCGCACACCATACGGAAAAGGCGAGAACACCGTCAGGGATGCATGCTACCTCTTCAACCTCTGGGGGTATGCCTGCGTCGGCCAGGATGAACGCGGGCGCGGCAATTCGGGCGGGCAGTACACCGGCTACATCGACGAAGGGCCCGACGGACGGGCAACGATCGAGTGGATCGCGCGGCAGTGGTGGTGCAACGGCAACATCGGCACGTTCGGGGCTTCGGCGCTGGGGATGACTCAGTACGCGCTGTCGCCGGGCGCCCCGCCCGCGCTCAAGTGCATGGTGCCGATCGTGGCCACCCCGGACTTCTACCATCACGCCGTGTATGAGGGTGGTGCGCTGCGATACGCCCTTGTGCACGGCTGGCTTGAAGACCAGAACGCCCTCGATCTGTTCGATCCGCTCAAGGCCCACCGCCTGTGGGACTCCTGGTGGGCGGCGTGGGCGGTGCTGCCGAACGTCGCCACCGTCAACGTGCCGACGTTGCACATCGGGGGATGGTACGACATCTTCCAGCAAGGGAGCCTCGACGCTTTCACCGAGTTCCAGCACCATGGAGGACCCAACGCGGTCGGGAGGCAGAGGCTGGTGATCGGCCCTTGGACCCACTACGGCACGTTCCAAAACATGGCCGGCCAGTTCACCTATCCCCCCAATTCGATCTTCGTCGACGACATCTTCTCGGTCGTGCACGAGTGGTTCGATCTCTGCCTCAAGGGAGAGGCTTCTGGTGCCGAACGGTGGCCTATGGTTCAGGTCTACCTGATGGGCGCCGTGGGCGAGGAAGGCGCTCCTGGCAACACGTGGCTCGATCTTCCTGACTGGCCGCCCCTGACAAACCCGAAGTCCTTCTTCCTCGATCCATCCCGTGCCCTCACGGCGGTCGTGTCCGCGGCCGGCGAGCTGGGTTTGCTTGCCGACCCGGCCAACCCGGTGTCAACAATCGGCGGCCAGGAGCTCTCCAGTGAGGCCGGTCCCTACGACCAGCGAGAGATCGAGGCGCGGGCTGACGTACTGAGCTTCACCACGCCCGCGCTCGACGCGCCGCTGACCGTGACCGGTCGGGTTCGATGCACGGTTTGGATCCGACCCGACACGCCGGACCTCGACCTCGCCGTACGTCTGACCGACGTGTACCCGGACGGGCGCTCCATGCTGGTCACCGACGGTATTCAACGCGCCCGAATGCGGTGCGGCGATGACCGCGAGTGTTTCCTAACACCTGGGGTCGCGACCGAGATCACCGTGGACCTGTGGTCCACCGCGATGGTCTTCAACTCCGGACACGCGATCCGGATCGACGTTTCGGGCTCCAACGCTCTGCGTTTCGAGGTCAACCCCAACGACGGGGGTGACCTCAACAACCCCTCCGCGGGAGTGGTCGCACACCCGGCGCTGCTGCTGGGGCCGGACCACCCCTCGCGCCTCGAGCTGCCGGTCCCGAAAGCAACGCACGTCCTCCGCCGGCGGCTGACTCTCAGCCATCCCTGAGTGCGCGTACGGCGGCCGTGAAAACCCTTGAGCCGCTTGTTCGTATGACCAGTGCGGGCAATGTGTCCCTGGGCGGGAAGCGAGTCCCCTCGCGGCGCTCGGCTTGGGAGGACGAATGAGACGCAACGTCCTGATTGCATGTGTGTTACTTACCGTTGTCGTGATCGCGGCGGCGGTCATGGCGCTGACGGCGAAGCGCCTGGAGTGGACCACCTCGTCGCCTGAAGCGCTCGCCGAGTTCCAGAAGGGGCTCGGAACCAGCGAGAAGTACTACGTCGCCGAGGCGCGCACGCACTTTGCAAGAGCCGCGGAACTGGATCCTAACTTCATCATGGCAAAGTACTTCTTGATGAGATCCATCGATTCCCCGAGCAGCGATCCGGCTTCGACAAGACTGCTGAAGGCCATCGAGCAAGCCGACCTGGCGAAGCTCACCGACCGTGAGCGCTTCTTGCTCCAGTACGCCGGCGCAGGGCTGAAGAAGGACACCGCGGCAGCCGAGAGGATCCTGAGCGCGTACGCGGCGAAGAAGCCCGATGACCCATACGCCCTCGAGAGGCAGTCGGGCATCGCGACGGCCCGTCAGGACTGGCCCGAGGCGCACCGCCTGCTCATGCGCCTGGTCGAAATCGCCCCGAATCGGGTTTCGGCCTACAACGAACTTGGCTACCTGGAGATGGGACAGGGCCGGTTCGCCGACGCCCAGAAGATGTTCGAGACCTACCGGTACATAGCGCCGGATCAGGCCAACCCGCATGACTCGCTCGGGGAGCTGTTCATCTTGCTGGGCCGCTACGACGAGGCAAGAAAGGAACTGGAAGAAGCGCTGCGCATCCGACCGGATTTCTGCGATTCGTACGAGCACCTCGTGCGGCTCGCGCTCATGGACGGACGGGTGGACGAGGCCAAGCAGGCGCTCGCGCGAGCCGACAGCGCGAGCCCATGCGGTGATAAGTCGGCAATGTACAAGGGAATGCGGTGTCTGATCGCGGTCTGGCCGCCCCTCTTTGTGGGTGACTGGGAGGGGATGTGGAGGGCGCAGCAGGCCTCCTGCGGCGACATGAAGCGCGGAGAAGACCCGCTGCAGATCTGGGTCGCGCTCCGAACGAATCGTAGTGCCGAGGCGGACGCCGTCGAAAAAGGCGCGCGCGAGAACCTCGCGATGATGTTGCCGAGCGAACCGGGGAGGCGCTACGTCGAAGCTTTCGTAGCGCACATCGAGGGCGCACGGTTGCTCGTCGGCGGGGAGCCCGCGAGGGCCGCAGAGCGCTTCCGCTTCGCCGACCAGTCGATGTCGTACCGTGGCCTCCCCTTGGGGATACTGAAGATCATCAACCGCGTCGTCTTGGCGCGAGCCCTGCAAGCGTCGGGTGCCAAGGAGGAAGCAGCGACCGTCCTCGCCGAGGCCCGAGCGGTCAACCCGAAGTTCGTCGATCGACTCAGCTTCATTGCGGTTCCTCCGGCTTCCAGCTGAGCCTTCTCAGGTTGACCGGTCGTCGGCAGGCCGGTTGAGCTGCGGTAACGGCCGCGTTACGGGAGGATGATCGCCGGCACGTACGTGGGGTCCCCGGTGATGTTGTCGATGACCGAGGCGTAGGCGAGGAACTTCGCGCCTCCCGTTGTGGTCTTCACCGAGACGTAGCCATCGTCGACCCTGTCCTGCGTGACCTTCTCAAAAGCCTTGTCGGTCTGGATGAACTCGAAGGGGAGCAGGTCGTAGCTGAGCGTGCCGAGGAACCCTCCGGCGCCGAGGTAGAAGTCGACCTCCACGGTGATCGGCGCCGGGCTCAAGTTCACGAGGCCGATGTTCGTGCGGTAGCCGGCGGCCAGCGAGGGGTCGTGCGAGAGACCGATGAGACGAGCGTCCTGACCCCAGGCGATCGCCTCCGACCGGGGAATCGCTGGGACGAACTGGCCATACGTGCCCGAGGGGAGCTGGTTGTACGTCCGGCTGTTCACGATTATCGTCCCTTTCATCGGGGTGACGCGCAGCGCTGCCGCGCCGTCCGACAAGCCGAACACGGTCGCCAGAACGTCGGTGTAGCGCACGGTCCGGCCCCAATCGAGGGTGAACTGGGCCTGGAACGCTGGACTCGAGTTGTCGGCGTCGCGGATCAACAAAGCGAGGACGTATGTGGCGTTCCCCGGGCCTGGGTTCTGGATCTCGAGGTCGGTTCTCCAGTTGACGTTATTGAACCCGACCTTGTGCGCTCCGGTGCCCACGAAGAGTTCGTTGTCGGCGGTGCCGGTGGTGACCGTGACCTGCACGCTGCCGGAGACGGCTGTACCGCCGGCGGTTCCGGTCGCGCTCACGAGGAAGACGCCGGCTCCGGCATACGTATGCGCGATCGAGGCGCACCCCCCGAACAGCGTACACGCCATCGCGAAGTCGATCGATCCCGTTGTACCGTCACCGAATGAAAACGTCACCGAATCACCGGCTACGGTCACCTTGGGCGAGATCTGGAACGAAACTTCAACCCCGGCCGGAACGGGGTTGGCACTCGGGGTGATCGTCAGCGGACCGGCGGCGTCGGCGATCGGCACTCCGCCGAGGAGGGCAGCAGAAACGCACAGCACGGTGCTCATGACCATCGAGCGGCTCATCACGAACCTCCCTCCCGCGCCCCTTTCTGAGGGTCTGCGGAATGCCTCTCGTCTGCAGTATAAGGACAGGTCGCCATCAGCAAGACTCCGGCATCAATCTGAGGGCGCCCCCTGTGATCCAGGTTACAAAGCGAGTCTCACCGACTTGGCCGGCGCGCCGCCGGGAAGACCGTGGTCCGAGCCCCGTGGTCCTAAAAGGGCAACGCTGGTGTGAACCCGGTATCCTGATAGCAGGTCTCTGGACCGACGGTGCGCCGGGCGCGCACACGCTGCCAAGAGGGGACAACGATGAAACTCCATCCCGTGGCTCCTTCGGATCCTCTCCCGAACCCGTCGTCGGCGGGCGGGGTAGCCGCCCGCTGCGTCGGTCTCGTCAAGCAATATGAGGACGTTGTGGCTCTGGCAGGCGTGGATCTTGCTGTCCGTCGGGGCGAGTGCTTCGGTCTGCTTGGGCCCAACGGTGCAGGGAAGACCACAACGGTGGAGATCCTCGAGGGTCTGACCCGACCGGACGAAGGTATCGTGGAGGTGCTCGGCACCCGTTGGGGGAGCGGGTCGGAGCATGCGCTGCGCGAGCGTCTGGGTGTGCAGCTCCAGGAGACGCAACTCGGCGAGAAACTCACGGTCGAGGAGACACTGCGGCTCTTTGCGAGCTTCTTCGCACGGTCCCGACCGCTGGGCGAGATCATCGCAACGGTCGAACTGGAGGAGAAACGGCACGCGTGGGTCGGCAAGCTGTCGGGTGGCCAGAAGCAGAGGCTCGCTCTGGCGTGTGCGCTGGTCAGCGATCCGGATTTGCTCTTTCTGGACGAGCCGACGACAGGGCTCGACCCCCAGGCACGCCTCAAGGTCTGGGAGGTTGTGGAACGGTTCCGGTCGCGTGGCGGTACGGTCCTCCTGACGACCCACTACATGGAGGAAGCGGCGCGGCTCTGTGACCGCGTCGCGATCATGGACCACGGGAAGATCCTGGCGCTCGACCGGCCTGCGGCCCTAGTGGCGTCGCTCGGGGCCGAGCAGATCGTGGAGTTTCGAGTGCGTCCGGATTTGTCGCCCGAGGTTATGACCGGCCTGGTCGGAGTGAGTAGCGTCGTTCGCACCGAGGGCACCTGGAAGCTAAGCGTGCGCCGGATCGGAGAGGCGCTCCCGGCGCTCCTCGCAGAGATCGAACGGCAGGAGGTCGTTCTCGAAAGCCTCGCCACACATCAGGCCACGCTGGAAGACGTCTTTGTGAGCATGACGGGGAGGGCGCTGCGCGATGAGTAGGCCTCCCATCCCGCGCCCCCACCCGCTTGTGGAACTCACGCGTGCGCGACTGCTGGAATTCCTCCGCGAGCCGGAGGCAGTGTTCTGGGTCTTCATCTTTCCGGTGCTCCTCGCGGTCGCGCTCGGCATCGCTTTTCGGACCAAGCCGGTGGAGAAACTGCGCGTGGCGGTTGTGCGCACGGATCCCGCGGTTGAGCGGCTCGCCGCGCTGCTCACAGGCACGGCCGACCTGACGGTGTCGGTCGTCGCCTCAGCCGAGGCGACGCGGGCACTGCGGTCCGGCAAAGTTGACGTGGTCGTGGAGGGCTCGCCCGAGAAAGACCGGCGGCCTCTTTCCGTGACGTATCGCTACGACGCGACTCGGCCCGAGGGACGTGCCGCCCGCCTCGCGGTGGACGACGCGCTCCAGCGAGCCCTTGGGCGGCCCGACCGTTTGGACTCGCGGGAGGAACGGGTTGCCCAGCCGGGCAACCGGTACATCGACTTCCTGATCCCGGGGCTCATCGGCCTCAACCTGATGGGAAGCGGGATGTGGGGGCTCGGGTTCGCGGTGGTGCAGGCTCGAACGCGCAAGCTCCTCAAGCGGTTTGCCGCCACCCCGATGCGGCGATCCCACTACCTGCTCTCGTTCATGTTCTCGCGGCTCGTCGGCCTCGTTCTCGAGGTGGTGGTCGTGGTGGGGTTCGGCTGGTTGCTGTTCGGCGTGGAGGTGCGGGGCTCGATCCTAGACCTTGTGATGATCTCGTTGCTGGGATCGCTGACCTTCGCGGGCATCGGCCTTCTCGTGGCGGCAAGGCCAAGAACGGTCGAGGGCGTTTCGGGCTGGATGAACCTGGTCCAGCTGCCGATGTGGCTAGTGTCGGGCACCTTCTTCTCGTACGAGCGCTTCCCCGTGGCGGCGCACCGTTTCATCCGTGCGCTGCCCCTGACAGCCCTCAACGATGCCCTGCGTTCGGTGATCAATGACGGCGCGCCCCTCGTGGCTAGTTGGCAGGCCATTGCCGTGATGGCGGTGTGGGGAGCGGTGAGCTTCGCACTGGCCCTGAGACTCTTCCGCTGGCAGTAGCTCCTGCGAGGCTGTTCGAAGGTTCGCCGCTTAAGACGCAAGTTAAGAGTTGAGAGTGAAGAGTGAAGAGTTCAAAAACCGGGATCGATTGTGCCGCGTTGTTTCTTGGTCTTTCAACTCTTCACTCTTCACTCTGAACTCGCCTTAGACCTCTGCGCCCCTGAACGCGGGGCAGGCTTTTTCGTCAGGGCGCTTTTGGGAGGCCGCGGCCGGTGACCAGGTAGACGGCGAAGCTGCCCAGCCAGTGCCCGCTCTCGTAGTGTGCACCTGTGACCACTGCCAGTCCCGAATCGCGATGAGCGGCGGCCGTGGCACGCAGGGTCGCGACGCGCGGATCGGCAGTTGGCAAGCCCGCAGCGATCCCCTCGAGCATCCAGGCCCGGGACAGGTTGAGGCCGTCGAGGTGAGCGAGCTTGCCGTCGGCCGGGTCGGTCACCACCGCGGGCTGCAACCACGACGTCGAGCCGTCGAGCGGCAGTCTCGGCAGGAACGCCCCCAACCACGCCGCGAATTCAGTCCGCGAGACAACGCGGCGCACCAGGTCGGCCTCGGCCAGGCAGGGTGACAGGAAGTCCTGCCCGGACGGCTCGTATGCCATAGGACAATCGCGGTCGGCGAGGTAGTAGTCGCGGGTGCGTTTCTCGATGAGCGACCTCATCTCGTCGTCCCCGGTCGTCCGCGCCCAATCGAGGATCAGACCGAGGGCAAAGGCGGTCTGGCTGTGCTCGCCGATCCGGATCGGGTGCGAGAGCTTGGGCAGCCACGCCTTGATGTGAGCGGCCGAAGCGCGCTCGAGCGGTCGGAGAGCCTGTTCCCACTCACGCGCCTGGGGATCGTCCCACTCCCTGATTTCGGTGGCGAGCTGAAGGAGCCAGGCAAGGCCGTAGGGACGCTCGAAGTCCGAGCGCCCGGGAGCCTCCAGGTAGCGCACCTCGGAGGCGATGTGCGCGGCCGTTAGGCTCTGTGAGATCGCGACCCGCGCCTTCGGAACGAACAGTGCGTCGGGGAATGTGCGCATCAGCCGCACCAGCAGCCAGTGGCCGTGAACCGCCGAGTGCCAGTCGAAGCACCCGCAGAAAGCAGGGGTTAGCTCGCGGGGGGGCTTCACGTCGGCGTCGCTCGCGAGGACGTGGGAGATCTTGTTGGGGTACTCCTTGTGGACACAGGCGAGAGCGAGGTCGGCGAACCGTTGTGCGGCGGTAACGGAAAGAACTCCAGGCTCTTCGGCAGCCACCAACTGGAACGCACCGGCCAGAAAAATGCACGAGACGGCTATTCTCCTGAACATGGCGGGATGGTAGCACCGTGATCCGGTGCGGGCGCTCACAGGAGGAGGGTGTAGCCGATCTTGTCGGAAAGTGCCAAGCGACACCCAACTGCGTTCTCGCTTCGGTCTCCAGCGTTGGTCTCTCCACGCTACACTTCGCGCGGAGTCGGGAGGGATCGAAGATGAGAGTTGTGGTGCTCGGGGGTGGGTTGGTGGGTGGCGTGATGGCGAGGGATCTCGCCAGGGACGGCGAGTTCGATGTCACGGTGGCGGATGTCTCGGCGAAGGTGCTGGGGCGTCTCGAGGGTGTCGTGGGACTCACGACGGTGCGCGCCGATCTCTCGGACGCGGGATCGATCCGACGGGTCGTGGATGGGAACGACCTCGTAGTCGGCGCGGTGCCGGGCCACATGGGTTTCGCGGCGTTGAAAGCGGTGATCGAGGCCGGCAAGAGCATCGTGGACATCTCGTTCTTCTCGGAAGACGCTCTGGCACTCGACGCTCTAGCCCGTCAGCACGGCGTATGCGCCGTGGTCGACTGCGGGATCGCACCGGGGTGCTCCAACCTCATCCTCGGCCGGATGGAGACCGACTTTGACCAGGTCGACCGCTTCATCTGCTACGTCGGTGGCCTGCCTGCCGTGCGCACGTGGCCGTGGGAGTACAAGGCGCCGTTCTCGCCGAGCGACGTGCTCGAGGAGTACACCCGCCCTGCACGCTACGTCGCGGCTGGCCGGATGGTCACGATGCCGGCCCTCTCCGAGCCGGAGTTTGTCGAGTTCCCCGAGGTGGGAACTCTCGAGGCGTTCAATACGGATGGGCTTCGGTCGCTCCTCGTGACCGTCAAGGTGCCTTTCATGATCGAGAAGACGATGCGCTACCCAGGGCACATCGAGAAGATCCGGGTTCTGCGCGAAAGCGGTTTCTTTGGCACCGAACCGATCGAGGTCGGTGGCATCCGCGTGAAGCCGCTCGACGTCACGTCACATCTCCTGTTCCCTTCATGGCAGTTCGGTCCTGGCGAGGAGGACCTCACGGCGATGCGAGTGATCGTCGAGGGCGCGAAGGAGGGTCGCCGGCTGCGCCGGAGTTTCGAGATGGTCGATCGCTTCGATCGGGGTACGGGCACCACGTCGATGGCCCGCACCACAGGCTTCACGTGCACGGCGGGCGTGCGGCTGGTGGCCCAGGGTCTTTGGAAGCGAAAGGGTGTTTCGCCGCCGGAGTTCATCGGGCGGGAGCCGCGATGCTACGATTTCATCATGGACGAACTCGCAAAGCGGGGCGTGATGTTTCAAGAGACGATCACGCCGTTGGGGTGAGCGGGTGGTCATGGGCGATATAATCGGGTCGACCCCGGCGGTAAAACCCGACTGCGAGTGGGCGCGGCACCGGGAGAAGGAGCGAACGTGAACTGCCCCGTCTGTCGCGAGCCACTCATCGTCGCCGAGCGCGAGGGAATAGAGCTGGACGCCTGCCCGTGGTGTCGAGGCCTCTGGTTCGATGCCGGGGAGCTGGCTCTGCTCGCGGAGAACGTGGGGCGAACCTTGTCGATAGCGGAGGGCGGTCCGCTCGCCGCAGCGGTCAGCTCGGAGAAGCCCCGGAAGTGCCCGCGCTGCGACAAGGCGATGGAAAAGGTCTTCTTGGGGCAGGCGCCGCGGGTGATGCTCGACCGCTGCCCGAGTCACGGGTTATGGTTCGACCACGGCGAACTCGGTTCTCTGGTGGGGCAGATGGCTGTCGCGCCGGGGTCGCATCCCGAAGCGGTGCTTCGGTTCATGGGAGAGACGTTCGGAGTCGCGGCGCCGCCGCCTGAGTCGAAGGCGACCGGAAATCCCGCAGAGGAGGTGGAACGATGATCATACTTCTGGTCTTCCTGGTCCTGGTCGTGGTTGTGGTCTTCTGGGTAATGGGGCTGTATAACGGACTGGTCGGGTCGCGCAACGAGGTCAAGAACTCGTGGAGTCAGATCGAGGTGCAGCTCAAGCGGCGGCACGACCTCATCCCGAACCTCGTGGAGATCGTGAAGGGGTACATGGGCCACGAGCGCGGGACGCTCGAGGCGGTGACCAAGGCACGGCAGCAGGCGGTCGAGGTGACCGGCAGCGTGGAGGAGCGGGCCAAGGTCGAGAACGCGCTCTCCCAGACGTTGCGATCGCTCTTCGCGGTTGCGGAGGCGTACCCCGACCTCAAGGCGAACCAGAATTTCCTTGCGCTGCAGGAGGAGCTCACCTCGACGGAGAACAAGATCGGTTTCGCACGCCAGTACTACAACGACGCGGTGCTGCGCCTCAACAACAAGATCCAAATGTTCCCATCCAACATCATCGCGGGCATGTTCAACTTCCAGCCGGAGACGTTCTTCCAGGTGGGAGCGCCGGAAGACCGGCAGGTCCCGCAGGTCAAGTTCTAGAGAGGCTCGAAGGCCGTGTGGGAGATTATCCGGGCCAACCAGCGCCGCGCCGCCACTCTCGTGGTTTTGATGGCGGCGCTGCTGCTCCTAGTCGGATACGCACTCGGCGAGGCGCTCGCGCCGGGCGCCGGGCTCGGCGGCCTGTTCGTCGCGTTCGTAGTCTGGGTCGGGCTGACGCTCATCAGCTACTTCCGGGGTGACTCCATCTTCCTCGCACTCTCCGGGGCGCGGCGGATTGAGAAGAACGACAATCCGCAGCTGTTCAACGTGGTCGAAGAGATGACGATCGCGGCGGGGCTGCCGAAGGTGCCCGACATCTATGTGATGGACGACGCCGCACCGAACGCTTTCGCGACCGGTCGCGACGCTCAGCACGCGGCGGTGGCGGTCACGGCGGGACTGCTGGAGTCGCTGAACCGCGACGAACTGCAGGGGGTGATCGCGCACGAACTCGGACACGTGAAGAACCGCGACGTGCTGTACATGATGATGGTGGGGATCATGATGGGCGCCATCGTGCTGCTGGCCGACGTCGGCGCCCGCGTCTTCTTTTTCGGGGGTGGGCGGAGGCGAACCTCGTCCCGGTCGGAAGGGCAGGGCCAACTCGTGATCGTGGTGGTCGCGCTCGTTCTCATGATCCTCGCGCCGATCATCGCCCAGCTCATCTATCTTGCCCTCTCGCGCCGTCGCGAGTACCTGGCCGACGCGTCCTCCGCGCTGTTCACCCGATACCCCGAGGGCCTCGCGAGTGCCCTCGAGAAGATCTCGCATTCGACCGCAACGCTCGCGTCGGCGACGCGAGCCACGGCGCCGATGTACATCGTCAACCCCTTGGGCGCCACCGCCCGGGGCCTCGCCGACCTCACCAGCACGCACCCGCCGATATCGGAGCGCGTTCGGATCCTGCGCTCGATGGGCGGTGGTGCGGCGTTGAGTAACTACGAGCAGGCGTTCCGCTCGGTGACCGGACGCGCCGGTGGCGTGATTCCGACCTCGGCGCTCGCCGGCGGCGAGCACGGGCCCGCCGCCGCGCCGACGGCGCCCGATACGAGTGCTCGTCTCGAGAGGGTTCGGCAGACCACCGACATGCTCTGGCGCCTCAACCAGTACATCTTCCTCACATGCCCGTGCGGCACCAAGCTAAAGGTGCCGCCAGCGTACGTCGGCCGGGAGATCGCGTGCCCGCACTGCGGCGCGCTCCACATGATCCAGTGCGGCGCGGCATGACCGGACTCTGCGCCGGGGACGTCACGAAGCAGGTGTCGGCTTCTGTGCCGGCGGCGTGTCGGGTCTTGCCGCTGGTGGTGCCCACATCTTCTTGTTGAACGGTGGCATGCGCAGCTCGACCATCCGATCGAAACGGCGACGCTGATCCTCATCGAGCACGGCGCGTGTCTCGTTTCGGAGGCGCTCGAAAACCGCGGTCACCTGCGGCATCAGGGGCTGCATCACTCTGGCCGCATCCTCGCGGGCGCGAGCAGCCGACGCTTCGATCTGCTGCCGTTGGGCGGCAGTCAAGTGGAGTTCTCGGTCGAGTCGATGAACGATGATCCCAGCCATGCCCGCGGGACTGTCCATGAGGTGCCTCTGGACGTGAAACCGTGTGAGGTGCAGTGTGACCGCCCCACAGAGGAAACCCGCGACGAAGACTGCTAGCACCGCAAGACGCGCTCGCCACGGGCTCACCGTGTACCTCCTTTGGGAGGAACCTCGCCGCCACCGGCGAGCAGCAAGGCTGTGAGAGGCGCATCCGCGCCGACGTCGCGGCTTTGCAGCACGACCATCGCGGCGTCGTCCTGAACTTCAGCATCACGCCCGACCTCGACGCCGGCCCACAGCGAAAGAACGACGACAACCGCCAGGAGCGCGGGCAGAGCGTGCCACGCCACCCTCGCGACGAGCTGCATGGACCGGGAATCACCCCGTTCTCGGGCGAGGGCTTTGACCCTTGCGGCGAAGAACGGCGAGAGGTTCGGCAACTCCTCCGGTCGCGCAGCAGCGGCCTCGAGAAGCTGCTTGAGAGTGCCATCCTCCCAGCTGCGCGGAGTTCCCCCAGTGACCTGATTACTAGGAACTTCTGGCATACCCGTCATCACCTCCGTCCCGTCGAGTTGCCGACCATCAATTTGCGAATCCGATTGCGCGCGCGGAACGCCCGGATCTTGACGTTCGCGACAGACCAGCCCGTAAGCGCAGCTACTTCCGCCACCGTCATCCCCTCCAGCACCATCAGGGTGAGGACGAGACGGTCGGGAGGGGACACCTTGGCGAGGACCTTCTCGGCGTCCAGACGAGCCTCCTCGCGTTGCCAGTGGACCGACGCGTCGTTCCCCTCGAACGGCACACCGGTCCCCTCACGCTCGTGGGGATCCGAGCCAAGTTGCGAAAACGCAATCTCCGGACGCGTACGCTGGCGGCGCAGCTGATCGTAGCAGGCGTTGACAGTGATGCGGGACAGCCAATGGCCGAGCGGGACTTCGCCTCGGTAGCCTGCCATGGCGCCGTACGCTTTCACGAAGACCTCCTGCGCGATGTCCTCGATGACGTCTGCACGCCTGAAGAAACGCCCTGCGATCTGGACGACCTGGTGCTGGTTAGCACGGATGACCTCTCCAAATGCCTCGTCGTCGCCGGAGACGACGCGGGAGGCGAGAAGTCGGTCACTCGCAAGGTGGTCCATTGTGTCATCGCCCACCGACCCCTCGCCTCCCGCCGGGAAGCCACAATAACGTCGCCGAAGCTCAGCCTGCACGTACCCCTCACTGCGAAAGACGTCCACCCATGCCAAGAGGTTACGCCAAGGCCCCGGAGTCGGCGATTGTCCGTGAACTCCCGGCACGGTCACAGACAAAACGGCCCGCACCTTCTCCGAGGACGGTGCGGGCCGATGGGATCGTGTGTCCGGAGGCGTCAGGCGCCGCGCTTGCCCAGTTCATGGTCAAGATAGTAGAGAGCGCCGGGGTGGTCTCCGACCGCCTCCAAGCGCATGATGATCGGCTCGAGCGTAGCCTCTTCCTCGACCTGTTCCTTCACGAACCATTGCAGGAAGTTGGACGTCGCATGGTCCTTGGCGGCGATCGCCTTGTCCATCAGTGTGTTGATCCTCTTGGTGATGTGCTGCTCGTGGGCATAGGCGGCCTTGAACGCTGCCAGGACCGTCGGCCACTCGCCCTTTGGCTGGTCGATGGCGATCAGGGCCACGAGCCCGCCGCGCTCGTGGACGAAGCCGAAGAACTTGAGTGCGTGGGACATCTCTTCCTGGGCCTGCGCCCTCATCCATTTGGCGAGCCCCGGGAAGCCGCTCTCGTCGAAGTGAGCCGACATCGCGAGATACAAGTAGAACGAGTAGAACTCCGCATTGATCTGTTCGTTGATGGCCTTTTCGATCGGTTTGGCGATCATCGTGATCCTCCCTTTCCGAGGGTACCCGGGCCGCGATGGGCGCACAACGCTGCATAATGCGCCACCACTGCATGGATACCGCGACTCCCTTGCGAAGTCCAGAGTAACACCTCACACGCCGAGTGTCCACAGACTGGAAAATGTCCACGGACTGGAAACATGATGAGATTCGCCCTGTTGTATCGACCGATGAACATACCTTCCCCGTCCTCGACACAGGTGGCGCGTATCGCCCTCGTCGGCATCGCGGCGCAGGTCGGCGAAACCGGAGGACTACACGGACCGCGGCACCATCATCATGCCGCTCAAGGACCGGATCTCCTCGCAGATCCTCACGCACTACCCGAAAGACGCCACCATCGCCGTCACGATCACCCGACGGGAGGCATGGTGCGAACGAGGCGGGTCTCGGATGGTGGTGCCCGAGGCCGTGGAAGTGCTGATCGAAGAGATCGCGTTCGCGGCGCGCGAGTCGGACCTCGTGGACCAGATCTCTGGTGTAAGCGCTCGGGTTCCAATTGCAGTCATGGAGTTCCTCGTTTCGAACCTCGCGCGCCGGTCGCTGGTTGCGGGCAAGGTCCCCGTGTATCCGCGACTGGTCGACGTGCACGTGCTGCTGCCGGCGATCACCGACAAGGTCGAGATGGTGTGCGAGGGCGAACAGAAGGGTCCCGAGGTCGGCGTGTGCACCCTGATCGGTGAAGCAGTCAAGAGGCATTTTCTGGCGAGCTTTCCCGCGATCCGACGCGAGGTCGGCACGGCTGAGGACAAGGGGCCGTACGTGCCGATCGTCGCATGATTCGCTGGCGGCGGCACCGTCACGCTCTCCGACGAGCAAGCGTTCTCGGAGTACGAAGCGGAGCTCAAGCGCGTTTCGGGTCCTGCGAGCCTCGTGGAAGAGAGAGCGGAGACGCCGCAGGAGCACGTCTTCGCTGCTGAGATGGTCCCCGAAGGTTGAAGAAGGCGGGTCCCGGCTACCACCCGATCCATGCGGCGGGGGAGGGCGTGGAGCGGCTCCCGGAAACGAAACGGTACTCGTTCGGGGACGAACTGCACGCCATCGACGCGATGGGCTCGACACAGGACGTCCTGCGAAGGACGCAGGGCCAGTTGGAGCTTGCGGAGGACGACCTCCAGGTGAGCGAGACCGAACACCTCACGTCGTGCGCGACGGTCGTCGCAATCGACATCTCGCAATCGATGGAGCTCTACGGCGAGGACCGGATGACGCTTGCTAAAACCGTGGCGATGGCGCTGACTGAGCTCATCACCTCAAAGTACCCGAAGGACTATCTCGGCGTGCTCATCTTCGGAGACCGCGCTCGGCACATCGAGATCGGGCAGATCGCCGAGATCCGGGCGAGTCCCTTCCATACCAACACCTCTGAGGCGCTCCATGTGGCGCGCAGTAGGCTGGCGAGCCGCAGACACCCCAACAAGCAGATCTTCTTGATCACGGACAGGAAACCTCCGGCGATCACCGAGGGGCACCGCATCTATAAGAACCCGTACGGCCTCGACCTGAAGATCACCAACCGCACGCTCGAGGAGGCGGACCAGTGCCGCCAGAAGCAGGTCGTGATCACGACGTTCAAGATCGCCACCGATCCGGGGTTGGTGAATTTCGTCGAGAACCTCACGAAGACCAACCGAGGCCGCGCCTACTTCGCCAACCCGTACAACCTGGGTGAGTCCATGCTGGCGAACTACATGAGGAACCGGCGTGACCTCGTCCACTGAACAACAGGGACCGTGGTCCGGGCACGGAGGTCCGGGAGGGCCCTGCCTGCTCTTCTGATTGCCTCACAACCTTTTCGGTATCGTAAGCGTAGGAAGGAACGGAATGGCAGAGCTCAGCGCCGGGTTTCGGCGACATCCGGTCCGCACCGGCTACCTCGTGGCCCTTGGCGCGCTCGCCCTCGCCGCGCTTATCGTGGGATCGGCCGCGCGGGGTTCGGGAGCCGCCGGGCTCCTGAAGGTCTTCACCTTCCTGGCGGCGCTACCGCTCGCATTCTGGTCGATTCGGTGGCTCTGGCGCAAACTCACCTACCGGGTCGGGATGAGGCTCTTTATCTCCTACCTCCTGATCGGCCTCACCCCGGTCGCGCTCTTCGCCTGCCTGGCATTGCTGGTCGGGTACGTCCTGGTCGGGCAATACGGCACGGCGAGCGTCCGCGAGCGGCTTGCCCTCCAGACCGAGCGGTACGCTGGTGTGGCGGCCGACGCACTGCGCGAATTGGTCAGCAACGGACCCGATGCCGCCGTTGCCCATCTGAACTCATCGCCCGCGGGAGAGACGCTTGCCCCCGAGTGGGTGGTGGCCGACGGAGCAAAGGAGTGGCGCAGCAAAACGGCCCACATCCTTCCGGCGCCACGGTGGGCGCCGGAAGGGAGCTGGCAAGGGTTCGTGGTCGCCGATGAGGCGGCGTATGACGCGGTGATCAGGCGCCAGGGTGGTCGTCTCGTCGCGCTACTCTTCCCGATGAACCTCGCAACTGCAGTGACGTTTGGGAAAGGGGCATGGTTCGACGTCCGATGGTTGTCGAGCGCACCGGTCGCCGGTGGTTCGAAGGGCGACGATGTCCAGATCTCCATCCAGAAGGACGCGCCGGCTGGCCCGACGACGCTGCGGGTTGCTGGCCAGGTTGTGCCTACGGACAAGGTGGAGCCGGAGTGGATCACCCGCATTGCGGAAGGCACAACCCGCTGGGAGAGGATACAGTTTCTCTGGCTGTGGTTTGCGGAGACCCCATATCGCTGGCAGGACGGGAACGTGGACTCAGGGCGGCACCTGATCGTCCTGATCAAGGTCCGCGTGGCCGGTGCGATTGACGACTTCTTCGGTTCGCCGAAGAGCCTCGGGGCCGAGGCCACGACGTTCTTCCGCGTCCTGGGCATTGTCTTCGGGTCGATCTACCTCGTAGCGGTTGGTTTTGCGGCGCTGATGATCCTGGCGGTTACGCGCGCAACAGCGCGCCTCACCCGGGGCGCCCGCGCTGTCGCGCACGGCGATTTCGGCTACCGCATTGCGGTTAAGCGGCGTGACCAACTCGGCGACCTGGCGGTGTCGTTCAACGCGATGACGGAGTCGGTCAAGACCATGTTGGTCCAGGTGGGCGAGAAGGAACGCATGGCGCGCGAGATGGAACTGGCCCGCGAGATCCAGGAGAGCCTGCTGCCGCCGTCGGAGCTGAGCGTCGGTCCGCTCTCAGTGTGGGCGCACTTCCGCCCGGCTACGGAGGTCGGCGGCGACTACCTTGATCTCTTCCCGCTCGCCTCGGGGCGGCTCGTGGTGGCCGTCGGAGACGTCGCCGGGCACGGGCTCCACACCGGTCTCCTGATGGCCATGGTCAAGTCCGCTGTGGCCACCCTCGTTCAGGAGGGTCATACCGGTCGGGCACTGCTGGAACGGCTGAACCGCTTTCTCCTTGGCCAGCCGGTCAGGCACCGGATGGTCTCGCTCGCCCTCGCTGAGATCGATGTATCGCGGGCAGAAGTCGAGATTACGAGCGCCGGCCACCCGCCGGGGATGCTGCTGGTGGACAAGGGTGAAGTCGAGGAACTCCTCCTGTCGTCGCTGCCGCTGGGCCACCGGTGGCCAGAGCTGCCTCCCAGCCGTTGCAGGAGGTTCGGACCCGGCAGCCGTCTCCTGCTGTACTCGGACGGGCTCGTGGAGGCGCGTACATCCGGGGGCGAGCCGTTCGGCTACGAGATGCTGCGAGAGGTGCTGCGGGCGCACAGGGAAGCCCCGGCCGCGACGTTGATCTCTGCGGTGCTTGCAGCCCTCGATTGCCACCTCGGCGGGCAACCGCTCGCCGACGATCTCACGCTCCTACTGGTCGAGCACCGCCACACTGCGGTCCAACCCGATAGCGGCTAGCCCGCGAGGAGGGCGAACAGCGCCAGGGTCAGCGCCCCGGCTGCGGCCCCCGCCGCAAGGTCGTCTGCCACGATCCCCCAACCCCCGGGTAGTTCCTCGAGGCGTCGGATCGGCCAGGGTTTGAGCACGTCGAAGATGCGGAACAACAGAAACCCTGTGGCCAACTCACGCAGCCCCAGCAGGCGGTGCTGGACGATGGCCACGATGCCCAACGTCAGCCACTGGCCGGCCACCTCATCCAGCACGACAGGGTGAGGGTCGGCGACGCCCCTCCGCTCGGCCTCTGCGCCGCATGCCCACACCGACGCCGGAAGTAACACCGCCAGACCGACCAGAGCGACCTGGGTGACGGCACCCGGCCAGAGGATGGAGGCGGTCCAGTAGAGCACCGCTCCTACGAGCGAGCCGACAGTGGTTCCAGGGGCGGGGAACACGTCTCCGAGACCCCCGACGGTGGCCAGGGCGCGCGCGAGGAACGCTTTCACGACTCCTCCTCCAAGAGCTTGAACAGTTTTCGAGGCAGGCCTCCGAAGTCGCCCGACGACATGCACACCACCACGTCGCCAGCGCGGAGGCGAGTACGGATGAACGACGCGAGGTCGACTCCTTCCGCGGGTGCATCAGCCTCAACGCCGCGGACTCGCAGCCGAGCGACCAACGCTTCCCGGTCGAGGACGTTCTCTCCGAGGCGGGCACGGTAGAAGACGGGTGCGACCACGGCCGCGTCGGCATTGGCGAGCGCATCCTCGTACGCTGCAGCAAAGAGGTTCCGACCCGCAGTGAGAGAGCGCGGCTCGAATGCGACGACGAGGCGGCGTCCGGGAAAACGGTGACGTGCGCCCTCGAGGGTCAGCGCCACGGCGGTCGGGTGGTGGGCGAAATCGTCGACGACCGTGACCCCGGATGCCTCGCCTGTCACCTCGAGGCGCCGGCGCACGCCCGGAAAGGTCGATGTTGCAACCGCGACCGTCTCCGGGGCAACGCCGGCGAGGAGGGCGCAGACCGCTGCGGCCATGAGGTTGTCGAGGTTGTGTCGGCCGACGAGGGAAGTCTCGACATCGAACGCCCGCCCCTCCCACCGCAACGTGGCGTGAAGCCGACCGCGCGTGTGGCCCCAGGCGGAACAGGACAATGCCGCATGGCCTTCCAGGCCGTACCAAACCACGTGGGGATGCCCAGCGGCGACTGCGCGGGAACCGTCGTCGCCGAGATTCGCGACGACGTGTCCCGAGGTGCCGACCTGCGCCGTTCCGGCACGGAACGCTGCCAGGATGGCATCGAGGTTGGGGTAGATGTCACCGTGGTCGAACTCCACGTTGCCTACCACGAAAAGTTGCGGGTGGTAGTGGAGGAATTTAGGTCCCTTGTCGAAGAAGGCGGTGTTGTACTCATCGCCCTCGACTACGGTCCAACCGCCGTGGCCGAGCCGCCAGGGCTTTCCGCCGCATGGGACGCCGCCGATGAGCGCGCTGGGGTCGAGGCCGCCCTCCGTCAGAATGTGAGCGGTCAGAGCGGTAGTGGTAGTCTTCCCGTGGGTCCCCGCCACGACGACGGATCGCGACGCCCGGCAGAAACGCTCACCAAAGGCTGCCGCTTGTGACGTGTAGGGCAGACCGCGCTTGAGCACGGCCCCGACCTCCGCGTTCGAGCGCGGGATCGCGTTGCCGATGATGACTTCGTCGAGATCGTCCGGGATGCCTTTGGGATCGAAGCCCAGGCGGACCGGGATGCCGATCTCGGCGAGGAGCTCGGATGTCGGAGGGTAGAGCACCGCATCCACCCCGGAGACCCTCTCGCCGGCTTCGTGCAGGAGTCCGGCCAGCGCGGCAGTGGCTATCCCACCGATGGGAAGCAGATAGAAGTGGCAAGGTTTCTGCATGAAGGGTGGCGCGCTCTTGCGCAGAGGTGTACTCTACCACTCTCCGGCAGAGCCGGGAGCTGACGAAAACGAGAGGAGGTCCTCCCATGAGGTGTTACATCCTGAGTACAATCGCGGTGGTGCTGGTGACGACGGCGGCGTGGGCGCAGCAACCGGTGCAGCCGGCCCAGAATTCGCCGACACAGGCCCCGGTGGCCTCGAAGCAGCAGGCAGCGAAAGCGCCTGAGGGACCACAGCCGGTGATCGAGATCGTCGAGAAGATCAAAGATTTCGGCACCGTTCCCAAAGGTGACAAGATCCACGCCACGTTCGAGGTGCGCAACACCGGCAAGGCGCCGCTCGAGATCTCTCAGGTTCGGCCTACCTGCGGGTGCACCGTGGCAAACTTCGACAAAATCGTGGCCCCCGGCACAAGCGGAAAGATCATGGCCGAGGTAGACACGACCGGTTTCAGCGGACCGATCTCGAAGGCGGTCCTCGTCTTTTGCAACGACCCCGCCACCCCCCAGGTCAACCTGGTGATCAAGGCCGAGGTGCGTGCTTTCGTCGAGGTGCTGCCCCGGCCGCTGATCATTTTCCGCAGCGTGCTTCAAGGCGAACCGGCTGTCGAGAAGGTCACCCTCGTGTCGGCTGACGGCTCCGACTTCAAGGTCGAGAGCGCGACCGCGAGCGGGGGCCCCTACCAGCTCGCCTACCGTCTGCTGCCCGAGAAGGAACGCATCGCCGACCGCAAGGGCTCCCAGTGGGAAGTCACGGTCAGCGTGCCGGCAAACGCGCCGGAGGGAATGCTCAATCACAAGATCCTCATCAAGACCACGTCCCCGAAGGCGCCCGAGGTCACGATCAACGTGACTGGCGCGGTCCGGCCCGTGGTTCAGGTGATCCCGGGAGAGGTCAATTTCGGGGCCGTGGACGGCGGGGCGCTGGTCGGCCGCAACGTGCTGATCATCAACAACCGCCAGGGTACCGAACTGCAGCTGACCGACGTCAAGTCGGACAACCCGAACTTCACCACCGAGGTCACGCCGCTCCAGGCCGGGCAGCGCTTCCAGGTGGCGGTGAGCATGAAGGCTGGGGTGCCGAAGGGGGCGCAGAAGGCGACCGTGACGATCACCACCAACGACCCGCTGCGCAAGTCCATCGAGATCCCCGTCCAGGCGATCGTGCAGTAGCCGTCTCGCATCGAACGAGGCCATTTCGGGCGCGCCAGGGAAACCTGGCGCGCTCTGCTTTTTCCTCGCGGTATCGGCAGCGGACCGCGAGCGCGCCAAGGAGCTTCCGGACTCCGCGCCGGCATTTCGGCGCCCCGACTCCACGGGTCCCTTGTATTCGGATCGGCAGGGCGCTACGGTGCGGGCGACGCTTCACCGGGGTGGTGTCGAGGGAAGCCGGTGCGAATCCGGCGCGGCCCCCGCCACTGTGACCGGGGACGGGTCGCCCATGCGTGCCACTGGGCGTGCGGGTCCTGTGGGGCTTGCCGCCTGGGAAGGCGGGCGATACCGGTTGATCCGGGAGCCAGGAGACCTGCCACTCCGCGACGGAACGGGAGGGTTCCATGGCTTCTCGGTTTTGGCGTTTCCTGACTGTCTTTCCTCTTCTTTCCGCCGTCACCGTCGCACAACAGCCCCCGGTCTTCCAGGATCAGCTGGTCGTCACAGCGACCGGCGAGGCCCAATCTCCGGATGAAGTCGCTGCGGCCACAACGATCATCCTAGGGTCCGAGCTCCGGGCAATGGGAGTCGCCTCCCTCGCGGATGCGTTGCGCTGGGTCCCCGGCATGACGGTCCTCACGTCCGGGTTGGACAACGGCGTCACGTCGTTGTTCACCCGGGGGACCGCGTCGACCCAAACGCTGGTGATGTGGGACGGCGTGAAGCTCAACTCGCCGTTCTTCGGAGGGTACGACTGGAGCCTCCCGCTTGCGGTCGGTGTCGATCGGGTCGAGGTCGTGCGCGGTCCGTACTCCGCACTGTACGGTGGCGACGCAATCGGCGGCGTGGTGCAACTGTTCCCAGCCACGGCCGCCGTCGACCACGCGTCGGCGCTCATCGAAGGGGGTGGGAGCGGCTGGCGCCGCGCCGAGGTCGAGGGCGCCGCGACGAGCGGCCCCTGGGAGGTGGTCGTCGCAGGCGGGAGCCGGGACGGGAACGGACCGCTCGAAAACGACGACTTCTCCTCGCGCATGGGTCTGGCAAGCCTCACACTGTCTCTGGACGAGGGACGCCGCATCGGTTTGCTCGTCCACCGCAGCACGGAATTCACCGAGATCCCGTTCTCGGGCGCTCTCCTGACGCCTCACCGGTTTACGGACGCAGGTGAGACGATCGTTGCCCTGCCGTTCCGCTGGCGCCTCGATCCTGGCGGCGAGCTCGAAGTGACGGTCTCCAGGCTCGAGCGGGACCTCGGGTACTCGGATACCAGCGACCCTTCCGGGTTCGTGCGCGAGAACACCACTGCCAACTCCGACGCCGCACGCATTGTGTTCCACGAGCGGTGGACGGCGCACAGCCTCGTGCTGGGCGGCGAGTGGCAGGGTGACCGGGTGACCGATGGCTCCAACTACGGCACCACGCTCGACGGAGCGAGCCGGACCACGCGGTCTCTCTTCCTGCAGGACAGCTGGTCACCCCCGGGTCAGTTTGCGGTGCTGGCCGGCGTTCGATGGGACGAATCCTCGCCCTGGGGCAGCGAGTTTTCGCCGCGTGCCACACTGAGCTGGAGCGGGCAACCGCTGCGGGCCTGGGTTTCGGTCGGCCGGGCTTTTCGCGCGCCTTCGCTCGGCGAGCTGTACTACCCGTACTCGGGCAACCCAGGACTCTCGCCCGAGCACTCCCAGTCGATGGAAGCGGGTTTCGCTTTGCCGCTCGCAGGAGGGCGCTCGGTGTTGCAGCTGGTCGGGTTCTTCAACCGGCAACGGGATCTCATCGACTTCGATTTTGCGACCTACACGTATTCCAACATCGATCGCGCCCGCCAGAACGGCGTAGAGACTTCATGGGTCGCAATGGTCGGCGGCCAAGGGAGGGCGACCGCGACAGTGACCTGGTTGAGGGCCCGTGATGGGAACGATGAACCGCTGCTGCGGCGTGCGGAGTGGTCCGGTTCGCTCACCGTCGAGGGACCCGTGGCGCGCGGGATCGACGGTGCGGCCTCACTCGTGTGGGTCGGCAGCCGGACGGATCTCGACCCCGTGACCTTGGCGAGGGTCCCGCAGGGCGGTTTCGTGACTGCGAACGTCACTGCCACCATGCCGGTCGGGCGTGGGCTTTCGGCGCGTGCTCGGGTCGAGAACCTCGCAGACCGGCGCTACGAGGAGATCCGCGGCTACCCGGCCCCGCGGCGGCGTCTCCTGCTGGGTGTGCAGGCCTTGGTACACTGAAGGCCGCCAAATGCTCCGGAGGTTCCGATGCGCGCCATCCTGATCGCAGTGGCCCTCTCGCTCGCCGTCGCCGTCTCAGCCGAAGAGCTTACGGTTCCCGAGGTCATCGCCGCACACCGCGCCGGCGCCCCCGTCGAGGGGATTCTCAGGCTTGTGCGGGAAGCCTCGTCGGTAGCGGTCTTGGCCGCGTCAGATCTCGAGAGACTGCACGCCGCCGGCGTTCCGGAAGCCGTAATCGAGGCGATGGCGGCTCGTCACGCGCTGCCCTCGCCGACACCCACGCCGACCGGGTCGAAACCGGACGACGCGCGGCTGGAGGACGTGGTCCGCCTCGAGAAAGCAGGGCTGTCGGAGAAACTCGTGTGCGAGCAGATCCGGCGGTCGGGCCTGCTCTACGCGCTGAGCGCCAACGACATCGTCTTCTTGAAAGAGCACAACGTCCCTGAGATAGTCATCGCGATGCTGATAGGGACCGGTGCCCCGCCGACGCCGACCCCGATGTCGCCCGCGGTTCTGGAGCCGGTGTCTGCGGCCGCGCCGACACCGCTGCCGACGGTGACCCCCGCCGTTGCGCTGGTGTTCGAACCGCTGGTGCAGATGACCGGCGCGTTTCGCAAGGCGCAGACCGGGCGGCTTGTCCTCACCGCCGAGAACCTCGAGTGGAGTGATGTCAGGGACCCCACGCGGGTCGGCCGGATCCCGACGAGCTCTTTCAAGGCCGTCTGGCTCTCCACGACGCAGCGAAATCAGGGCTCACCCCTCGTCGAACTCAGGGTCCGCTCGGCCGGCGGCGACGATCTCACGTTTCGTGATGTCGATGGGCTGGACGGGATAGGCTCCCGAGTCGAAGCGCTCTACCGGGCGATCCGCGAGCGCTTCCCTCAGGTCGTACTACCCGAGAAGCCCGCGCGCTGACTCTGACGGCAGCCGGCTCGCGACCCAAGCGGCTGACTCTCACCGTTGACCGGGACGAGAGGCTTTGCTAACGTAACCGTTCGCCGCTGGGGGTTTTCCGCCTCCGTATCAGTTGCCATCGGCGGGAGGACGGCGTGCTTGCGCTGCCAAACTTCTCTCTGCTCCTGGTCATGGCCTGCTTCTGGCTGGTCTACCTTGTCGTTTCGACTCAGCTCGTGAAGCCCCTCGGCCAGCTCTTGAACCAACGCGAAGAGCGGATCACGACCGCGCGCGAAAGTCACGAGCACTCGTTCGTCGCCCTTGCCGAGGCAGTGGCTCGCTGCGAGCGTCAACTGGCGGCCGCCGCCGCCGAGGGGCAGAAAGCCCGGGCGGCTTTGCGGGCGGCCGGCGAGGCCGGGCGCCGTGGGCGGCTCGAGGAGGCTCGCAGCCAGGTCCAGCAGCGCCTGGCGCGGCTGGATGCCGAGCTTGACGAGGCCTCGCGTGGAGCGCGGGCGTCCCTCCGCGAGCAGGCGAGCGGGCTCGCTCGTGAGCTGGCGAGCCGTTTGGCCGGGCGGCGGGTCGCGTGACGCGGCGGGTCGGAATCGCGCTTGCGGCCTTGGTTGTCGCGATCCCCGTATGGGCGGCGGACGAGGGCGGCGGGACGTTCCTCGGCCTGCCGACCCTGTTCTGGAAGGTGGCCAACTTCGTCGCCTTCTTCGGGCTCCTCTTCTTCCTGCTAGCGCGGCCGCTGTCGAAGTTCTTCAAATCCCGAAGCGCGCAGATCGCGGCGCAGATGAAAGAGGCCGAGCACCAGAGGAGCGAGGCCGAGCAGTTTCGAAGCGAGATGGAGAAGCGCATCGCGGCGCTCGCAGGTGAGATCGCGGCCCTTCAGGAGCGCCTCAAGGGTGAGGGCGAGCGTGAGCGGCAGGCCCTCGAACGTCAGGGAGAAGGTGAAGCCGCGCGGCTGGTGGCGCAGATCGAGCAGGAGGCCGCACGTCGCGTGCAGGACGCGCGGCGACAGCTCGCGTCCGAGGCCGCGGCGGTTGCCGCCGATCTGGCGGTGGAACTGCTGCAACGCGAGTTGACCGCCGAAGACCGTGAGCGGATCTTCAAGATCACGCTCGAGCGACTGGGCGAGCGCCCGGCAGGGAGCGCGCGGTGAGCCGGCGGGTGGCACGCCCGTACGCGGTGGCCCTGCTCGAGGTCACCACCAGGGAAAGCGTGCCGGCGCTGCGCCAGATCGAAGGCCAGCTCGCGATGGTCGCCGAGCTTTTCCGGGCTGAGCCCGAACTCGTTCGCGTCTTCGAGGTTCCGTCGGTACCGCCGGCCGCCAAGCGGCGGCTCGTGGACACAATTGCCGAGTCGCTGGCCCTCCGGCCCGTAGCCCATCGCCTGCTGGTGGCCCTCGCGCATCACGTCCGACTGCGTTTTCTCGGTGAGGTCGTCGAGATGTTCCGGGAGTTGGTGGACCGCCGGGAGGGGATCGTGCGTGGGCGCGTGGAGGTTCCCGTTCAGCCGACCGCGCAGCAGGTAGAGACCCTCGCCGGGGCGCTCACGTCTCTTCTGGGGCCGCACGTGAGGCTTGACGTGAAGGTGCGGCCGGAGCTTCTGGCCGGGTTTGTCGTACGGGTAGGCAGCCGGGTGTTCGACGGCTCGCTGCTCACGCAGGTGCGCCGCTTCGCATCCGAGGCGGCGGCCGAGTAGGGGGATGAGCATGCAGATCAAGGTGGGCGAGATCACAGACATCCTGCGGCGCCAGATTGCGGGACTCGAGACCTCCGTGGAGATGGCCGAGGTGGGAACGGTCGTTTCGGTCGGTGACGGCATCGCCAGGGTGTTCGGCCTTGACCGCGTCATGGCCGGCGAGATGGTCGCGTTCCCGCATGACGTCTTCGGCCTGGCCCTCAACCTCGAGGAGGACGGGGTCGGCTGCGTGCTGATGGGCGAGTCGCAGCTGATCCGCGAGGGGGACGAGGTGCGGCGCACCGGCAAGATCCTGCAGGTCCCCGTCGGGTCCGGGCTGGTCGGACGCGTCGTCAACGCGCTCGGCCAGCCGATCGACGGCAAGGGCCCCGTCACGGCGTCGGACACCTACCCGATGGAGCGCATCGCCCCGGGTGTGGTGGCGCGACAGAAGGTGAAGGAGCCGATGCAGACCGGGATCAAGGCGATCGACTCGATGATCCCGATCGGGCGCGGGCAGCGCGAGCTGATCATTTCAGACCGCCAGACGGGCAAGACCGCGCTCATCACCGACACGATCATCAACCAGAAGGGGAACGGCGTCATCTGCATCTACGTGGCGATTGGGCAGAAGCGCTCGACCGTCGCGCAGGTCGTCAAGACCCTCGAGGACTACGGCGCGATGGAGCACACGATCGTGGTGGCCGCCACCGCGTCGGAGCCGGCGCCGTTGCAGTACCTGGCGCCGTACGCCGGCTGCGCGATGGGCGAGTACTACCTGTACAGCGGCGGCGCGGCGGTGGTGTTCTACGACGACCTCTCCAAGCACGCCGCCGCCTACAGGGAGATTTCGCTGCTGCTGCGCCGGCCGCCGGGCCGCGAAGCGTACCCCGGCGACGTGTTCTATCTGCACTCGCGCCTGCTGGAACGCGCCGCCAAGATGCGCGAAGACCTCGGCGGCGGCTCGCTCACCGCGATCCCCGTGATCGAGACCCAGGCCGGTGACGTCTCGGGGTACATCCCCACGAACGTCATCTCGATCACCGACGGGCAGATCTTCCTGGAGTCGGGCCTCTTCTTCTCCGGGGTGCGCCCTGCAGTGAACGTCGGCATCTCGGTGTCGCGCGTGGGCGGCAGCGCCCAGATCAAGGCGATGAGGAAGGTCGCCGGGACCTTGCGCATCGACCTCGCGCAGTACCGCGAGCTGGCGGCGTTCGCCCAGTTCGGCTCCGACCTCGACAAGGCGACCCAACGCCAGCTCGCCCGCGGCGAGCGCCTGGTCGAGATCCTCAAGCAGGGTCAGTACGCGCCGATGTCGGTCGATCTCCAGGTCGCCTCGGTGTTTGCCGGCACGCAGGGCTTCCTCGACAAGCTCAAGGTCGCGGCGGTGCTGCCTTTCGAGAGCTACCTCCACGAGCACCTGGCGACGCACGCCGGCCCGACTCTGAAGGCGATCAGCACGACCGGCAAGCTCGAGGGAACGACCGAGACCGATCTCAGGGCGGGCTGCCAGGCGGCCCTGGACGGCTTCCTGCGCGAGCACCCGGAGGCTGCGGTTGCCTAGCCAGCAGGATCTCCGGCGGCGCATTCGCTCGGTTCGCTCGACGCAGCAGCTGACTCGGGCGATGAAGATGGTCTATACCGCGAAGCTCCGGCGCTCCCAGGCGTCCGTTCTCGATGCACGCCCGTACGCCGCCGCCCTCGACGGCGTGTTGCGTTCGCTGGCCGGCCGGATCGGCGCCGGCCGTCACCCTCTTCTGGTCGAGCGGCCCGAGGAGTCGGTGACCCTCGTCGTCGTTGCCGGCGACAAGGGTCTGTGCGGCGCGTTCAACAGCAACGTCCTGCGCGAGGCGGCCGCCCTGCTGGGCGGTGGGCGCTGGAAGAAGGTCGATCTCGTTCTCGTCGGCCGGCGCGGGATCGACTTCTTCCGGCGCCGCGGCCTCGCCGCCAAGGCCGCCTACCCCGAGTTGATGAAAGGGGTGACCGTTGAGGGCGCCCACGAGGTGGCCCACATGCTCGCGGGACACTTCGAGAAGGCCGAGACCGACGCCGTCTACCTGCTGTACAACCGCTTCCGGTCGATCATGCGCCAGGAGGTGACGCTCGAGCGGCTCCTGCCGATCGAAAGGGCACAGCCTGTGGCCGGCGTCGCGGCCGTCGACTACACCCTCGAGCCGAGTCCGCAGGCTCTCCTGGCTGCGATCCTCCCGCGCTACGTGGAGTTCCAGGTGTTGCGGGCGCTCCTAGACTCGCAAGCGGCGGAGCACGCCGCCCGGATGACCGCGATGGACTCGGCATCCAAGAACGCTGGCGAGATGATCGACCGGCTTACCTTGACGTATAACCGCGCGCGGCAAGCCTCGATCACGAAGGAGCTCATCGAAATCGTCTCCGGCGCTCAGGCGCTGGCCGAGAGGTAGGTCACGACATGGCAGCGAATCCTCAAGGGGTCGAAGGGCGGGTCGTCCAAGTCATCGGACCCGCGGTGGACGTGGAGTTCCCGGAGGGGCACCTGCCCTCGATCCACAACGCCGTCCTCGTGAACGACACGAGCGAGATGGGGAAGATCGAGGTCGTCCTCGAGGTGGCCCAGCACATGGGCGAAAACCGCGTGCGCTGCATCGCGATGGAGGCCACCGACGGGATGGTCCGCGGGATGAAAGCGCTCGACACCGGCGGGCCGATCACGGTGCCGGTCGGGCGCGAGACGCTCGGGCGCGTGCTCTCGGTGATCGGCCGCCCCGTCGACGAGAAGGGCCCCTGCGAAACCAAGGAGCGCTGGCCGATCCACCGCGAGGCGCCCTCGTTCGAGGACCAGTCCACAAGCGTGGAGATGTTCGAGACCGGCATCAAGGTCGTCGACCTCCTCGAGCCCTACACCAAGGGCGGCAAGACCGGTCTGTTCGGCGGCGCCGGCGTCGGCNNGGCAAGACCGTGATCATCCAGGAGCTCATCAACAACGTCGCGATGCAGCACGGGGGCTTCTCGGTCTTCTCGGGCGTGGGTGAGCGCACCCGCGAGGGAAACGACTTGTGGCTCGAGATGCAGGAATCGGGGGTGATCGACCCCGACGACTGGACCAAGTCCAAGGCCGCGCTGATCTACGGCCAGATGACNNNCAACATCTTCCGGTTCACTCAGGCGGGTTCAGAGGTGTCGGCGCTGCTCGGCCGCATGCCCTCGGCGGTCGGCTATCAGCCCAACCTCGCGACCGAGATGGGCGAGCTGCAGGAGCGCATCACCTCGACCAAACGCGGCTCGATCACCTCGGTGCAGGCGATCTACGTTCCGGCGGACGACCTCACCGACCCCGCGCCGGCGACCGCATTCGCCCACCTCGATGCCACCACCGTGCTGTCGCGCCAGATCGTGGACAAGGGGATCTACCCTGCGGTCGACCCGCTCTCGTCCACCTCGCGCATCCTCGACCCCAAGGTCGTCGGGGAGGAGCACTACGCGGCCGCCCGCAGCGTCCAGAAGATCCTCCAGAAGTACAAGGACCTTCAGGACATCATCGCGATCCTCGGGATCGATGAGCTGTCCGAGGACGACAAACTCACCGTGGCACGGGCGCGCCGGATCGAGCGCTTCCTGTCGCAGCCGTTCCACGTAGCCGAGCAGTTCACCGGTCTCAAGGGGCGGTACGTGCAGGTCGCCGAGACGATCCGCGGCTTTCGCATGATCACCGAGGGCGAGCTCGACGAGCTGCCGGAGCAGGCGTTCTACATGGTCGGCACGATCGACGAGGCGATCGAGAAGGGCGAGAAGCTCAAGGCAGAGGGAACGACGTGAGCGGGGGGACGCTGCGCCTCAAGGTCATCACGTCGACTAGGGTGGTAGTCGAAGCCGATGCCGACGGCGTGACATTCCCCGGCGCACTCGGCGAACTCGGGATCCTCCCCGGCCACGCACCGCTCCTTACCACGATGCGCATCGGCGAGCTCGCCTACCGCTCCGGCGGCCGCGACCACCACCTCGCGGTGCAGAACGGGTTCGTCGAGGTATCTTTGGCCCCTGCGGATGGCGGGACCGGGGGCACGGTCATGGTGCTCGCCGACGTCGCGGAGTTGCCTTCCGAGATCGATGTCGATGCCGCCAGGGCGGCGAAGGCCGCTGCGGAGACGGCGCTAAAAAGCGCTGCCGGCAAGGAGTTTGATCGCCAGCAATCACTGCTCGAAAGCGCCATCACACGGATCGCAGTGGCGAAGCGCAGCTGATCGCACGAGCGTAGCTCCCCGCGCGCCTGAGCGGCCTCGCCGCGCCGACACGGACCTCAACAGACAATCTCAGCGCAGCCGGGTGGTTTCCGGTCAAGGGAGGCGGTAAGCTCTCCGAGATGGCGACTCAGACGACCGGAGCCGCGCTGCGCGTGCCGCTCGAGAGCTGGGCCCCAGTTCATCCTGCGGCTACAAACCATGCCGGCGGACCGGGCGCCGTCGCAGTGGGCAGGCCTGGGGGCATGCCGCGGTCGCAGGCCCTGGCGCGAGCACTCGCCGACGCGAACCGGCGGTGGGGGAATCCGGTCGAAGACGAGCTCGGACTGTGGCTTGGGGGGGCCGAGGTCGTCGTGACGGGCCAACAGCCGGGCCTTCTCGGCGGCCCCCTGCTCACCCTCGTCAAGGCGGCGGCGGTGGCTGCCGAGGTGGGTAGGCGTCGGGCATCGGGCCGCGATGCGGTCGGTTTCCTGTGGCTCGCCACCGCCGACGACGATCTTCCCGAGATGGGATGGGGGCGCGTGGCGGCGGGCGAGGAGGTCGCTGAGGTCCGGGAACCGGGGTGGGATCGTGGCATGGCGCTGGGTGGCTGCCAACCGCTCGGCAACGCGTGCGCCGAATTTCTCGCGGCCCTGAGGTCGCAGCTTTCCGGCGAGAACGCCGGCCAAGCCATCGATCTGGCGGCGAGGTGCTACGCGGCCGGGACTCCCCTGGGCGAAGCAACCGCGACATTCCTGGCGCACCTGCTTGCCGGCACCGGCGTCGTGATCGTGGATGCGCTCGAGCCCGAGGTCGCGCGCGCGGCGGCCGCGTTCACCAGCCACGTGCTGGAAGAGCTTCCGCGCTGCTGGGAGGCACTCGAGGCGGCCGGAGAGCGGTTCAGAGCGCGCGGGTGGTCCCTCCCACTCCGGATCTCGCCGCAGAAGCTCCCGGTTTTTCGCCGGGTCGGGAACCGGCGCGAGTCGGTGGCGACGGTCAATCGGGCCTGCGCTGCCGAGGTCCTCGCCGAGCATGCCGCGCACCCCGAACGCTTCATCCCGAACGCCTGGCTGAGGCCCCTGGTGGCGGATGCCGTGCTCGGAACGAGCGTGGCGATCCTCGGCGGGGCGGAGCTGGCCTACCACATGCAGACCGAGGACGTTCGGGCCGTTGCCGGGACCCCGCGCCCGGAGTGGAAGCTCCGCCCGCACGTCACGGTGGTGACGTCCGCAGAGCGGCGGCTGGCGGGACAGCTCGGCCTCGGCGCTGCAGAGATCCTGCGGTCGGGCATCCCGCTTGCGTCCCTCCCCGGGAAGGCAACGCGGCGCCGCGTCGAGGGGCTGCGCAAGGAAGTATCGGCGCGACTTGGTCGCCTGACCGACGGTGCGCGCAGTGAGTTGCCGGGTTTCGTCGGTGATGTCGAGGCGACCGCGAAGAAGCTCGAGGCGGCCATCGCCTGGCTGGACGGGCGGCTTGCGAACGCCGCCGCCCGCGATGCCGAGGTGACCATGGGACGCTGGCGCCGCCTTCGGGCGTTCCTCCGCCCTGACGGTCGGCCGCAGGAGCGCCACCTCTCCGTGCTGGCGCCGCTTCTCAGGCTCGGGCTGGCGTGGCCCCGGCAGCTGGTAGCCGTGCTCGACCCGGCCGATCCCGGCATGCACCTGCTGTTCTGGGGCGAGGAAGGGGCATGGTAGACCGGTGCGATGTCTTGGCCGTCGGCGCTCACCCCGATGACGTCGATCTGGGGTGTGGCGCGACGGTCGCACGGCTCGCGAACCGAGGGCTTCGCGTCGGGATTCTCGACCTCACGGCAGGAGAGCTCGGAACGCGTGGGGACACGGCCGGTCGACGCCGGGAGGCCGAGTCGGCCCGGGAGGCGCTGCAGGCTGCGTGGCGGTCGTGTCTCGGTCTTCCCGACGGCGGGGTGCGACCCGACGCTGACGACCAGGTGGCCGCCGTGGTCGGCGCACTCCGCACCGGAGTCCCGCGGGCTGTCCTCCTCCCGCACTCGGGCGATCCCCATCCCGACCACGGAGCCGCCGCGGCGTTGCTCCTGCGGGCCGTGTTTTTGTCCGGGCTCGCACGGTGGCGCTCGGACCTCGGACCCGCCTCACGGCCCCGCCTCCTCCTGGCCTACCCCGGACCGCGGCAGCTCTTCGAGCCCACGATCGTGGTGGACACGACCGACGCATACGAGGGCAAGCGTGCCGCGCTCGCTGCGCACGTCTCGCAGTTCGTGTCGGCGGCAGGTCCTCCCACGCACCTCGCGAGCGGCCACTTCCTGGCCGCGATCGAGGGCCGCGACCGCGCCTGTGGAAACCTGATCGGGACCGAATTCGGCGAAGGGTTCGCGGCCGTCGGCCCGATCAGCGCCGACGAAGTCGCCTGGCTCCTCGGGGGTTCCAGATGAGGGTGTGGCCTTCGACCGGCGCAGGATTGGGTGGAAGACGGGAGATGCGATGAAGATCGGTGTGACCTGCTATCCGACGGTGGGCGGCTCTGGCACCGTCGCGACCGAGCTCGGTCTCGAGATCGCGAGGCGCGGCCACGAGGTGCACTTCATCTGCTACGCCCTCCCGTATCGCCTCGGGCGAGTGCCGCCCGGCGTGACGTTCCACGAGGTGACCGTCCCGACATACCCGCTGTTCCAGTACCCGCCGTACGCGCTTGCGCTCGCCTCCCAGATGGCAGAAGCCGTCCGCACTCACGGGATCGAGCTCCTCCACGTCCACTACGCGATCCCCCACGCGATCTCGGCGTACCTGGCGCGCGAGATCCTGGGCGGTGGCCCCAAGCTCGTGGTCACCCTGCACGGAACCGACATCACGGTGGTGGGTGCGGACCCATCGTTCCTCCCGATCGTGAGGCTCGGGATCGAGCGCGCCGACGCGGTGACGGCTGTTTCGCAATCGCTCGCGGACGAGACCCACGAGCGCCTAGGGATCTCGAAAGAGATCGAGGTGATCCCCAACTTCGTGGACCCGGACCGCTGCGACCGCGACTTCGCTGCCGCGCACCGGCGCCGCTTATCGCCGGACGGTGCCCCGCTCTTGGTGCACGCCTCGAACTTCAGGCCGGTCAAGCGGATCCTCGACGTGTTGGAGATCTTCCGCCAGGTCCACAAGTGCGTCCCCTGCCACCTCGCGATGGTGGGCGACGGACCCGACCGGCCGTTGGCGGAGAGGTTCGCCCGCGACGCCGGGATCGCGCACCGGGTCGAGTTCCTCGGCAACGTCTCCCCGATCGAGGGGGTAGTGGGCGCCGGGGATGTCTTCCTGCTGCCCTCGTCGGAGGAATCGTTCGGACTGGCGGCGCTCGAGGCGATGGCGTGCGGCGTGCCGGTCGTGGCGTCGAACGCGGGTGGTCTCCCCGAATTGGTGGCACACGGCGAGGGCGGGTTCGTCTTTCCGGTCGGAGACACCGGGGCGATGGCCGGGTGCGTGATCGCTCTGCTTTCGGATCCCCGCGAGCTCGCCCGGCAGAAAAAGCTGGCGCGTTCCAGGGCCGTCGAGAACTTCTCCGTGGCCAAGGTGGTGGACCGATACGAGGATCTCTACCGGCGACTTCTTGACAGGTGAGACGGTGGTAGACCCCACCGGGTGCCTTGAAATATCCTGGGGGGTCCGGTACGCTGTCTCCAAGTAAGTACGCTGAGATCGTTCGCTACTGAAAAACGAAAGGAGAACGACTATGGCGGTACCACCCACTGCGGTTCCCGTTGTCCCGGCGCCGACCGCGGCCAAGGCCGATCTGGCCAAGAGGTTCATCGGGGTTCTCATCGACTGCATCATCGTGGGCGTGGCTGGGATGATCATCGGTTTCATCCCGTTCATCGGCGGGCCCATTGCCGGCGTGCTGGTCGGCGGCTACTGGCTAATGCGTGACGGCCTCGACCTCGAGTTCGCCGACAAGCGTTCCATCGGCAAGAAGGTGATGAAGCTGCGCCCGATCCGCTTGGACGGCCAGCCCATGGACCAGGCTACGTCGATGAAGCGCAACTTCCCGCTCGCGATCTACGCGATCGGCTACTTCCTCTGGATCGTGCCGGTTCTCGGCCACCTTGTCTCGATCCCGATCTTTCTCATCGGCGGGATCATCAACCTCATCGAAGCCGTGCTGGTGATCACCGATGCCGAGGGCCGGCGGTGGGGCGACAAGATGGCGGGCACCAAGGTTGTCGAGGTCGCGCAGTAGCACTGGGCGCACAGGAGCAAAGCAAGGGCGGCCCGAGCGGGCCGCCCTTTGCGTTCGTGCGCCCAGCATGGGCATCGGCTACCGGGTGCAAGTCCCGGAGGGAGGAGGTCGCAGCGACCTGAGCGAAGCGCCAGGGCA
>PMLC01000149.1 GCA_003158745.1 Acidobacteriota bacterium
TGCGTAGAAACTACCCCTCCAGCGACCAACCTCGCGGGTCTGGCCGCAGCCGGCCTCAAGCGAGCGCGAAAGCGCGCTCGAAGGCGAGTTCGGCCCGGGCGGCGTCGCCGGTGAGCAGCTCGCCGAGCTCGACCAGGCTGGCCCGCAGCCTGCGGCGGCTATGCTCGAGCGGGAAGGCAATCACCGGAGGAAGCGCGGCCGCCCTGGACGAGAGCCACTGCACGCACCCTCCCGACTCGCCGAGCTCCTCGGTGACCGGCACCACAACGGCGTCGATCTTCCGCCCCAGCTCCCGAAGGTAGGCGAGCATAGCCGCCGCCGGGTCAGCGCCGCGGTGGAGGCGCTCGAGCCGCTCGTGGCCGAGCGCGGAAAGCTGCTCGGTCGCTGTCACCACCTTGACCTCCAGCTCGCGGAAGTAGAGCTCGAGTGCTCTCCGCAGCGTTCCGCCCTCGACCACCGGCACGAGCGTCACGGTATGCGGCGTCACCGTCTTCCAGTTGCGCGCGACCGGCTCGTAGCCGTGCGCGAGCAGCGTGCGGCGCCAGGGGGCCTCGGCGAACCACCTCCGCACCCGGGGGGCCCAGCGGTGCAGCAGCTCGAGACTGGGAACCTCGCCCACGCACTCCTGGATCGCGCGCTCAATCCACGCCCGGTCCGGCAGCAGCCCGTGCCGGAACTCCGGGCGCAGCCTGCGGTGCAGACGTCGAATGCGGCGTCGCGCCCGCGTCGCTCCCCGCGCGAGCGCCTCGCCAAAACCCCCGACCGCCGCCCGGTCGGCCAGCTCCTCGACCTCCCGATAGCCGGCAAGCGCTGCCTCCCGGAACTCATGCGCGGCCAGCGTCTGGACCGTGAACTTGCGGAAATGGAGGCCTTTGATTGCTAGGCTCACGGCCTGGTCGAACAAGACGGGCCGGTGGAGTAGGGTGCGCGCCAGGAACTTCAGGTACGCCGGTCCCTGGCGCGAGAAGAGCTGGCGGCGCAGCGAGCGCGCCAGGGCGAGCAGCTCCGCGACGGTTACAGCGTGGCGCGGCCGCGGGCGGTCGCCGAGGCGGCCGAGCATCGTCCAGCAGCGCTCGAAGTAGCTCCTCAGGCCCTCGTCGTAGAGCGTCGAGAGCACGCGCCCATAGCCGGAGATCAATACCTCGCGGTCGAGCTCGGACTCGAAGTTGAGCGTGATCTCGACGTTGTTGCCGCTCGACTCGTCGAGCAGGCGCCCCTCGCGTTCGAGACGGGCGTAGAGGTCAGTGCCGCGCAGGGCGGTGAGCAGGCCGACCATCGCGATGGGGATGCCCGCCTCCTGGATGAAAGCGACCTGGGCGTCGAAGACCTCCGGCCCGTCGCCGTCGAGGCCGAGGATGAAACCGCCGGTGACCTCGATGCCCTTGCGCTGGATGGCGGTGACGGCGTGAAGGAGGTGGTGGTCGTCTCCGCGCTTGGTGTTCTGGAGCTTGTTTGTCCTGCGCAGCGCCTCGGGGTTGGGGCTTTCGATGCCGAGAAAGGCCATCGTGAAGCCGGCCGCAACCATGGCATCGAGCACAGGCTCGAGCCGTGCCAGGTTGATGCTCGCCTCGGTGTACAGGTCGAACGGGTAGCCGCGCTCGCGCTGCCAGTCGGCGAGCGCGTGCAGCAGGCGCAGGGCTTCCTTCTTGTTGCCGATGAAGTTGTCGTCGACCAGGAAAACGGGGCCGCGCCAGCCGAGCGCGTGGAGGCGGTCAAACTCGGAGAGCATTTGCGCGTTGGACTTTGTGCGCGGGACGCGTCCGAACAGCTTCGTGATGTCGCAGAATTCGCAGTCGAATGGGCAGCCGCGCGAGAACTGAAGCGCCATCGAGGTGTAGGCGTCGAGGTCCAGCAGCTCGAAGCGCGGCACCGGGGTGGCGATGATCGCCGGTTTGCGCTCGGGGTGGTAGACCCTCGCGGCCCGGCCCGCCTCCCAGTCCGCGAGGAAGCGGGGGAAGGTCTCCTCGACCTCGTCGAGCAGGTAGTGGTCGGCGCCAGCGATCTCGTCGGCGAAGGAGGTCGGATGCGGCCCACCGACCGCCACCGGTCGGCCGCGCGCGTTGCAGCGCGCGATGACGTCGCGCAGCGAACGCCGCTGCACGACCATGGTCGAGGTCAGCACCAAGTCGGCCCAGTCAAGGTCCTCGTCGGTCAAAGGCGCGACGTTCATGTCCACCAGGCGCAGTTGGTAGTGGGTGGGGAACATCGCCGCCACCGTGAGCAGGCCGAGCGGTGGCATCGAGGCGCCCTTTCCGACTAGCTCGAGGGCGTACTGGAAACCCCAGTAGGAGGGTGGGAAAGCCGGATAGACGAGCAGGACCTTGGGGGAACGCACCGTGGGACCTCCCGAGGGTTGATGACCCGGTCGCCGTTCGATACGACTCGGCACCTCATCGCTGTGCACGCTCGTCATGACTGAGATCCCCTCTCGCTCGCGACACCTCTTCTCCACTGGCCGCCGCCGGGAGGAGCCTGACCAGCGAGGCCCGCACGATGAACCGGTTGGGTGCGTGCCCGACGTACTTGAATGGATAACACGTCACAAGGGTGAGGACCGTGTCACTGGTCGGGTCGAGGACCCTGGTGTCGTCCGGACCTACGACCTCGGTCGAGTCCACGACGTACTCGTAGGATTGCCTCGGGGTGGCAATCCGGATCGTGTCCTGGCGTTGGATGTCCCGAAGGGCGCGAAAGAAGGAGTCCCGGTGCCCGGCGAGCGCCATGTTTCCGCGCTCGCCGGGCCGGGCGGTACCGGAGATGTGACCGACCGCGATGGCCAGCGTGGTGTCGTCGTCCCCCTCCCGCACGATCGCCGTGACGCCGATCCGCGGGATCTCGATTCGGCCGAGGACGAGCGGATCCCCACCACCTCTCGTGGCGGGAGTTCGCTTCATGTCAGGGGGAAAAAAGGCGCGCTCCTGACGCGCCTGGTAGACCCTGGCAATCAAGATCGCCGCGAGGGCCCAGCCAAGGAGCGAGAAACCGATCACCCAGAGGGCAATCTCGCCCCGCCGGAGCCACGGCACGGCACAGGAGAACCTTGTCACACCACCCGTCTCGCGAGGACGCCAAGACCGAGCGCACCAAGAACCGCCAGGAACCCGAGCCCCGCGTACAGTGGGACGCCGCTCGCCGTCTTGGGCAGCCGCTTGTGATGGACCGGCTTCTCCACCGCCACGGCCGGCTGCACTGGCGCAGCCTCGGGCACCGGCGGCTTCGGAGCCATCGCGACCTCGTACGGCTTCACTTCCTTCTGTGGCGTCACGAGGACGAGGGGCACGGTCTGGAACTCCGGTTCCTTCACCTCGACGGTAGTTGCAACCACCGGCTCGTTGACCAGGGCAGCGAGCTCCAGAGCGCGCTGTTTGGGATAGACGATGTCATGGCCGCCGAGGCCCGGCGTATTGGCCGCGAACCAGGTCCTGAGCGCTGTGACTTGGCCGGCGCGGGCCGGGTACAGGATGTAGCGACTCGCGGGGATCTGCACTCCCCCCGGTCCCTCGGGATGAGGAATCGAGAGGACGGTGGTCAAGAGCTTCGTCCCGTCTCCGGTCAGCACCCGAAGCATGTTGCGGTTCCCCTGGAGCCTGACGACCCTGATCTGGTAGTCGCCGGGCTGCAGGATCGTGCCTCCTACATCCAACTGCTCCGTCAAAGTGAAGTTCGCCTTCTCGACGGTGCCCTGTGCGTTCGCCTTGGGGGTGAAGGCAAATCCGAGGAGCGCCACGCACATGCCCACAGCCAACCAACTTGTCAGTCTTTTCATTTCAGTACCTCTATCTTTCGTCTCGCTTGCTGCTAGCTTCGGTTGAACGGCCGAAAACGACTGGGCCGTCGAAAACCTGGCGACGATCGTCAGATCCCCCTCCTTCCCTGAATGAGTTGAAAGATCAGGACGACGACCGCGATGACGATGAGGATGTGGAT
>PMLC01000095.1 GCA_003158745.1 Acidobacteriota bacterium
CCTGCAAATCGCGTGAAACGCATCCCCTCAGTCGGCGAAAACAACGGCGTCGCGCAGTCTTTCCCCGCACGCCCCACCGCGGGAACTCCGCCATGGTCTGCGGTCCGCACGTTGGACGTCGGAGAGATGAGAGGCTGTGCCGAAGGGCTGGCCGGAGTGCGATCAGCGGTGCGCGGCGCTACGGTGTGCGATCCGCACCACCAGCACTTGAAGCTCCGCGCGCACGACCTCGTAGACGATTCGGTAGCGGCCGACCCGAAGTCGCCTGAGACCGGAGAATTCGCCTTTGAGCGTGCCCCCCGCCAACGGGTCCGTCTTCAGGCGGTCGATCGCCTCGACAAGCCGCTTTCTCTCGGCCTTTGGGATCCGAGCGAGCGCCTTGAGCGCACTCTCCTTAATCTTGACCGAGCAAGCCACGCCGGACCTCATCCCAGTCCAGAACCGGATCGGCCGGGTCTTGCAGCCGCTCGAGGCCTAGCGTCAGATCCTCCTGGTCCTCGAGGTAGTACTCGAGGGCTTGCCGAATGACCTCGGCGCGGCTTCGCTTTAGCCTGCGCGCCGCGACATCCACGTGCTTGACCAGCTCATCCGGCAATCGTGCACTGACCTGCGTCATGGCGACCTCCGACAGCAACCGAATACCACGGAATGTCAATGGGTGCAAGTGACATTATGGAGACCGGCGCCGCTGACCCGACCGCCTTCTCAGGCGGCTACCAGGCTGCATGTGTCGGATCTCCTTGTTGAGATTGTACTGCGAGCTACGCGAGGGGGCGGGGGGCTCGAAGCGGACGATGCCTGACGTTGGCGGGCGCCACGAATGCCCTGTCGCTACCGCTTCATCATCCGGATCTCGGTGCCGCCGCGGTCGTGTTGGACGTGGTCCATGAGGCGGTTGATGAGGTAGATCCCGCGGCCGCCCTCGCGGTACACCTGCTCGCCCTCGATCGGGCTCGGGATCTCTGACGGGTCGAAACCCGGGCCCGGGTCCCGGACGACGATGAGCAGGCGGCGGTCGTGGTCGCACCCCACCCAGATCTCCACGTTCTTGTTCGGGTCGTGCTCGCAACCGTGCTCGACCGCGTTGGCGAGCGCCTCGGTGAGGGCGATCTCGATCTCGAACTCCTTGCCGGCGGCGCAACCCGTCTCGCCGACAGCCGCCATGATCTTCTCGACCGCCGGTTCGATCGCCTCGATGTGACCCGGAATCGTCAGATCGGCCTGCGCCGCCAGGGTCAACGCGTCGAACTCGCAGTGTGGGTGCTTCCTCCTCATCGCCACTCCCCCCGACAACTGGACTTCAAGGTCTCGGGTTCCCTATTCGGCTAACTCCTGCGCAGTCAGACCAATTCCACCCCCGAGCCGGGCCCCCTCTCACGGCGCGCCGCCTCGAGTGAAACCGACCACCCCATCCTAGCCCCGTTGGACCGCAACTGCTTCCGCCATCTTCTCGTCAGGCGCGCGGAAACCCCGAGGCGAACAGTCCCGCCGCACGATCTAATTGGATGGCCTTGGCCGGTTCATAATTGGGTGTTGACACCTCCATTTGAGCGCATAAGATGACCATAGGACCGATCCAATCTCTGGATCGGTGGGCCGGCAGCGAGAGGAGCGTGGCGGTGGACATCCGGATCGACAGGGAGTCCGCGGTTCCGATCTACGTGCAGATCAGCACCGGCATCAAGGAGCTGATCCTCTCCGGCAAGCTCCCCGAGGGGTTTCGGCTGCCGCCGGAGCGGCGCCTGGCCGAGGCGCTCGGCGTGAACCGCAGCACGGTGCTGTCCGCCTACCGTGAACTCAAGGCCGACGCGTTGGTGGACTCCCACGTCGGACGCGGCACGAGCGTCCTTCCTCGCAGCTCGAGCCCGACCGTCTCCGCGGCCGTCCGGCCCCTGGCGTGGCGGCAGCTCGTTCGCGACGGCGTCACCGAGGTGCAGGACCCCCTCCTGCGCGACCTGCTCGCGCTCGCCGAGCGGCCGGACGTGATCACCCTCTCGGTCGGCCTGCCCGCCGCCGAGATGCTGCCCCTCGCCGCGCTGCGCCAGGTGCAGGCCGATCTGCTTCGGGAGGTCGGCGCGCCGATGCTGCTGCACAGCCCCACCGAAGGGCTGACCCACTTCCGCGAGGCGCTCTGCCAGCTCGTGGTCGCCCGCGGCATCCAGTGCTCGCCCGCCGAGGTGCTGGTGACCTCCGGCTCGCAGCAGGGGCTCGACCTCGCGGCCCGGGTGTTCGTGGCTCCGGGCGACGAGGTGGTGGTCGAGGAGCCGACGTTCTTCGGGGCGCTGCAGGTCTTCCGCCGCGCCCAGGCTCGGGTGCTCAGCGTCCCGATCGACGGCGACGGGATGCGCACCGACGTGCTCGAAGCCCTGCTCGAGCGCCACCGGCCGAAGCTGATCTACACGCTCCCCACGTTCCAGAACCCCTCCGGCACGGTAATGAGCATGGAGCGGCGGCGGCGCCTGCTCGAACTCGCCTACCGATTCCAGGTGCCGGTGCTCGAGGACGATCCCTACTACGAGCTGCGTTACGGGGGTGAGTCCGTCCCGCCGCTGAAGGCGCTCGACGAGCACGGATACGTGATCTACCTGTCCTCGTTCTCCAAGGTGCTCTTCCCGGGGTTGCGGATCGGCTGGCTCGCCGCGCCGCGCCCGGCGGCCCGCCAGCTCGCGCTCGCCAAACAGACGGTGGACCTGCACTCCTCGACCGCGGGCCAGTTCCTGCTCGAGCGATTCCTGCGCGACGGCCACTACGCCCGCCACGTGAAGGCGGTGCGGATCGAGTACGCGAAGCGCCGCGATCTCATGCACGAGTCGCTCACCGAGGAGGCGCCGCCGGAGGTCACATGGACGCGGCCCGAGGGGGGGTTCTACTTCTGGTGCCGCTTCCCCGACGGCATCCGCCAGTCGCAGCTACTGGCGAAGGCGGCGGAGCTTCGCGTGTCGTACCTGCCCGGTGACGCCTGCGTTGCCGGGGAGCCGGGGGCCAACCACCTCCGGCTGAACTTCACCTTCGCGCCGCCGGGCCAGATCCGGGACGGCGTCGCACGCCTGATGGAGGCGTTGCGCGTGGCGGTCCGGCGCCCGCAGGCGGGCAAGCCTGAAGGAGCGGCCACGTCCCCCATCGTTTGACGGAACGGGTTCTCGAGGTCCGAGCGGGCCTCGCGCGGCACGGAGGGTTCCATGGCGGTCCGGTTCTCGCAACGGATGAACGAGGTGAGGGCCTCGGAGATCAGGGAGATCCTCAAGCTCACGCAGCGGCCCGAGGTGATCTCCTTCGCCGGCGGGCTGCCGGCGCCGGAGTCGTTCCCGGTCGCGGAGCTCAAGGAGGTCACGGCGCGCGTGCTCGACGAGCGCGGCCGCGAAGCGCTCCAGTACTCCCCCACCGAGGGATACCCGCCGCTGCGGCGGTGGGTCGCGGACCACATGAACGAGACGCTCGCCACGACCGTCAACGCGGACGAGGTGCTGATCACGAGCGGCTCGCAGCAGGGCCTCGACCTCTCGGGCAAGATCTTCCTCGACGAGGGCGATGTCGTGCTCTGCGAGAGCCCGACCTACCTCGGGGCGATCAACGCCCTGCGCGCCTACCGGCCGCGCTTCGTCGAGGTCCCGACCGACGACGACGGGATGCTGCCGCAGGCGCTCGACGCCCTCCTCGCGCGCGAGGAGCGCGCCCGCCTCGTCTACGCGATCCCCGACTTCCAGAACCCGACCGGCCGCACCTGGTCGCTCCCCCGGCGGCAGGCGTTCATGGAGGTCGTGCGGCGCCACCGCATCCCCGTGGTCGAGGACTGCCCGTACGGCGAGATTCGCTTCGAGGGGATCCCGTTGCCGGCGCTGAAGGCGCTCGACCAGGACGGTCTCCTGATCTTCCTCGGCACTTTCTCGAAGATCTTCTGCCCCGGGCTGCGCATCGGCTGGATCGCCGCCGCGCGGTCGCTGGTCGAGAAGTACGTTTTGGTCAAGCAGGGCGCCGACCTCCAGACCGCCACGCTCGCGCAGATGCAGGTGGCGGCGTACGTCGAGGACTACGACATCGCCCTCAACGTCGCGCGCGCCTGCGCGATCTACCGCCCGCGACGCGACGCGATGATCCGCGCCCTCGAGCGCGAGATGCCGGCGGGCGTGCAGTTCACCCGCCCGTCCGGGGGGCTCTTCCTGTGGGTCGAGCTGCCCGAGCAAGTGAACGCCCGCGAGCTGCTCGCGGCCTGCGTCGAGCGCCAGGTGGCGTTCGTGCCGGGCGGCTCGTTCTTCCCCAACGGCGGGCACGAGAACACGATGCGGCTCAACTTCTCCAACATGCCGGAGGAGCGCATCGAGGAGGGCGTGCGTCGGATTGGCGCGGTGCTGAGGGAGCTCCTAGGCCAGGGCGAGGCGGACGCGCCACTCGAACGCGAGGCAGTGGCGGGATGATACGCAGAGGAGCAGAGGTGCCGAGGAGCAGAGGAGCTAGAGACGCAAGACCCGGGGTCGTTGCCCCTCTACTCCCCTGCTCCTCCGCCCCTCTGCAGTTGACAAGCCTCTGAACCCACGCACTTGTGGAGGCGAACATGAAGATCGAAGGCGTTCCGTTCGGCACTACCAACTGGAGCACCGTGCCGGCCACCGAACACGCGGGTTCGACCGGCGTCGCGCTCTGGCACACGCTCGAGGTCGGCAACATCCGGGTGCGGATGGTCGAGTACTCGGCCGGCTACCTCGCCGACCACTGGTGCGAGCGCGGCCACGTCCTGCTGGTGCTCGAGGGTGAGCTTGTCACGGAACTCGCGAACGGCGAGCGGCACGTTCTTCGGCCCGGGCAGAGCTACCAGGTCGCGGACGGCGTCGCGCCCCACCGCTCCCGCACCACGGGCGGCGCGAAGATCTTCATCGTGGACTAGGTCATGGCGACGACAAGACCGGAGTCCGCACGAGTCGGAGACGTGGCTCTCGAACATTTCGAACGCGGGTACAACTGCGCGGAGGCGATGGTGCTGGCGCTGGCCCCGGACGACCGGTGCGCGCCGGCCGACCCGCAACGGGCGGCGGCCGCGCTCGGCGGCGGCATCGCTCGCGCCGGGCTCGCGTGTGGCTGCCTCACCGGCGCCGCGATCGCCGTGGGGTTGCGCATGGGGCGGACGTCGCCGGACGACAGAGAGTCGAAGGAGCGCGCCTACGCGGTCGTAACGCAGATCGTGCGCCGGCTCGAGGCGGCGTTCGGCACCACCGAGTGTCGCAAGCTCACCGGCCTCGACTTCAACGAGGAGAACCCGCAGGCGGAGCTCGACCGGGTCCACGCCGAGGTGTGCGCGAAGCTCGTCCGTTTCGTGGCCGAGGCCGCCGCCGAGGAGATCGCGGCTGTCGAGTCCGGAAGGGAGTGACCATGGGCATCCGGGCGTTCAAGGTGGACTCGTTCACCGCCGAGCCGTTCGCCGGCAACCCCGCCGGCGTGTGCCTGCTGGAGGAGCCGCGCGACGAGCGCTGGATGCAGGCCGTGGCACGCGAGATGAACCTGTCGGAGACCGCCTTCCTGCTGCGCGAGGGCGACGGCTTCAGGTTGCGATGGTTCACGCCGGTCGCCGAGGTCTCTCTCTGCGGCCACGCGACGCTCGCCTCCGCCCACATGCTGTGGGAGGAGGGGATCCTCGCGGACGGGGAGACGGCCCGCTTCGCGACGAAGAGCAGCGAGCTGCGGGCGACCAAACGGGGCGATCTCATCGAGCTCGACTTCCCCGCCAAGCCCGAGGAGCCGGCCGAGCCGCCCGCGAACCTCCTCGAGGCGCTCGGGGTGAGGCCGGCTTACCTCGGCAGGAACGTCTTCGACTACCTCCTGCTCCTCGAGAGCGAGGAGGCCGTACGCGCCGTCCTCCCCGACTTCGCGCTGCTGCGGAGGGTTGCGGTTCGCGGCGTGATAGTCACCGCGCCGGCGTCGACGCCGGGGTACGACTTCGTCTCGCGTTTCTTCGCCCCGGCGGTCGGCGTGGACGAGGACCCGGTGACCGGCTCGGCTCATTGCTGCCTGGGGCCTTTCTGGGCGGCACGCATGGGGAAGAGCGAGCTGGTGGGCCACCAGGTGTCGGCCCGGAGCGGCGTTGTCAACGTCCGGGCCGCTGGTGACCGGGTGTTCCTGGGCGGCCGCGCGGTGACCGTACTCCGCGGCGAACTGCTGGTCTGAAACCGATTCGCTTTCTGTGGCAGAGGCATCGTCCGCTGCGAGGCCCCGCCGGGGCCGAGGCTGGAACGACGGCGCCAACCCGTCGCTCCCGCTGTCATTGCCTGGAAAATCCCCTCGATGACCCTTGTCATCCTGAGGAGGACCTCCGCAGGCGGGCCGACGAAGGATCTCACCGAACCCGCGAGCGGCCGGGTCCGCGCTCCCAGGAAATCCTTCGCTCGCTCCGCTCGCTCAGGATGACAGCCGGTGGCGGGCTGCGTTCGGATACGTCACTTTCATGGCCCGCGGTGAGCCGACGGCTCATAGAGATTCTGAGCGGTGCGGCAAGCGCCGCGGAGAATCTCCCAGCCACCTGGATGCTCGAGGCGCGCTGCAAGCTCGGGGAGGTCCTTCTTCGGCCTGCCTTCGGCTGCCATCCTCAGGATGACAGATACGGGCGGCCTCGCGGCCGCCCGATCGGTTTGTCTTTGGGGGTCGAGGGCTCAGGCCAGCTCTTTGAGGGTGGCCTTGAGCAGGGTGTAGAACCTGCCCACCGTCGAGATCTGGACCCGCTCGTCGGGCGAGTGGGGCGACTCGATCTGTGGACCCATCGAGACCATGTCCATGCCGGGGTACTTCTCCCCTATCAGCCCGCACTCGAGGCCGGCGTGGATCGCCTTCACCGCCGGCTTCTTGCCGAACTCCCGTTCGAACACCTTGAGCGTCGTGTTGAGCACGGGGGAGTTCGGGTTCGGCTTCCAGCCGGGGTAGCCATCGAGCTGCTCGACCTCGGCTCCACCAAGCCGGAACGCGGCGCCCACCTGCTCAGTCGTTCCCTTGAGCGAGGGCATCACCGAGGAGCGGCTCGACGTGACTACCTTGACCTTATTCCCCTCGGTCGTCACGACCGCAAGGTTGTTTGAGGTCTCGACGAGGCCGGGCACAGCGCGGCTCATCGCCAGCACGCCGTGCGGACACGCGAGCATCGCATCGAGGACGCGCTCGTTGTCGAAGCGGATCCAGACCTTCCGGTTGCTCTCCTGGTCCTGGAGCGTGACGCACTCGATCCGCTGGCTGGGGTCGATCTCGCCGAACTCCTCCTTGAGGACCCGCGCATACTCCGCCACCACAGCCTGGACCGCACCCTCGCTGGCCGCGGCGACCCGCAGCTCGGCGTCGGCCTCGCGCGGGATGGCGTTGTGCTTGCTGCCGCCGGCGATGGACACGATCCCGAACTCGATCCCCTTCTGCCGAATTGCGTTCAGCGTGCGGAGGACGAACTTGAGCGCGTTGCCGCGGTTCTCGTGGATGTCCACCCCGGAGTGGCCGCCGCGCAGGCCCCGCACTGAGATGCGCACGGGGACGGTGCCGGCGAGCGCGTCTTCGCGGGTCACGGCAAATGTCGCATGAGTGTCCGCCCCGCCAGCGCACCCGATGTACAACGCCGCGTCCTCCTCAGTATCCAGGTTGAGCATTGTGCGGCCAGCGAGCAGCTTGGGGTCGAGCTGCATCGCGCCCGTCAGGCCGGTTTCCTCGTCGATCGTGAACAGCAGCTCAAGCGGCCCGTGAACCGCCTGGGGGTCTTCGGCCACCGCCATCGCGGCCGCAACGCCGATGCCATTGTCCGAGCCCAGCGTCGTGCCGGTCGCGTAGACGTAGTCGCCGACCACACGCACCTGGATCGCGTCCTCCTCGAAGTCGAACTCGACGTCGGAGTTCTTCTCCGGGACCATGTCGAGATGACCCTGGAGGACGATCGGTTTGGCTCTCTCGTGTCCTTGGGTCGCCGGCACCTTGACGAGCACGTTGCCGACGCCGTCACGCTTCGTCTCGAAGCCTTGGCCCTTGGCCCAGCTCACAACGTGCTCGGCGATCCGTTCCTCGTGCTTTGACGGACGCGGAATCTGCCTGATACCGTCGAAGTGCTTCCAGACAAGTCGCGGCTCCAGCTTGCTCAGCGGACTCGACACCTGACACCTCCCTTGGTGGTTCGCCGCCGGCTCGAGGGCGCGACGACGGGGCATTCTACTCCGGGCTCTCGGGGCAACAAGGCGGCCGGTCCCTCGTGTTCCGGGTCGCCCTACCGCATGACCTCGAGAATGCCGTCTTCCTCCATGTACACCGAGTCGATGAAGCGCACGGTCCGGGTGTTGAGCGACATGATCACGGACGAGACGCGCACGCCGCCGCCAAAGAGACGGACTCCTTCGAGCAGGTCTCCCTTGGTGACTCCGGACGCGACGAACAATGCATCGTCCCCGGAGGCCAGCTCCTTCTCGCTGTAGACGTGATTGTGGTCCTTGATGCCGATCTCTTCCAGGCGCCGCCGGTGCCAGTCCTCGAGCACCATCAGGCGGCCCTGCATCTCTCCGTGGAGGCAGCGGATCGCCGCAGCGGTGATAACGCCCTCCGGCGCGCCGCCGATCCCCATAAGAGCGTGGATGCCGGTGCCGCGGATCGCGGTGGACATGCCGGCGGAGAGATCGCCGTCTGAGATGAGCTTGATGCGCGCACCTGCGACCCGGATCTCGGAGATCAGCTGTTCGTGGCGGGGACGGTCGAGCACGACGACGGTGAGGTCCTCGATGTCCCGGTCGAAAGCCCTCGCGATGTGGCTAAGATTGTCCTTGACCGGCGCATCGATGTCGACGCAGCCTCGGGCCGTGGGCCCGACCACGATCTTCTGCATGTAAATGTCTGGCGCGTACAGGAGCCCCCCTTTGCTTGCCGCAGCCAGGACCGCGATGGCGTTGTTGGAGCCCGTGGCGCACAGGTTGGTCCCCTCGAGAGGATCCACCGCGATGTCGATCTCCGGGAAGCCGAGGCTGCCGTCCTTGTCCGCGCCGACCTTCTCCCCCACATAGAGCATCGGCGCCTTGTCGCGCTCGCCTTCTCCGATCACGATGGTGCCGTTGATGGCGAGCGTGTCCATCTCTTTCCGCATCGCCTCGACGGCGATCTTGTCGGAGTGCCTGCGCTCGCCGTACCCCATCGTGCGCGCCGCTGCAATTGCGGCTTTCTCCGTGACCCGAAGAAAATCTGGCTCGAGGTTGACATCCATCGGGATCCCTCCCTTTCGGCTCGTGGCGGCCCGTCGCATTCTACGCCGGGCTGAGAGGCGGTGAAAGGTCAGAGGGTAAGGGAAGGACGAGGGCCACCACGGGAAACTGAAACCCCGCGCCGGCTCCGGGAGTGGAGGAGCTGAGGAGCCGCATACCAAGGTCTTCGCCCGTTCTCCTCTACTCCTCTGCACCCGAGTTCCTTTGCTGGAGGGGAGGGCGACGGCGTGCGCACCGTCAGCGTGTTGCGTCACTTTGAAATGCGGGCTTTGACCTACTGCTGGACCGTCAGCAGGTCGCGGACTTCCTTCACTCCCGATGTGGACCGGACGATGCCGATTGCGAGCTTCTGTCGGTCTGCGTCCGGAACCGTGCCCGACAGCGTCACGGCACCTCTTTTCGCGTCCACGCCGATCTTGAAAGCCACCTTGCCGAGCTCGCCGAGAAGGCGGATCTTGAGCCTCGCCTCCAGCAACGCGTCGGTGACGCCGTTTTCCACCTTGCCGAGCGCGTGCGCGACCGGCGGCTCCAGGGTCTGCCCGTCAGCCGCGAGCGCGACCCGGCTCTTCACGGTGCGCACCCCATCCACGGACCCCGCGACACGTCCGGCGAGCTCAACGTTCTCGTGCTTCTCGACCAGGCCCGAGAGATCGACGTTACCGTCGTGCGCGTCGATTTTCACGCGCAACCCGTCCTCCTTGAGACGCTCCAGCAATGCTACTCGGATGCGCCCGATGAGGAGCGCCTCGCTGACGCTCTTGCTCACCTGGCTCCACTCGCGGTCGAGTGCCCCTCCGACGCGCTCCGCGGGGCCCGGCGTCGGCGTCGGAGCCGAGGCGATAGCGCCGCGCGCCGCAATCAGAGAAAGGAGGCCGACCACGACCGCAAGCGCTGCGCGCCGGCGACGGGTAACCGGCCCGTGGGGCGCCGCAATCTTCACTTCTGCTCCGGGTGCACGGAGGACCTGGCGAGCGAGTACCCCGCCTGGTTGGTGAGCTCGTCCCGCACGCCGACCGAAATCCGGTAGATCCCGGGGTCGACCAGCAACGACGTGGAGATGGTGATCTGGTCACGGCGCACCGACTGGTAATCGCTCGAGGGGATCCGAACCGGGTGCTCCGTGTGCTGCAGGTCGGACTGCTTGCCCTCGTCGTCACGCGCCGCGTAGTAGACCATGAGGAAGCCGATGAGGTCGTCCCCGTCGGGGATGAGGGCGATCTTGTCCACCGGCACCTTCACCTCCACCGGCAAAGTCCACCGGTTGTTCTCCGACGGCGCCGGCGCGCCTGCCTTCAGCTCGATCCCAAGGGAGTTGTCCTTTAGATCGAACGCCAAGCCGCTCATGACGCGATCGCCGATGCGCGTTGGCAGGGTCTTCTCAATGAAGGTGGTCTTGTAAACCAGCTTGTACTCGGGGTGGCCTTTGACCTTGACCTGGACCCGGTGCATGCGGTCCTCGCCCGTCGGTATCAGGCGGTACCCCAGCGAGTAGTAGGTCTCGAAGTCGGCGGCGATCTTCTCGAGCCCGGGCGTTGGATCGTTGGCGTTGAGGATCGCGATGCCTCCGGTGCGGTCGGCCATGTAGAGCAGCGAATCCTGGTAGTTGCTGGTGGCGATGGCGGCCGCAAGCGGCGAGCGGGAACTCCGGTTCTCGGCCTCGATGCCGGAGTCGCTCTGGAGCCCCCTCGCGTCGATGGAGTACAGCGTCACGCCCGCCGAGATCGCGGTGCGGACGAGGCTGTCGTACAGGTCGGTCGAGTCGAACTCGCGCGACTCGGAGATGACGCTGGGCGCCTGGAACTTCTCCTGAATGGCGTAGTAAAGCTCCGCGCCCGGCGTCATAGGGAGACCGTCGGACACGTAGATGATGGCCTTCTTGCCCGGCAGGCCGCCCATCATCGCCGCGAGATCCTGCAACGACCGCACGGAGAATTGGAGGTTATTGCGTACCTCTCGGGAGAAGCTTCGGGCTTCATCCAGGACCTGGGTGTAGTTGGTCGAACTTGAGCTGCCGGAACCCGAACTCGACGAGTCCTGGTTGATGTCGTCCTCAACACGCTGGCGGCTGTTGATGAGGTCCGAGCGTCCGCCGACGAACTTCTTAACCGAGCGCAGCGCGGAGGCGATCTCGTCCGGGTCGGACGTGAACGGTTGGAGAATCTTCATGCTTTGGGCATGGAACGACACCACCATCGCCTGATCCGGCGGCGTCAGGTTCGTGTCGATCCACTCAACCATCCTGTTGATCACCCGGTTGCGATCGAACGGCATGAGGTTCTCGTTGTCGATGTAGAACGCAACGAAACGCGGCTCGCGCTTGGCAGGCGTTGCAGGCTCAGGGGTGGGCGTAGCGGGCGCCGGCGCTGTCGTGGCGGCCGGTGCTGGCGTCGCTTTGGCCTCCGGACGTCGAGTGAAGGCCGAGAAGTTGGTCAACGGGACCGGCTTCCTGTCCTGGTTGACCTCGAAGTCGTTGGCGGTGAGGTTGGGCACGGGACCTTTCTTGTCCGAAACCGAGACGTCGACGTTGACGACGGTCAGTTCCGAGACATCGAGGAATCGCAGGCCGCCGATCTGCTTCATCGGGGGCTTCGCGGCAGCCGGCTTGTCCTCGGTGGGCACCGCAGGCGTCGGCGGCTTCTCTTGGGCCATGACCACCACTGCGAGCAGCGTAAACGGAAGCGCAACCCGAAACATCGCTCTTGTGTTCAAGCCGTCACCCTCCGGTCGGAGTCTAGCAAAGTGGGGCGGGGTCGAGGCGCCCCACGGATCACAGCACTCGGAAGCTCACAGGTCCAGGTCGGCCACGATGGCGGAGGTTGTGTGGGCCAGCACGTCGTCCACGCCTATCCGCATCGACTGCTTGCCGCCCTCCGTCTCGAACGTCATGCGATACGTGAAGTACCCGCGCCGCTTGGCTTCCTCGAGCTTCTCCGCGGGCACCTGGATCGGAACACGCTGGTGGGCGAGATCGGACAGGTTCCCCTTTTCGTCCGTCACCACAACCACAACCTGGACCTGCCCCCACGCCACCGGTCCCCGCGGCAGCATCGTGAGATGGGCGTATGGGATGCGTAGCTCCGCCCCGATCTTGTAGATCTTCATCTTCTGCGCCCCGAAACGGAACTTGCCCGAGGGCTTGTCGAGAACGAGCTCCACGCCAAGGGGGTTTTCCGTCTGACCGGTCAGGAGCGCCGCACGGGTCTGCTCGGCCTCGCGCTGCTCCGCGGGGCGGTCGACGTAGCTCTGCCGGTGGGTCAGCTTGTACTCGGGGTGCCCGGCGATCTCGACGCGGAGCTTGTGCTCTTTACCGTCTCCGACGTGCTCGGGCTGGAAGGCCAGCGAGTAGAAGGCCGACGTGAGCCTCTCGACGTCGGCGAGCGCTGCCCCGCCGTCGGCGGTGAAGATCGCTTCGCCTCCCGTTAGATGGGCCGCCTGGATCAGGTTGTCCTTGCGGTCCGCCTCGCGCCAGAACTTCACGTTGGCCACGTCCGTGAATCCGATGGGCCGGCTGCGGCTCGCGTCCACGTCCAGGTTCGAGAACCCCGATGGATCGAGGGCGAACAGCGTGTACTCGAGCTCGCTGGCGAGCTGCGCAGCTCGCTCCAGCAGTCCCACGTTGCGGTACTCAGAAGCCGGTGTATCACGGAAGAAGTCGTACGTCCGGTAGATCGGGACGTTCTCCGCACGCGGGAACCCGGGCGAGACCAGGACGACAACCTTGCGCGCCCCAGGAGCCACCGCAAAGCGGTCGAGGGCCGCCGAGAAAGCCCCCTGGACAGCGCCTACGACGCGCCGCATCTCGTTCCAGTACTCCTCGTTTTGGGTGTGACGGTACTCGTACCCGCCGTAGCTCCTTCCGGTGCGCATGTCGTCGGTCCGGAAGGCTGAGAGTTTGATCTGTCGCTGCAGCCCCGTGGCGGGAAGACGGTCCACTTCTTTGAGCGCCGCCATGAGCTTCTCGACGCTCGCGGTCGGCGGCGTGTGAACCCTCAGAGCGCCGTCGTAGCTCACCACCGCAATCGTCTCGGCGGGAGGCAGCCCGCCCGCGATCTGGTCCTTGATCGACTGCAGCACGACTCTCTTGTCAGGCTCGACGAGCTCGTAGAGGTCGAAGAACAGGACAATCTGGCGGGGCTCGGGCTGCCCAACGATGCTCCCGTCCGCCGAGGCGCTCACCTGACCGCCGGTCACGGCCAGGAAGTTGGTGACGGCCTGCTCCTTGCCGTCTTCTAGAATTTTAAAGTCCTGTTTCCTCAAGCCCGAAACCGGCACGCCCTGAGCATCCACCACCTTGACGTCGACGGTCACGTTGTTGACCGTGACCTCGCTGACAAAGGCGGGGGGGGTCGGCCTCTCCTGAGCCAACACGCTCGTGGCAGCAAGAGCCACGCCGAGTACGATGCGCCCGCTTGTGTTCATGTCGACACCCTCCCTAATCCAAAGGAGAATAGCAAGCACCGTGCCAGTTTCCGCCTCAGTCACGGCCTCGCGCTCCGGCCAGACCGTGCTTACCGGGAGGACGCCCCGTCCAATCCGGACGACACCGGCCGCGGTGTGGGACTCGAACCGACAGAGGGGCAAGACGTCGTTCGCAGGCTGAGCCAGCAGTGAAGAGTTGAGAGTGAAGAGTTAAGAATCGGGAGTCAAAGGCAAGGCGTTCAGCCGCAACGAGTCGTGCAGTTGTCTTTCAGCTCTTCACTTTCATCTCTTCACTTTCAACTCTTCACTCTCAGCTCTGAACTCTCAACTCGTCCCCGAATCCTTGAACCCTCCTG
>PMLC01000064.1 GCA_003158745.1 Acidobacteriota bacterium
CTCCGAAATCGTTTCAGGATATCACTCTCCACTTCGGTGGGTCCGCAGGGGGCGACCGAGAAACCGGGGACTAAGAGTTCCGCATAATCCGTTCAGAGGCTTGGTGAATTGCCGGTCTCCGCAACCGTCGACTTGAACTGACAGGAGACCCGGCATTGGCGCCTGAGCATGTGGGCAGGGCGTAGTCAACCCTGCACCTCGGGTGAAGCGGCGGTTGTTCCGCAGACTGCGGGCCTCGAGCGAGCGAGGAGGATAAGCAGGGCCTCCGCAGAGCCGGGGGGTGGGGGAAGACCGTCCCGCGGGCTGAGGAGATATGTCGCCGGAGCGTGCGGGCACCGAGCGGCCAGACCGGCGGGGGGAAACGCTGGCCCCGACCGGGCGCTGCATGCGAGGGAGGGGAACATAGGCGAGTCCTGCCTCCGGCAGGACGAGCGGGGGGCACGGGAGGTCGAGAACGTCCGGGTGGGTGGGCGGAGCGGACGCGGGGCCCCCCAGAGGCTGCGCTCGCTCAGAATGACAGGGTGCGGGGCACTCCCAGGGTGCGAACTAGGGGAGATCCTCTTCGTCGAGGCCGAAGTAGTGACCGATCTCGTGGACGACGGTGTCCTGGATCTCGCGGATCAGCTCGTTCTTGTCCTGGCACTCGTCGAGCAGGGGGCGTCGGTAGATGACGATCCGGTCGGGGAGGATGTTGCCGTAGGTGCCCCCGCGGTCCGGCAGCGCCATCCCCTGGTACAGGCCGAAGAGGGTCTCGTTCTCTGGGTCGAGGCCGGCGTCGATGATCTCGTCCTCGGTGGGCTCGTCCTCTACGACGACGGCGACATTCTCCAGGTAGGAGGCGACCTCGGCGGGGAGCCTGTCGAGCGCCCCGGCCACGACGCGTTCGAACTCCTCGCGGTTCATCCGTATCATCCGGAGTATGATACGCGGTGTTGTCCGCGACCGCGGGAGGACCCTTGGAACGTGCAATCTCGGCGCTCGGCTTCATGGTCTTCGTGGGTCTCGCCTATGTCTTCTCGAGGGACCGGAAGGCCGTGCGCTGGCGGACGGTGCTTTGGGGCCTCGGCCTGCAAATCGCACTGGCTGCGATCGTGATCCGGACGCCTTGGGGCTTTGCGGCGTTCAATTTCCTGGGCAACCTGGCCAAGAAGTTCCTCGACTTCTCGGACGCCGGTGCGAGCTTCGTGTTCGGCGAGAAGTTCACCGACCACTTCTTCGCGTTCAAGGTGCTGCCGACGATCATCTTCGTCTCGGCTGCCACCACGATCCTCTACTACTACGGGATCCTCCAAAAGGTCGTTCAGGGGATCGCCTGGTTGATGATGAAGACGATGGGTACCTCGGGCGCCGAGTCGCTCTGCGACGCAAACGTCTTTGTGGGACAGACCGAGGCGCCTCTCATGATCCGGCCATACCTCGCGACACTCACTCAATCGGAGCTGCATGCGATCATGGTGGGTGGCTTCGCGCACATGGCTGCCGGTGTGATCGTGGTGTATATCTCGTTCGGAGTCCCGGCCGTGCATCTGATCGCAGCCGCTGTCATGGCGGCGCCCGGAGCACTCGCGATCTCGAAGCTGCTGTACCCGGAGGACGGAGAGCCCGAGACGCGCGGGACGGTGCAAGCCCGCGTGGAGCGGCCGTGGGTCAACGGCGTCGATGCGGCGGCGTCCGGGGCGTCCGACGGCATGAAGCTCTGCCTCAACGTCGGAGCGATGCTCATCGCGTTCCTGGCCCTGCTCGCGTTGGTCAACGCGCTGCTCGGCTGGGTCGGGGGCCTGGCCGGGATGCCGCAGCTCTCGCTCGAGTGGCTGTTCGCGAGGGTCCTCGCCCCGGTCGCGTGGCTGATCGGGATCCCGTGGAGCGAGTGCGGCACGGTCGGCGTGCTGCTCGGCAAGAAGACCGTTCTCAACGAGTTCATCGCGTACCTCGATATGAAGACGCTGCTCGACAACGCGAAGCTCATCGCGAGCGGCGCCAAACCTGTCGGGTCGTTGACCGTGCTGTCCGAGCGGGCCGTGGTGCTGGCGACGTATGCGCTGGCGGGCTTCGCCAATATCGGTTCGATCGGCATCCAGATCGGCGGTATCGGCGGCCTCGCTCCCAACCGTCAGCACGACCTGGCGAAGCTCGGCGTGCGGGCCCTCGTCGCCGGATCTCTGACCAACTTCGTGAGCGCCTGCATCGCAGGTATGCTTTGGTGAGATTGGAGTCACACATGCGGAGCTTTGGGTTGCTGCTTGTCGTCAGTGTCGGCATGGTCGGCTGTTCCATGCAGGACGCGACCTCCCCGGTGCCTCAACCGGACAACTTGATCCTCGGCCGGATCGCGGCCATCAGGGACGCGACGGACCCCGGTGTCCGGGAGGTCGAGATCAAGGAGGGACTCCCTGAGTCGATGCAGGGAGCGATGCGGCGGGAGGGGCGGCCCGTCCCTCAGCTCGACAAGGATCTGGTCGTCAAGGTGAGGGTGACCGGAGACACCGTGTGCGTCGCCGGGCTACGCGCCGGGGAGCTGGACGATTTCCGGATCGGGCAGGAGGTCGCGGTGAACCCGGTGCCGGGAACGACGGCGATGGTGGGCACAAAGGTCCTGTTCGCCGACGCTGCGGAGCTGTACCTCTTCTCGGCGTACCAGCTCAGGTTCCTGCCGAGGTCGCTGGACGCGCTGCCGGCCGAGGTGACGGCACCCAACGACCCCAAGAAGATCAACTCCGTCGGGATGGAGCTCACGCCCTTGCCGGTTCGAGGCGGCAGGACCGTGTACTTCGCGGCCGGACTCGTGCCCGGCCTCCCGCTCAAGGGGGCCGAAGCGCCTCCAGTGGGAGCCCAGCGTCCGGGGATGCGCAGCTCCTCGGGCGCCCTGGCTCCGTGGGCCCTCGGGGGCTGCCGTCCGTACCGCGTGGCCTGGGGAAAGGAGGGGTGGGGCACGCCCCAATTCGTTGATCTCCCCGGGATCGCGGCTGATGCGGGGGCGCGAATCACGTGGATCAATGAGGACGAAACCTCGTGCCTCGTCGAGGTGGTGCAGACTGGCGGCGCGCGGCAATTGGTCGCGTCGCGGCGAGCAAACGCTCAGGCACCGTGGTCGGCGGTCGAGAAGGTCGACGTGCCTGGGGGGCCGAGCGTTGGCGACGCGCAACGATTCGGCACGCACCTCGGGGCGCTGGTTTGGACGGTATATGACGCGGGCAGCAGCGACCTCTGGCTCTCCACGGAAGGCAAGCCGGGTCAACCGCTGGAGCCGCGCATCAACACGATGGGTCCGGAATTCGCACCCCGTCCGGGTCCAAGGCAGATTCTCTACTTTTGCCGCGCGGATCGCCAGCTCCTCTTCGCCAGTGGTGTGGTGCAGGAGGTGCGCCTCCCCGGCAAGCAGCGTCACCCTCTGCTCGAGGCCGCGCCGGCGCAAGATGGCTCACTCTTGTTCTTCCGAGTTCCGCGCTACACGCCCGGTGTGCTGGACTGGGACCTCGCGGTGGCTCCGCGGGCCGGCAACAGCTGGGGCAAGCCCGTGCTGCTCGACGATTGGAAACCGGAGTGATGCGAGGCAACGGTCCAGAGTCGAAAGTTG
>PMLC01000087.1:0-105407 GCA_003158745.1 Acidobacteriota bacterium
CTGGAGGACCGGTGAACCGCCTTGAGGCCCTGCTTGCCGACCTGGACGAAGACCAGAAGCTGGCCGTGATGCACGGTGAAGGACCGCTTCTCGTCGTTGCCGGGGCGGGGTCCGGCAAGACGAGGGTCCTCACGTACCGGATTGCGGCCCTGATGGAGCTCGGCCTGGCGCAACCTCACGAGATTCTCGCTGTCACGTTCACCAACAAGGCGGCGCGCGAGATGGCGGAGCGGGTCGAATCGCTGGTCCGCGGCTCACTGCGGGGCGGGTTCGTCGGAACATTCCACAGGTTTGCACTTCAGTTGCTGCGGAACCACGCTCGCGAGGCCAGATTGCCGGAGCGATTCGTGATCGCGGACGAGGACGAGCAGCGCCAGATCCTCGACCGTGTTTTCAAGAAACTCGAGATCCCCAGCACACGACTGACGCCACGGGCGGCGCGGTCACGCATCTCCGCGGCTAAGAATGCGCTCCTCGGCCCGAAGGAGCTTGAGAGCAGGGCACGCGGCGACAGCGAGCGTCTCATCGCGCAACTCTACGCCGCGTATCAGGACGAACTCCGGTCCGCCGGTGCCGTGGACTTCGACGACATGCTGCTCGGCGCCGTGTCGCTCCTGGAGCGCCACGACGTGCTGCGGAAGTCCCTTATTTCCCGCTTTCGGTGGCTGCTGGTGGACGAGTACCAGGACACGAATCTAGCCCAGGCCCGGCTGGTGTGGCTGCTGGGCGGCAAGACGCCAAACCTCACGGCCGTGGGCGATGAGGACCAGTCGATTTATCGATGGCGTGGCGCGGAGGTCGAGAACATCCTCAACTTCGAGGCGGCGTATCCGACGGCGTGCATCGTGACGCTCGGCCGCAACTACCGCTCCGCGGAGCCGATCCTGCGAGCTGCCGCCGCCGTGATCGAACGCAACAGCCGGCGCCGCCCGAAGAAGCTCTCGTCGGAGGTCGGATCGGGAGCTCCCGTCGTCGTGTACCTCGCGGCCGATGAGGCGGACGAGGCACGCTTCGTGGCCGACGAGATCGGCCGCCTCCGCGGCTCGGTAAGCGCGGGAGAGATCGCGGTGCTGTTCCGGGTCAACGCCCAGTCGCGACCGTTCGAAGCCGAGATGGTGCGGCGCGCGATGCCCTACGTAGTCGTCGGAGGGACCAGATTCTGGGAGCGCAAGGAAGTCCGCGACGCCCTCGCGTACCTGCGACTGCTCGTGGCTCCGGACGACGTGCTGGCGTTCCGGCGTGCCATCCACGTACCTGCTCGCGGCATCGGGCAGGTGGCGATGGACCACTTGGAGAGCGCGGCCGGCGCATGGGGAGTGCCGCTGCCGGAGGCGGCGCGCCGCCTTCCGGAGGAACTGACTCCGCGGGCCCGGCTGGCGGTGGGGGAGTTCAACACGTTGCTCGTTGAGCTGCGGACCCTCGCGGCGGGCGCACCCGCAGCCGAGGTGGTGCGCCAGCTGCTGGATCGCTCGGGGCTGGCGGCGCAGTACGGGTCGGAGGACGAGGAAGACCGGGCCCGTCGCGCCAACCTCGACCAGCTCGTCGCAGCGGCCGCGGAAGCGACGGAGCGGGGTCTTGATCTGCGGGGCTTTCTCGACGAGGTGGCCCTGCTGACCGACGCCGACATGCGCCGCGAGGGCGACGCGGTGCAGCTCTCGACGCTGCACGCCGCGAAGGGGCTCGAGTTCGCCGCCGTTTTCCTGGTCGGGATGGAGGACGGACTCCTCCCTCTGCGGCGGGAGGGAAATGGCGAGGCCGACGAGGAGGAGGAGCGCCGCCTCGCCTACGTCGGCATGACGCGGGCGCAGCGCCGTCTCTTCCTGACGTTCGCGCGGGTGCGGCGGGTCAATGGTCAGCTCCTCTCGGGGCGGCCGTCGCCGTTCCTGCTCGACGTTCCCCGAGAGGTCGTGGAAGACCGCACGGCGGCGGCGGGACGCGATCCGTTCCGCGCGCGTGCGCCCCAGCCGACCCGCCGAGTAGCCAAGCCCTCGGACGGTTTTCACGAGGAGCGGTTCGGACCCCGGACCCCGGACCCCGGACCCCGATCGTCCCCCAGACACCCCGATGGTTGGCGCCCGGGGCTGAAGGTCCGCCACGCCACGTTTGGATCCGGAGTGATTCTCCAGGTTCAGGGGACGGACGCCCAGACGCGTCTGGTCGTTTTCTTCGACCGCACCGGCCGCAAGACGCTGATCCCCTCCCTAGCCAAGCTCGAGCGCTGCTGAGTTCCTGGGTTTCCAAGCGGTTAGCATCCGAAGGACGACACGTCCGAACCACTTACCGACCCGAAGAAGAAGCCGATGATCGCACCATGCAAATCACCTGAATCGCGATCGGCATCACAGTTGTTCTCCTGGTGTTGACCTCGTTCGTGTGAGCAAGACCCTCGCCGCCCGCGGGGTTCGCCGGCCCTTTCAGGTGTGTTCGGCTCAAGAACCCAGAAGCCTCCTAGTGCGGCTGGAGAGCGCCGTCGCGCACGACGATCTCGCCGGCCTTGACGACGTGGCGGACGAGGTTAACGCCGAAGTGGTAGACGAGGTGCTTGGGGGAAGGCGCATCGAGCACGACCAGGTCGGCCTGCTTGCCGACCTCGATGCTGCCCAGCCGGTCGGCGCGGCCCAATGCCGCCGCTGCATTGAGCGTAGCCGCCACCAGCGCTTCCTCGGAGGAGAGCCCGGCGCCCAGGCATGCGAGGGCGATGACTGCGGGCATCGACTCGGTGTGGGATGAGCCCGGGTTGCAGTCGGTGGCGACGGCGACCGGAACGCCGGCCTTGACGAGATCGCGGACCGGCGCGAAGCGATCGCGCAGGAAAAACGAAACGCCTGGAAGCGCGATCGCGATCACGCCCGCTTGCGCCATCGCTGCGATCCCCTCGTGCGAGGCGTGGAGAAGGTGGGAGGCAGCCGCTGCGCCCGTCTCGGCGGCGAGCGACGCGCCTCCCAGGTCGCACAGTTCGTCGGCATGGAGGTGGATTCGCCACCCTAGGTGTTTGGCGTCGGCCAGAAGGCGGCGGGTCTGGTCCGGCGTGAACACGCCGCGCTCGCAGAAGACATCAACCTGTTCGGCGAGACACCCGGCGGCGATGGCCGGGTAAATTTCCCGGACGACGACGTCCACATAACCATCGGGATCGTGCCGCCACTCTTCTGGAACTTCGTGGGCCGGCATGGCGGTAGGGACGATCTCGACGGGGTGCCGTTGCCCGGCCTCTCTCAGGACCTGCAGTTGCTTGATCTCTGTCTCGAGATTGAGGCCGTAGCCGGACTTCGCCTCGGTGGTCGTGGTGCCGCACAGGAGCTGTCTGTCGAGACGGTGAAGGGTGAGCTGGAGCAGCTCTGAGGAGGTCGCGCGGCGAGTCGCCGCGACGGTGGCCACGATCCCACCCCCGGAGCCTGCGATCTGGGAGTAGCTCTCTCCGGCGAGGCGGCGGTCGAACTCCCCTTCCCGGTACCCGGCGAACGGGAGGTGCGTGTGGGGGTCCACGAATCCTGGGATCACCGTCCCTCCGACCGCGTCCAGGATCATGTCCGGGGGCTCGTAGCGCCGGTCGTGCTCGCGGCCCGTCCCGACGAACACGATCGAGGGTCCTTCGCATCGGACGACAGTTTCGGTGAGGATCTCGAGCGCACCCTGGTGAGGGCCGGAGAGTGCGCTGGTACCCAGTGGTGTGGCCACGACCGCGGCGCCTTCGATGAGCAGGCTGAAGGCTCGGCCTTCGCGTTGACCGCGGTTCGATCGGGATCGGCTCGTTCTGGGATTGGCGGCGCTCGAGCGGGTCACCGCTCGCCTTTGGCATCGGTCGGCCGACGACGCAGGAAACTCACGGTGGGCTCTTCGCTCTCGCGCTGCTCGGCGGCTTCGTCGTCACGGACCGAGCCGCCAAGGACCTCGACAAGCCGCTTGAGATCGGCACGCGCAGCACGGCGTCTGGTGCGTAGCTGGCCGATGACCAGCTCGATGTTTTCGGCACGCTTTGCCGCGTCGTCCACGACCCGGTCGGCCAGTGCTTCGGCGTCCGCGACGATGCGCTGGGCCTCTGTCTCGGCGCGCACGATGGTTGCTTCGGCGGTACGCTGCGCCGCCACCAAGGCCTCGTTCACGGCTGCGGCACGCTGTCGGTACTCCTCGATCTCCTGGGTGAGCCGCGCGATCTGTGCGCGCAACTCGCCCCGTGTGCGAGCCTCTTCCTCGAGCTGTTCGGCGATCTCACCGAGAAAGTCACGGATGGCATCGGGGTCGAGGCCCCGCCAGCGGCGCGCGAAAGAGGCGCGTTGGATCTCAAGCGGGGTCAACCGGTTCATGGCGGAGCCTCCTACTTCCATTAGCTTAACCTACCTTGCCTCGAGCGCGGTGACAAGACTCAAGGCGCGATCCTCCTCTCGCCGAAGAGGACGCGGCCGAGACGGACCAATGTTGCCCCCTCCTCGACCGCCGCCTCGAAGTCCTCGCTCATCCCCATCGAGAGCTGGAGAGGCGAGAGTCCGAAGCGCCTCTCGAGATCCCGGGCCAGCCGTCGCAACGCCTCGAAGTACGGACGCGAGCGCCTTGGATCGGGGTCGTAGGGAGGCACGGTCATCACGCCGCACAAGCGCAGGTGTGGGCACTGACCCAGGATCCGCTCGACGAGTGCAGGCGATGCGACGGGGAGAACCCCGCTCTTCTGATCCTCGACGCCGATGTTGACCTCGATGAAGACCGGGAGAACCCGCTGCGACGGTGCCCCTAGAGCCTCAAGCCGGTCGGCGAGCTCCGGTCGATCGACCGTTTCGATGAGATCCAACAGATCGAGCGCCAGCTTCGCCTTGTTGCGCTGAAGTGGCCCGATGAGGTGCCAGGGCGTTGCGCCGCCGACCAAGGGGCGCTTGACCGCCGCTTCCTGGACGCGGTTCTCGCCGATTGCATCCACGCCTGCCGCGACGGCTTCGATCACGACTTCGGCGGGCTGGGTCTTGCTCACGGCCACAATCCCGACGGTTGCCGGGTCACGCCCGGCCCTCGCGCACGCTGAAGCGATTCGACTGCGCACGGCCGCGAGGTTTTCGGCGAAGCTCACCGATATCGCCCCCGACGGACCGCCCCGGACCGGCAAAGGAACTGGGCTCGGCCCACAGACCACTGGCCGCGGACCACGGTCTTCATGGCAGCCCCTCTGGCCAAGGGAGCGTCGAAATCCGTTCGTCCATAGCCCGGTTGGCAAGCTCGTCTGCGGCCCGATTGGCCTCGCGTGTCACGTGGAGGATCTCAAACTGCCGAAACCCCGCGGCCAGCATGCGGGCCCGCAGCCAGAGGGGCTTGAGGTGCGCAGCCTTGACCTTGTAGCCGCCGTTCATCTGCTCCACCAGGAGCTGCGAGTCAGACTTCACCTCGAGGTTGTCGACGCCAAGAGCCTGGGCTCGCTCGAGCGCAGCCAGGAGCGCCGCGTACTCGGCGACGTTGTTCGTCGCAGTGCCGAGGTAGAGAGTGTGTCCCTCCCTCTCGCCGCAAAGCTCTAGGACGATGCCACAGCCGGCCTCACCGGGGTTGCCGCGGGAGCCGCCATCGACCTCCGCCACAGCCTTGAGCGCGGGGCTCATGGGTTGGTGTGGAACTGCTCGGGATCGTAGAGGAGACGGCGGCAGTGATCACAGAACTGCAGTTCCTCGGCGGTACGGACGAGCTGCACGAGCGAGGGGCGCAGGTCGCCATGGCAAGCGGAGCACGCATTGCCTTCCATCGGCACCACCGCGGTCGGCTTGCGCGAGGTCCACAGCTTCTTGAAACGGTTCATCCCCGTTTCGCCGAGCTGGCGCTGGACGATCCGCAGCTCACGCTCGATGTCGGCCAGCTCGACCTCGCTTGCCGCCCGGAGCTCGTTCCATGCGGCTTCCGCCTGCTCGCGCAGGGCCTTCTCTTCCGGGCTCTCCTCGCCGAGCCTCGTGATCTCACCTTCGGTTGTCTCGAGCGTCTGCATGATCTCGAAGAGCCGTTCCTCCTTGGCCTTCAACTGTGTCTCCACGTGGTCGAGCTCGGAGACCACGGCCGAGAGCTGTTTCATGTTAGTGACCTGGCTCTTCTGCTTGCGGAAGTGCTCACGCTCCTCGCGCAGCGCCTCTGCCTCACCCTGCAGGGTGGCCTGCTCGGTCTGGAGTGCGTAGCGCTGGGCGCGGGCCGCCTCGAGCTTCTCGTGGCGCTCCGAGAACTGCGTCCGCAGCGCGGCGAGCGCTTCCGGCGGAGTGTCCCGCTCCTTCTTCAGGGCGCTGCGGCGGTCCAAAAGCCGCTGCAGCGCGATGTACCCTGCCAGTTGGTCGCTCGCCGTCAACGCCCCTCCCCTGATTCGGACGTCCCGAGCCGGGTCAGGCCAGCGTCGAGACTCCGCAAACCGCTCACCAGCTTGGTGGGTCCACCAGGATTCGAACCTGGGACCAACCGGTTATGAGCCGGCAGCTCTGACCGCTGAGCTATGGACCCAGCGGCGTGGATTGTAAGCCTCTGTCGCGCTTGAGGCAAGCTCACAACCGGCAGCTTCCCGACCTGCCCGGACAAAGGAAGAGGGGACTGCTATATCGGCCGTCCCCTCGTGGTCCTTGTTTCTGACTGTCGATTCTCGACTGTTGACTATTCTCTCATCCAATCATGTCGAGATACGGCTTGAGGAGCTTGGCCCGGGTCGGGTGACGGAGCTTGCGGAGGGCCTTCGACTCAATCTGACGGATCCGTTCCCTCGTGACATTGAAAGCCTTGCCAACCTCCTCGAGGGTGTGCTCAGTGCCGTCACCGATCCCGAACCGCCGCCGCAACACCTCAGCCTCGCGCGGCGTGAGCGTGCGCAACACCCCCTCGGCCTGGGTCTTGAGGCTGGCCGCGATCACCGCATCGATCGGGGAAACCGCCGAACGATCCTCGACGAAGTCGCCCAGATGAGAATCCTCTTCCTCACCAATTGGGGTCTCGAGGGAGATCGGTTCCTGCGCGATCTTCATGATCTTGCGCACCTTCGTCACCGGGATCTCCATCTTCTCGGCGACCTCCTCGGCGGTGGGCTCGCGTCCCAGCTCCTGAACGAGCTGGCGCTGCGTTCGGGTCAGCTTGTTGATCGTCTCGATCATGTGGACCGGGATGCGGATCGTGCGCGCCTGGTCTGCGATGGCGCGGGTGATCGCCTGGCGGATCCACCACGTCGCGTACGTGGAGAACTTGTATCCCCGCCGATACTCGAACTTGTCCACGGCCTTCATGAGGCCGATGTTCCCCTCCTGGATCAGGTCGAGGAACTGCAGCCCCCGGTTTGTGTACTTCTTGGCGATCGAGACCACGAGTCGCAGGTTGGCAACGATAAGCTCCTGCTTGGCTCTGTCGGTCTCGCGCTCGCCCTGGCGCACTTCCGCAACCACGCGTTTGAGCTCATCGTATGGAACACCGAAGCGTGCCTCGAGAGCCTTAAGTTCGGCCCTGTACCGTTTCACCCGCTCCTTGTAGAAGGCCCGCCGTTCGGCGTTGCGCTCGATCCTGAGCTTGGCGTCGTCCTTACGGATGGTGGTGATTGGGATCGAGAACTGACGCTCGACCTCGGTCAGGAACCGCACCAACCGGTTGCGCGTCGTTGTGGTGAAGTCGGTAGATCGGACAAGCACCGAGATGTCGCCGGACATGGCATCGATCTGCTGCAGCAGCTCGTCACCCCGGCGTGTCCCCCTCTTGCAGCGGCGGAACCGTTCCTTGAGTTCCTTGGACTGTTCGTCCAGCTCCCGGATGCGGTCGAAGAGCTTCATGGTCTCCGAAACCCGCAGCTGACCACGTTCGTCGAGCTCTCCGTTGAGGCCGGCCAGGATGTCGCGCATCATCCTGCGGTCGCGCCGGGCCATCTCGTTGGCGCGGAGGAAGAGCTCTCGCACCCTGGGGCTTGATCCGAGCGCAGAAAAGACCTCAGCCTCCCCGGATTCGATGCGCATCGCGATGGAGACTTCTCCGTTCCGATCCAGCAGCTTGACGGTTCCCATCTCCCGGAGGTACATACGGACGGGGTCGTTGGTCTTCTCGAGCATCGCGGGGTCTACCAGGTTGGCTCCTGGCACCGGCTCCGGGTTCTCTGGGCGCTCTCCGGCGGCACCCTCCTCCTCCAGCGCCGCGAGCTTCTCGATACTCTCGACGATCTCGATGTCGTTCTCCGTGAAGCGGAGGTAGATCTCATCGAGTTCGTCTGGTGCGGAAGCGACCTCTTCGGGCAAGACCTCCAGGATCTCATCCACGAGGACATAGCCCCGCTCGCGCCCAAGGCCAAGGAGCCTCGCGAGCTCGACGTACTTCTCCTCGATGGTCAGCGCCAGGGCATCACGCAACCCCGGCGAAGCCGGCGATTCGTTCGCCTGATGGTCCCTATCTCGTCGGGCACGTGCGTCAGGTTGTTGTGCCGAACGCACCTTGCGCGGCTGCGGTTGGAGAACCGGCGCCGTCTTCCGAAGAGGATGCTGGTCCGCTCTGCGTGCCGCCTGGGGCTTGGAGGTTCCTCTGCCCGTAGACGGTTTGGTGGCTGGCCGATTCACACGTCCCTCGGTCTGCGGCGCAGGGCGCGCCTTGGCGGGACGCTTATCCTGGCGAGGTTTGGCGGTGTTCTTCGTCGGGTGCGGTTGCAGCTTGTCCTTAGCGGATGCCCTGGAAGGGCGGGTGTGCCGTAGCGGCGGCTTGACGCCGACTTTGGCCGGCTGCCGATCGGGTCGGGACCTTCCTGTGGCCTTCTGCGTGGGTGACACCTGCCGGGGCTTGGTGGCGCTCTTCAGCGGACGCTTGTCCCGGAGGGGCTTAGCGCTGGACGCGGCTGGCCTTATCACGGTGCGAATCTGGGGCTTGCTTCGATCCAGGTGTTTCTTCTGCACCGGCCTGGTGGCCGGCTTGGTCGGTCGTTTTGCGACCTTGAGGTTGACCCTGCCCTTGGAAGGCGTCGCGGTCTTGGCACGTCGCACGGGGGCTTTGGCTGCCTGCGCGGCGCGAACACGCGCCGCACCGGGCTTGATCGGACGAACTGCTGCGGGCTTGACTGGACGCATCGCCGGCTTGGGCGAGCTACGCCCTTTGGTCGGGAGCCGATCGCCTGCCCTCTTACTGTGCCGGTCTGCAGACTCCTGTGCAACCCTGCGCTCGCGCTCTCGATACTGAGTCCCGCGAGGTTCCTTCTTCTGCTGTGGTTTTCGCAAGTGTCCCTCTGTGTGATGAGTTTGAGGCGTAGGATGTTACGTCCGACACCTCGATGTTTGGGATAGTAACCGCCACCCGCCACCCCTCACCATTCCCAATGTCGGACATCAGCGACTAAATTTCAAGGGTACCACCATGCGCAAGCCCTCGAGGCGGCCCAAGAGCCGCTCACGACGGCTTCCTCCGTTTCTTGATCAGCTCACTCTGCTCGGCCTTAAGTTGCGAAAGCGACTGTGTATCACCTGTGATTTCTGCTTCACGGATCCGCGCAACGAGCTGGGCGCTCTTGAGTCGGTCGCTCCGCCGCTGGACGAGTTCGATGAGGCTCGGAATGCGTTCCTGCGGGGTCTGCGGCGCTTCGTGCTCGAGACTCGCGAGCAGGCGACGGTCCACGGGGTCCTGGATCTCAGACAGCACGTCGGGAATCTCCACGGCAGCGCCTTCAGCCGTGCGGCGCTGGAGAATATCGATCACGCGCCGGACACCAGGGTGGCAGATGCCGTCGACCGGGAAATTCCGGATGAATTCCGCGCTCCGTGTCGGCTCAAGATCATGAAGGAACGAGCGCAGAAGAGCCATCTCGGCGTGCTCCGGGAGATCCTCTGCGGCAGATTGTCGTGCCACGACGTGCGGAGCGCCGAGACCGCCGAGCTCTTCGAGGGGAACCCCCGCCCCGTGGGCGAGTGTCTCGCGCATCTCAAAACGTCGCACCGGATCGGGGCAAGCAGCAACGATCTCCAGTGTCTGCAAAAGGTTGCGCCGCCGTTCCTGGCGGGTCGATCCCATTAGCTCCAGCAGGAACGTGCCGACCGGGAGGGCCGCCGCGACCCGCGCCCGAAACCCATCGCCTCTTTCCCTGCGCACCACGTCGTCGGGATCCTGCCCCTCGGGGAGCAACAGCACGCTCACCTCGAGCGAGGCCGCGAGCAGCGTGCGCACGGCACCGACGGCCGCCTGCCGTCCGGCATCATCGCCGTCGAAGCACACCACAACGCGGGGTACGCGCCTGGCAAGCTCGCGGGCGTGCTGCTCCGACAAGGCTGTCCCGAGCGTGGCCACCGTCTCGGTAAGCCCGGCCTGATGCAACGCGATGCAGTCGAAATACCCCTCGACGACGATCGCGCGATCGGCCGAGGCGAACGCACGCGCCGCGCGGTCGAGTAGGAACAGCACCTGGCTCTTCGAGAACAGGCTGGTTTCCGGTGAGTTGAGGTACTTGGGTTTTTCGTCTCCGAGTGCGCGGCCGCCGAAGGCGATGATCCGCCCGCGGACGTTGCGGATCGGGATCGTAACCCGTTCGCGGAAGCGGTCCCAGACCCGGCCCTCGTCCCCCTCCACGACGAGTCCGGCGGCGATCAGGGTACGCTCCGGGAAGCGCTTGCGCAGCTCGTCGTAGAGCGCGCGCCACTCCCCCTTCGCGTAGCCGAGACCAAACTCTGCCGCCACCTCGAGGGAAACGGCGCGCCGCTCCAGGAACGAGCGCGGGCGGTCGTCGGCCAGATGGCGCACGAACACCGCTTGCGCCGCTTCCATGACCTCTGCGAGATGCTCCTGCTCGTCCTTGCGCTGGCGGGCCTGAGGGGACGCAGGCGGGAGGCGGACGCCGAAACGGTCCGCGAGGCGCTCGACGGCTTCCGCGAACGAGACCCGCTCGATTTCCATTACGAAGTCGATCGCGTCGCCGCCGCGCTTGCAGCCGAAGCAGTAGTAGGTCCCCTTCTCCCGCGAGACGTTGAACGAAGGCGTTTTCTCGCCGTGAAACGGACAGAGGCCCACGTAGTTGCGGCCGGTCTTCCGCAGCGTGAGGTGTTCGCCGATCACGGCCACGATGTCCGCGGCTTCCCTGAGCTGGTCCAGGACGGGCCGGGAGAGGTCGTAACCGCTCATGGGCGCTCTCTCCCGCAGGTACGACCTCTGTCTTGCCGGCCGCCAGCAGAGGTGCTGAGGTGCAGAGGAGCGGGGGAGCTGAAAGGCCCAAGCAGTTTTTCTCCTCTGGTCTTCCACTTCGGGGTTCCGAACCTCCGGCTCATCGGCTTGATTCCAGGGACCGCCATCATGAGAGATCGAGCTCCACTTCGGTCACACCCGTCCCGCCGCGAAACTGCGGCGGGTGGGTGAAGTGTGCCACGGCCGGGTGGTGTGCCAGCACCTCGCGGACCGCGCGCCGCAGCGCACCTGTGCCGTGGCCGTGCACGATGCGCACGTGGCCGATTCCGGACACCAGCGCCCGGTCGAGGAACCGCTCCACCTCGTCTCGGGCCTCTTCCTGGGTCATTCCGATCAGCTTGATCTCAGCCGGGGGCGCCTGGAACACAGCCACCTCGACCTCACCAGTCGTCGGGGCGGCAGGCGGCGCGACCGGCTCGCACGCTCCCGCCTCGACCCAAAGACGCTTGTCCTTGACCAGCACTTCCACGCGATCGCCGGCCACGCGCTGGACCTTCCCGGTCGAGGCCATGCCGATCAAGCGTACCGTCGCGCCGGGTATAAGCGGCTCCGCGCGTTCGAGCGGAGAGGGGCGCTCCGGCTCGAGGTCGAGGGCGGTACGGCGCATGGCCGCGACCCGCTTCTTACCTGGAAACTCCCCACGGGTCCTCGCCTGCTCAAGCGTTGCAAGGGCTGTCGCCAGTTGCTCCTTCGCCCTCCGCCGCAGCGCATCGCGCTCCTCGTCGAGGCGGTGGCGAACCTTCTCCTGCTCAGCAGCAAGCTTCTCGCGCTCTTCCTCGGCTCGGGCCCGGGCGAGTTCTGCTTCGCGCTCGAGTTGTACGAAGCGCTCTCGCTCCTGCGACAGACGGCCGCGCTCCTCCTGCAAGGCCTCGAGGTAGCCGTCGATGGCGAGGAAGGAGCGGGAGAGCATCTCGCGAGCCCGTGTCAGGACGGACCCTGGAACCCCGCACGAGCTCGCGATAGCAAGCCCGCGTGACCGGCCTGGCGTGCCGAGGTGGAGACGGTACGTGGGGCGGCCGCTCGCCTCGTCATACCCCATTGCGGCGTTCAGTGCGCCGGGAACGTTCTCGAGGTGAGCGGCGACCGTGATCAGGTGGGCCGTGGCCAGTGTCCAGCAGCGCCGCCGCGCGAGCTCCTCGAGGAGCGCCGCTGCCAGCGCGGCTCCTTCCTCGGGATCGGTACCGGAGCCCAACTCGTCGTAGAGCACGAGCGTGTCGGCGTCGGCGTCGGCCAGGAGGGCAGCAGTTGCGCGCATCGCGCCCGTGAAAGTGGAGAGATCCGAGAAGAGGTCCTGGTCGTCGCCGAGGTGACACCACAGCCTTCTGAACGAGGGCAACCCGCTGCCATCCGCTGCCAGGATTGGGATCCCTGACTGGGCCATCAGGGCGGCGAGACCGACGGTCTTGATCGCGACGGTCTTGCCGCCTGCGTTCGGCCCGGAGAGGAGCACCAGCCTGGTGTCTTCCGGGAACTCCAGGTCGAGCGGCACGACAGGCCGGGTGTTGCCCGCATCCCCGAGCACCTCGCCGCGCAGGGAGGCGAGCGTCGGGTCGAGCAGTGGGTGACGGGCGTTCACGAGCCGCAAAGACCCGGCTGCGCCCGGTTCCAGGAGAATGCCCTCGCTTGCTTGCCCGAACAGCACACGCGCTTGCGCGGCATCTAGGACCGCGAGCGATCGGGCCCCTTGCAGCAGCGCGTCCCTGCGCCCGTGAAAAGCGGAAGCGAGCTCCGCGAGAACGCGCTCTTCTTCGGCTCGGGCCAGTGCGATGGCTTGTGCGAGTGCGTTGTTGAGCTCGACCACGGCGAACGGCTCGAGGTAGACGGTTGCTCCCGACGACGAGGCGTCCAGGACCAGCCCGGGAACGAGGTTCCTCTCCGAGACGGGGACCGGTACACAGTATCGATCCCTGCGCAGCGTGAACGGAGCAGAGAGCGCCTTGTGCTGTCTTCGGATCTGTTCCATCGCCGACACTATCGCGCCCCGGTTGCGTTCCCGCGCGGCCCTGGCCTGCGCGAGCGCCGGCGAGGCGCTGTCGAGGATCTCCCCATCCGGTCCCAGTCGGAGATCACAGAATGCGAGGAACCCCTCAAGTTGCGGCAGCTCCGCGAGGATGCGGGCAAGCTCGGGTCCGACTCCGGCCCCCGCGAGTGCCGCCCTGGCCTCGACCAGCCGCCGCGCGAGCGTCACCAGCCGGGCCAGGTCGGCGGCGTCGGTCGGACGGAGCGTCTCGGGTTCGAGGAGATCCGCTGCATCGAGCCCGGCGAACCCGAGAGAGCCACGCATGGCGATCAGTGACTGGACCTCCCGGGTCAAGCCAAAAGCCGACGACCCCTCCCCGGGTGTGAAGCGGGGAAGGGTCGTTGTGACTACCCGGTGTCCTCTGTCACTGCGGGCAAACGAGGCAACGAGCGCGAGAACCCGGTCGAATTCGAGTGAAGCGAAGGTCAAGACCGTGTGGGGGGCTACAACAGCCCCGCCTTGCGCTGCTGGGCAAGCTTGCGGAGGAGCTTCTTGCGTGCTTGGATGAGCTTCCGCTTCCGCCGCACGCTCGGCTTCTCGTAGTGCTGGCGCTTCTTGATCTCGGACAGGATCCCTGCCTTTTCACACTTCCGCTTGAAGCGCCGCAGCGCCTGCTCGAACGACTCGTTATCCCGAACATGCACCATCGTTGGCATCGCGCGATCTCACCCCCCTTCTGCGCCTGTCTTGTCGCGCCTCTGCGGACGCGAGTGCGCTGGTCAAAGGGAAGAAAGTCTACCACAGCAAAGGGTGATGCGGTCAACGCGGCGTCTGGGACCGATTCGGACCCGCTGGATGACGATCCCTTCGACGGTGGGAGCTGGCAGGACCTCCTACCCCGGCGGCCGATGGGGTCGCGAGCGCCTGTGCTATCGGGGGCGGGGTGCGGCGGAGTTCCTCCATCGCCGATGCGAGCTGGCATGGGACGCCGAGGCCCAGAGCGAGGTAGGCGCGCTTTGCGTCTGCGAGGGCTTTGATTACCGCGGTGCGGTCACCACCGTGTTCGAAGGCATAGCGCCCGTTGGACACGGCATCCCTGGCGTAGAAATCGAGCGCTTGCCTCGTCTCCGGACGGCCTGGCGCCTCGTTGAGTGCCACGTTCAGAAACCTGGCGAGCACCTTCTGGCTCCGAGCGTACGCCGAGTCAAACGCGGCTTGCGCCTGCCTCAGACGGACATCGGCCGAACCCGGCACCACGTCGGGGCCGGGCGTCCCGGTTTGGGCGCTGTCCAGGTTCTCGCGGGTCGTTGAGAGTTCGGCTTGGGCCGAGGTCACCTTTGCGAACTCGGAGGCGATGTCGAAACCAGACGGCAACTCACCAGGGCGACCCGCGCAGGCGAGTGCGAGTACCACAACGGCGATCCGGGAGAATTGCGGGCCAGCGACCCTCATCGCCCCTCCAGAAGTTGGAAACTACCAGACCGCACCGATAGAGGCAAAGCGACGTTTCCTTGACAGCGTTTGCGCGCCACGCCGATAATGCTCCGCGGGCTGTACAGCACGGAGGCACCATGGAGAAGCACGAAGCAGTACTCGCTGAACTTGAGCAGATGCGGGAGGGTGCCGCGGCGCTCATGCGTGCCAAGCTTGAGGCTGTGGCGAGGCAGACCCGCGAGCTCGCAAACCGCCTCGCGGGCGACTTGGATGTTGTGGTGCCCCCCGATCTCGAGGTGCTGTTTCCGATCGGGGCTGTTGCGGACCACCTCCGGAGTCTGACCGCACCACCTCCGCCGTCGCCGGTGCTGGATCTGGGAGTCCTGCGCCAACTTGATGCGGGTCGAGCCCAGTCCGAGGTCCTCCAGGAGTTGCTCCGCCAAATCGGTTTGTGGTGTGGTCCGCGTGCGATCGTGGTTGTACGCGACACCAACGTCCAAGGATGGTCGGGGGCCGGCTTCCCGAACGGTGACCCTGCCCGCACCTGGAGGGCCGCACTGGCCGAGTCGCAGGCGCTCACGAAGGCCTCGATGGGAGCCCCGCTTCTCATTCGTCCAGCCAGCGACCCTGTGCTTTCTAACTGGTTTCACGGTAGCGACAAGCGGTTGCTCCTCCTGCCCATGTCGCTGCGCAGCAAGATCGTCGGCATCCTCGTGGCCCTCGAAGGCGAATCGGGCCTGAACAGTGCCGTGATCCAGCAGCTCACCTATACCGTGGGTCTGATGCTCGAGACGCTCGCGACGCGGCCGACGGTCCCGAGCCCGGCGCTTGCGGAGCCTGAGGACCTGACCGGCGAGACGCCTCCTCCGGTAGAGGAAGCTCCCGCTGAGGCTCCTGCTGCCCCCGAGATCTTTGAGATGACGCCGCCCGCTATCGAGGAGGAGCCTGCGGCGGCCCCAGCGGTGCCAATGGCAGCCGTGGATGCCGCTTCGACACTCCAGTTAGCGGTGCCGGTGACGCCTGCAATGCCGGCCGTGCCTGCGGTCCCTGTGGTGGCGCCGGCCGTGCCGATGCGGACGCCGGAGGAGGAGCGTAAACACGAGGAGGCGCGCCGTTTTGCCCGCCTGCTGGTGTCCGAGATCCGCCTGTACAACGAACAGGCCGTGCAGGCCGGCAAGCTCGCGCACGACATCTACAGACGCCTCAAGGAAGACATCGACCGCTCGCGGGACATGTACGAGCAACGGGTCTCCGCCGAGGTTCGAGCGAACAGCAACTACTTCCACGACGAGATGGTGCGCATCCTGGCGGATGGCGATCCTGAAGCACTCGGAATTTAGTGGCTTTCCGGTCCGGGCGGTCTTTTCCCTCATCGTTGCAGTTCTGAGCGCCTGCCGCGCGACGCCGGTCCCCACCCTTGCCCAGGCGTTCCAGGCCAAGGGCGATCCCGCGGCGCGAGCCAAGGCGTTCATGCAGGTCGCGGTCCGGGGCCGGGAGAGCGAGAAGCTCCGAGCCGCCTTCTTGTGGGGGTTGTTTGCGTGTGACGCACGCGCTCCTGTGGCCGGGCTCGCCGGGTTCAATGTGGCGCGGCCTGACGGAGGCCGGACACGGTTGGCCGCCCGTCGGCTCGAGGAGGCCCTCGAGGCGTCACGCTCTCCTGCGACGGCCTGGACGGTAGCCGCGGGTGCGCCGTGGCTCTCGGACGACGGCCGCGCCCACCTGCGTCTGCGCGGCGCCGAGGCCCTCTCCCTCCGGGGCGAGACCGCGGCGGCAATCGAGCTTCTTCCGGGATTCGGGACCCTTCGGCGCGAGGACGTGCCCCGGGCTCTGGTGCTGGTCGCCCGGGGTGGTGATGTTGCCGGCGCCCAGGCTCAGCGCCGCCTGGCCGTGGAGTTTCCCCAGCAGCTTGCCGGTCTGGCCTCAGCGCCGAGTCTGGAACGACTTGCTGCGGGCTTCACGGAGGGTGAGTGGGCGGTGCATGCCCGAGCATGGCTCGAAGCGGGCCAGGCTGTTCCCGCACTGCGGGCCGCTGAAAGGGCCGGCAGCGCGGGCTTCATCATCGCTGCCCGGGCGTCGTTGCGGCTGCATCGGCCTTCGGCAGCACTGGTCTGGGCGGCGCGCGGCGGCAAGCGTTGCGGCGAGTGCTGGGTGGAGCGCGCAGAGGCCCAGCGCCAGCTTGCCTGGGGTGCAGCGCCCAAGGAGCGGTCCCGTACGTTCGGCGAGATGCTGGGTTCGGCCGTTCGCGCGAGTGAAGTGCTGCCAGTCACCGACCCGCTCCGACCCAGGGCGGAACTGCTTCAGGCAGAAGCTCTGGTGGAGCTGGGCCGATTCGCCGAGGCCGCGCCGCACCTGGCGGGCGATGCTGTCGTCTCCCAGGCGCGCTTTGAGTGGGTGTGCCGTCGGCTCGCCATGCTGGGAGCGGGTGCTCTCCGGACCACGGGTCAGCCGGCTGCGGAGCTCGCGCGCAGCACCCGCGGCCGCCGGCTCGCCGCGTTCTGGCTCGCCCGCCAGCGGGCGCGCCGCGGCGATGTTTCAGGCCTCGAGGCGCTGGCAACCAGCGGTTTCCCCGACCTTCCGGCCCAGTGGGCGGCTCGGGTTCTTGCGCGGCAGGGCGTCACGGTCGCCGTCTCGGAGGATCGATCAGTCGTGCAGCCCCCGCCTGCGTGGGCGGGCGACCTCATGGCGGTCGGGCGCGTTGCGGACGTCGTGATGGGTTGGCGTGCGGACCTGGAGGCGTCCGGCGGCCCGAGTCCGGGCTGGCTCGGTCTCGTCCGGCTTGCCGAGATGCCTCCACTGGAGGGGATCTCGCTCCTGGTGCGGGGTGAGCCGAGGTTGTTGTCGGGGCCGTGGCAAGGGCTCCCGCGCGACCTGATGGAGCGATACCTGCCGCTGCCGTGGAGGAGCGAGGTCGAGTCCGCGGCGCGTCGTGCCGGGGTTCCCGCCTGGCTGCTGGCCGGGTTAGTTCGGCAGGAGTCGGCGTGGAACCCGCGTGCACACTCCGCTGCGGGTGCCCTGGGCCTGGCGCAGTTGCTCCCTGCCGTTGCGGCCGAGACGGCACGGGAAGTGCCCGGGTTGGCCCCGACAGTCGACCTGTTCGATCCGAGCCGAAATCTCATCCTTGGTGCAACGTTGCTGGCCCGCTGGCGGGCGAGCTTCTCGGGATCTTGGACTGCGGCCCTGGCAAGCTACGACGCGGGGGAGAAGCGGGTGCGAGAGGTGTGGGAGGCTGCCAGCCGAGACGACGGGCCCACATTCGTGGAAGCGCTTGAGATTCCCGAGACGTGGGACTACGTGCACCGTGTGGTGCTCCTGGCCGAGGGGTATCGCATCCTGTACTGGCCGGAGGGAAAGGCATACCCGTGGACCTGATCGAGGTTGCCTCGCAGCAACATCGCCAGCTCGTGGACGTCACCAGCTTCGTGCAGGAAGCGGTAGCCGCCTCGGGAGTCGAGGAGGGGCTGTGTCAGGTTGCAGTCCCCCACACCACCGCAGCGGTTCTCCTCAACGAGAACGCCGACCCAGCTGTCGGCGAAGACATCCTCGCCGGACTGGCGGCATTGCTCCCCCACGTCGCGTGGCGCCATAGCGAGGGAAACTCCGACGCTCACTTTCTCTCCACTCTGGTGGGCCACTCCGTGACGATCCCGATCAATGAGAGCGAGCTCGCCCTCGGTCGCTGGCAGGCCGTCTACCTTCTAGAACTCGATGGGCCGAGGCGGCGCGAGCTGTGGATTACCTGCGTGGGCGGGTAGAGCGCGAGCACTGACTGTGTCGGCGCGAGCGGGGGACACGGGGGAGTTCGAGTGACGCCGGAGGCGTGATGGGGCCTCCGGAGCGGAACTCGGGTCGAGGCGTCGCGAGGTGCGGATCACGCGCGTGCGTGGGTAAAGGGCAATCACCGACCTCGTCGGCGCAAGCGGAACCCCACCTTTCGAGGTCGCTTTCAGGTTCTCCGGGTGTGGGTTTCCTGGGCGGCGCGCAAGTAGAGAGCCTCGAGGCGAGAGACCCGTGCCGCCGTCGAGAAGTGCTGACGCACCCTTTCCTGACCTGCGACCGCGATCCGACGGGCAAGCTCGTCGTCCCGCAGGAGACGGGAGACCGCGGCAGCCAGCATCGGCACGTCTCGCGGCGGCACGAGGATTCCGGAGACGCCGTCCTCGACGAGTTCCGGGTTGCCGGCCACGGCGGTGGCGACGACGGGCTTTCCGAGAGCCATCGCCTCCCGGATCGTCCCGGTGATTCCCGTGCCCGCCCAGGAAGGATCCACCACCACCTCGCACGCCGCGAGCACATCGGGCATGTCCGAGCGGGCCATGGTCGCGGTGACCGCGCCTTCGAGGCCCAGATCGCGAGCCAGCTCCTTGACCCCTTCGCGCTGGGCTTGCGATGTGCACGCCACCAGAAGCACGTGTGCCGCAGGGTGGTCGGCCCGGACCGCCGGGAACGCCCGGAGGAGCTCCTTCCACCCTTTCCAGTCTCGCATCCCGACGTGCCCGATCACGCGAGCCTCGGCTGGAATCCCGAGCTCCGTGCGCACAGCGCCGGGGTTGGCCCGCTGAGGGTCGAAACGCTCAAGATCCACGCCTGCGTAGACCACGCCGACTTTGTGCGGGGGGATCCGACCGCTCGAGATCACTACCTGCCGGATGCTCTCGGCCACTGTCACGATTCGATTGACGCGGCGGGATCGGTACTTGAATGAGGACCAGAGATCGATCGGGAACGACACACCGCGGTTGACGACGAGGCCGTACCGCGCGCCGAGGAAGGTCGCACCCAGAGCGACCGCGTGCGAGATGCCCTTGTGGACGTGCACGATGTCCACCTTGCGTTCCTTGGCGAGACGGGCGAAGCGAAGCATGGAGACGAAGTCGAACTCGTGTCGGAGTGCGAGCGGCACGTGCTCGACGCCTGCGGCGATGCAGCGCTCGGCCATCTCGATGCTCGGCCGGGTAACGGCGATGACCGTGTGCCCCCGCGCCGCGAGACCCTTGGCGGCGTCGAACATCTGCACCACCGAGCCGGTCGCGAAACCGGTCTTCTCGAGCATCTGGACGATGGTAAGAGCTTCCATTGTCGCTCGTTCTGGGCAGCGGCGGGCCGCGACGACAACCCCTGTGGCCCGCCGTCTCAGAACGCTATGTTCCGTTGGCCGCCTACATCACCGCGGTCGGAGGCGCCGGTTCGTCGGGGGCTCCGGCCTTGCTTAGCGGTACATAGATCAAATATGCGACGAGCACCAGCGCGACCGGGACCGCCATCGGGGCGGCGAGCGCCCAGGTCATCGACGGGAAGCCGTCGCTGAAGAACACCACCGCCGCGACGAACAGCCCCATCAGCGCCTCCCCAGCGATCAGCCCGGAAGCCGCCAGAACGCCAGCGTTCTCGACCCTCGCCTTCTGGGCGTCGTTATACCCGCGCCGGTCGCGCATCTTGTCCACGATGCCGCGGATGATCCCGCCCACGAAGATGGCAAAGGTCGTCTCGAGGGGGAGGTACATGCCGACTGAGAACAACATCGGACTCTTCACCTTGATGAGGATGAGCGAGATCCCCATCGCGATACCGACGATGACCAATGGCCATGCCATCTCGCCGCCGACGATCCCCGAGGAGAGCGCCGCCATCAGGCCGGCTTGCGGTGCCGGCAGGCGCGGACTCCCGAAGCCGCCGTTGGCCGGGAACAGCTTGAGGTCGGCGAAGTGCAGCACGTAAAGCGGGAAGAACATCACGGCACCGGCGACAACGACGCCGATCAGGTCGCCGACCTGCATCTTCCAGGGAGTCCCGCCGAGGATGTGACCGACCTTGAGGTCCTGCAGCATTTCGCCGGCGACCGCTGCGGAGACGCACCCAACGGCCGCAACGCCGAGGACGGCAACGACGCCTTCCACCCCTCTGAAGCCGATGATCACCATCGTGAGGGCCGCGACGATGGTCGTCGCCAGCGTGAGCCCCGACAGCGGGTTGTTGGATGAGCCGATCATCCCGACGAGGTTCCCGGAGACCGCCGCGAAGAAGAAACCGGTGACCAGCATGACGATGGCCGCCAGGAAGGCGGGCCCGATCGCCTTAGTGAAGTACGAGTAGAGGGCGATCATCAAAATGAGGACGCCGACAAGACCGAGGACGACGAATTTGAAGTTGATGTCGCGGTCGATTCGGCTGGTAGCCGCGTAGGCGCCGGCCGACTTCTTGAGGTCGGCGATCGCACGCTTGAGGGCGATGCCGAGGTTCTTGCGCATCTTGAACAGGGTGAAACAGGCACCGACCAGCATCCCGCCGACGGCGATCGGGCGCACGACGAAGCGGTACAAGTGCCCGACGATTGCGCCCCACGCCGCAGCCTGGTCGCCGGCCGCGGCCGCCGTGTACTGGTCGATCATGTTGGGGCCGAGAAAGAACACCAGCAGCGGAACGAACAACCCCCATGCCAGCAGCCCGCCGGCGAAATTGAGGGCGCCGAGCTCCGGCCCGATGATGTAGCCGACACCGATGTACGCAGGGCTCACGGCCGGAGCCGAGAACGACGAGACGCCTCCGGCGGTGATCGCCGGGGCGTCCTTCGACAGCCCGAGTCGCACCAGACTCTGCTTCACCCGTCCCACCGCGACGGGGAACGCGTTGCTGGAGCTGAAAACCCCGAATGCGTCGAGGAGCCGGACCACCGCGCCGACTCCCATGGCCTTGAACAGCTGGACCGCTGCCTCCGCCCCGCGCTGGCCGGCCTTGTGGATCTCGGACGCCGCCACCGATTCGGGGAATTTCAGATCGGGATCCTCGACCATCACCCGGCGGAGCATGGTGACGAACATGATCCCGAGGATGCCTCCGACGATCATGAGCGCGCTGGCGGTCAAGTAGTCCGTGAACGTGTTGAACTTCCAGTATCCGAGGAGGACAAACGCCGGGATCGTGAAGATCGCGCCGGCTGCAATCGACTCGCCGATGGAGCCGACCGTACGGGCGAAGTTCTCCTCGAGGAGCGAGCCCTTCATCAGGCGCAGGACCGCCATGCCGATCACCGCAGCCGGGTAGGTTGCCGCGATCGTCATGCCAGCCTTGAGGCCGAGGTACGCGTTGGCCGCACCTAGGATCACGCACATGAAAAGACCGAGGAGAAGTGCCCGCAAGGTGAACTCGCGCATCGTGGAATCGGCAGGCACATAGGGGGTGAAGGGCTTTTCGCTCATTGCGTTCGTCCTCCGTTTGGTCGCCACGCATCGCCGTGACCGGCGCTGGTCGGGTGGCAGTTCGCGACATTCTACACGTGGAGCAGGGCAAGCCCTCAACAAGACACAGGAACGGCGTGGAGCACTTGGCGCATGTCCGGCTCCGAAGTCCAGAATGGAAACTCCTGAGTATTATGATCATACACTCAGATCGTGAGACACATAACTTGACAACAAATAACTAAGATTCTACTCTCGCTGGGGTCCATGAGGGACAGGGCCCGGACACGAGGTGGGAAACATGGCTTCCGACAACAACTTCACCGTCAAGGCCGGGGAAGCGCTCCAGGGAGCCTTCAAGCTGGCTACCGGGCGGGGCAACCCCGAGGCAACTCCCGTCCACCTGCTGGAGGCCCTCCTTGTGCAGACTGACGGGCTTGCGCCGAAGCTGCTCGAGAAGGTCGGCGCTCCCGTTGCCCGTGTGCGCGACGACCTCGCGGCGGCGATGGACCGGCTGCCGTCGGCACGGGGCGCGGCCGAGGCGCAGCCGTCGCGTGACCTGCGAAATGTCCTTGAGGCCGCGGGCAAGCTCGCGCCCCAGTTCCAGGATGAGTACGTGTCGGTCGAGCACCTGTTGCTCGCCGTTGCGGGCGTGCCGGGGACGGCAGGCGAGATCCTCGTGCGGCATGGCGTCGATCGCGACGCGTTGCTGCGAGCGATCCAGGAAATTCGCGGCTCCCACCGTGTGACGGATGCCAATCCCGAGGAGAAGTTCGAGGCCCTGAAGAAGTACGCGCGCGACCTGACCGAGCTGGCCCGTGCCGGCAAGCTGGATCCTGTCATCGGCCGCGACGACGAGATCCGCCGGGTGATGCAGGTCCTGACTCGCAGGACCAAGAACAACCCCGTTCTGATCGGTGAGCCGGGCGTCGGCAAGACGGCAGTCGCGGAGGGGCTGGCGCAGCGCATCGCGGAAGGCGACGTCCCCGAGTTGCTGAAGCACCGGCGCATCGTCGCCCTCGACCTCGGAGCCTTGATCGCCGGCACCAAGTACCGCGGCGAGTTCGAGGACCGTCTCAAGGCGGTGATCAAAGAGGTCGTGGACTCCGACGGCGAGGTTGTTCTGTTCATCGACGAGATCCACACGCTGGTCGGTGCCGGCGCCGCCGAGGGCGCGATGGACGCAGCCAACCTCCTGAAACCTGCCCTCGCCCGCGGCGAGCTGCGTTGCATCGGTGCGACGACGCTCTCCGAGTACCGGAAGTACATCGAGAAGGACGCGGCCCTGGAGCGCCGTTTCCAGCCGGTGTTGGTGGGAGAGCCTTCGGTCGAGGAGACCGTCGCCATCCTTCGCGGTCTGAAAGAGAAGTACGAGGTCCATCACGGGGTGCGCATCACCGATGGTGCCATCGTGGCAGCCGCAACGCTGTCAAGCCGCTACATCACCGATCGCTTCCTCCCCGACAAGGCGATCGACCTGGTGGATGAAGCGGCTTCGCGGCTGCGCATCGAGATCGACTCGCTGCCCACCGAGATCGACGAGTTGGATCGTACCGCCCTGCGCCTCGAGATCGAAAAACGCGCCCTCGCCAAGGAGAAAGACAAGGCCTCGAGGGAGCGCCTGGCGGAGATCGAGCGGGATCTGGCCGAGCTCAAGGAGTGCATCGCCGGTATGAAGGCGTCATGGCAGCGTGAGAAGGAACTCATCGCACGCATCCGGTCGGTGAAAGAGCAGGTCGAGGTGGCGAAGGACGGCGCCGAGCGCGCTCAGCGCGACGGCGACCTCGAGCGTGCGGCACAGCTCCGCTACGGCGAGCTGGTTCGTCTGAACAAGGAGCTCGAGGCCGCGACAGACGCGCTCAAGGCTCACCAGGCGTCGCAGGGTTCTCTGCTCGCGGAGGAGGTCACCGAGGAGGCAATCGCGGAGGTCGTTGGGCATTGGACTGGGATCCCTGTCAGCAGGCTGCTGGAAGGCGAGAAGACGAAGCTCCTAGAGATGGAGGATCGCCTGCGGGCTCGCGTGGTGGGTCAAGACGAGGCGGTCGCGGCGGTCGCCACGGCCGTGCGACGGGCCCGCAGCGGGATGAAAGACCCGAACCGCCCGGTGGGTTCGTTCCTATTCTTAGGGCCCACCGGCGTCGGAAAGACCGAGCTCGCTCGGGCGCTCGCCGAGTTCCTGTTCGACGACGAGCGGGCGATGGTCCGCCTTGACATGTCGGAGTACATGGAGAAGCACGCCGTGGCGCGCATGATCGGCGCCCCGCCGGGATATGTCGGCTACGAGGAGGGGGGCCAGCTCACCGAGGCAGTGCGCCGAAGGCCATACGCGGTTGTGCTGCTCGACGAGATTGAGAAGGCTCACCCCGACGTGTTCAACGTGCTCCTGCAAATCCTCGACGACGGCCGCCTCACTGACGGCAAGGGGCGCACCGTGGACTTCCGCAACTGCGTCGTGATCATGACGTCGAACATCGCCTCGAGCGTGATCCAGGAGTTCACGGAGGCCGACCGAGCCGGGATGCTCGAGTTGGTGGAGCGGGAGCTGAAGGCGCACTTCCGGCCGGAGTTCCTCAACCGCGTGGACGAGGTGCTCGTGTTCCACCGTCTGGCGGAGGGCCATCTGAGGTCCATCGTGAGGATCCAGCTTGCGCGCCTCAACCGGCTCCTCGCCGACCGTCGGATCGTCGTGGAGGCGTCCGAGGCCGCGCTGGACCATCTGGCGCACGAGGGGTACGACCCCGACTTCGGCGCCCGACCCCTGAAGCGCACGATCCAACGGTTGGTGCAGGACCCGCTCGCTCGCATGGTGCTCGCGGGCGAGGTCGCCGAAGGCGATACGGTGGACCTCGGCGTCGCTGGCGGTGCGCTGACCCTCATACCGCGACGCGAGCCCGCGGTTGGGGCGTGATTACAATCCACGGACCGGACCCGTCCCGATCGCTGCGCACGTCTCCCAGCGGGTCCCTCGTGAATCGTCCGGGCTAGAATATCCATAACCACGGCGAGCGCCCCACGACCGCGCTCGCTGCCGGATGCGAGATGAAATCAAAGCCCAACGTGACGTTCACCCTCAACGGCCGTGAGACGACCGTTGCCTACGACGAGGGGATGCACCTCCTCGAGGTGCTGCGGGAGGAGTGCGGCGTCACCTCGCCCAAGGATGGCTGCGCGCCGCAGGGGGTCTGCGGCTGCTGCACGGTGCTGGTGGACGGTCGGCCCGCCCTTGCCTGCCTCAAGAAGCCGCATGAGATCGCCGGCCGTTCGGTCGTGACCCTGGACGGGATCCCGGCGCCGCAGCGAGAGGTTCTCGCCCACGCGTTCATCCAGGAAGGCGCGATCCAGTGCGGCTATTGCACCCCCGGGATCATGGTGCGCGCGTTCTCCCTTCTGGAACGGCGCAAGACCGACGACCGGGATGCCGTCGCGCAGGGTCTCGCAGGGCACATCTGCCGGTGTACCGGCTACCAGCGGATCATCGATGCGATCCGGACCGCGGGCGAGGCGTGGGCCAACGGCGGGATATTTGCGAGTGCGCAGCCGCGTCGGCACGACTTCTTCGGCGAGGGCCACGGGTTGATGCGGGGATCCGACGGCCACGTCGGCCACGGCGTCGGCGCCAGCGAGTCACGCTACCGCGGGGTCGAGCATGCGGTTGGCCGCAAGCCGTACGTCGCCGACATGAGCGTCCCGGGAATGCTGCATGGTGCGGTCGTCCTAGCCGCACACGCCCGTGCTGTGGTGCGGGCTCTCGACACGGCCGCCGCGCTCGCGAAGCCTGGAGTGGAGCGCATTCTCGGGGCCCCCGACGTACCGGGCGACCGTCACGTGGGCCTCATCTTCAAAGACTGGCCCGTCTTCGTTGCGGTCGGGGAGACCACGCGCTGCGTCGGCGACGTGCTCGCGCTGGTGGTGGCGGACACGCAGTTCCACGCCCGCCAGGCGGCGAAGACGTTGGTGGTCGACTACGAGGTTCTCGAGCCGGTGACCTCTCCAGAAGCAGCGCTCGAGAACGGCGCCCCGGCGATCCACCGGGCCGGCAATCTTCTCGAGGTCACGGCATTCACCCGTGGCGACGCGGACGCAGCGCTCGACGCTTCTACACACGTCGTGCGGAGAACCTTCACCACGCAGCGCATCGAACATGCGTTCCTCGAGCCCGAGGCGTGTCTGGCGATGCCGAGCGGCACGGGCCTGAAAGTCTACTCGCAGGGTCAGGGCGTTCACGACGATCAGGTCCAGATCGCATCCGTGCTCGGCCTCCCGCCCGAAGGCGTCGAGGTCGAGCTCGTGTCGAACGGCGGCGCCTTCGGCGGCAAGGAGGACCTCTCGGTCCAGGCCCAGACCGCGGTCGCAGCCTGGTTGCTGAGGCGGCCCGTGCGGACCGTGTTGACCCGCGACCAGTCGATGCTGCTCCACCCGAAACGCCATCCATTGACAATGGAGTACGCGGTCGGCTGCGACGGTGAAGGGCGCTTGACCGCCGTCCGGGCCCGGATCGTCGGGGACACAGGTGCCTACGCGTCGGTGGGCACCAAGGTCCTAGAGCGTGCGGCCGGGCACTCGTGCGGGCCGTACCGGGTCCCAAACGTGGACGTGGAGGCCAGGACCGTCTACACAAACAACCCACCGTCGGGTGCGATGCGCGGGTTCGGCGTGCCGCAGACGGCGTTTGCGATCGAGACGTGCCTCAACATTCTGGCGGGGGAGGTCGGCCTCGACGCGTACGACATCCGCGAGCGCAACGTGCTGCGTCCCGGCGACCGCTTCGCGACCGGGCAGATCATGACCTCCTCGTGCGGCGTTCTGCAGACGCTCGAAGCGGTGCGGCCGATCTACAAGGCGAACGCAGCGTGCGCCGGAATCGCGTGCGGGATCAAGAACACCGGGATCGGCAACGGCCTGGCGGACATCGGCAGGGTGTTGCTCCGCGTGCTGCCGAAGGGGCGCCTCGAGGTGCTTACCGGGTATACCGAGATGGGGCAGGGGTTGTTCACGATCCTCCGTCAGGTGGTTCACGAGGAAACGGGGATCACGCTCGAGGCGATGATCGTCGGCACGCGCAGTGAGCTGGCCGTACTATGCGGGATGACCACAGCGTCGCGGGCCACCGCGCTCGCGACGATGGCAGCCCAGCGCGCCGCGCGCAACCTCGCCGAAGCGCTCGCGGCTGCGCCGCTGGAAGCACTCGCGGGGTGCGAGTACCCGGGCGAGTACGTCTGCGACATCACCGTCGCCCCCGGCACCAAGGTGGACAACCCGGTCACCCACATGACCTTCGGCTACGCCACCCAGGTTGTAGTGCTGGACGAGACTGGGCGGATCGAACGCATCGTGGCGGCCCACGACGTCGGCCGGGCCATCAACCCGCTCGCGTGCGTGCAGCAGATCGAAGGGGCGGTGCATATGGGGCTCGGCTACGCTCTCTCGGAACAACTGCCGTGCGCCGAAGGCCGGCCGGAGTCGACCTCCCTGCGCGATCTTGGAATCCTCAGGGCGGCGGAGATGCCGCAGGTCGAGGTGATCCTGATCGAGGTCCCGGACCCGGTGGGCGGGTACGGCTCAAAGGGCGTCGGCGAGATCGGCCTTGTCCCGACCGCGGCCGCCGTGGCGGGCGCACTCGCCGCCTACGACGGCGTCCACCGCACGGAGTTGCCGATGCTGGAGTCGCCGGCAACACCGCCTCGTCTTCGCAGGACGACCTTCTAGGCACAAACCGCTCGTCCATTCCTCCTCGGTGTCCTGATGATTGGCCTGCTCAAACTGTGGGCGTGATGCGCCGTACTAAACTCCGTGCGGGACCCGGGGTTGGCAGATACCGGGTCGGGCGGACGACGAGAAGGAGCGGGCCATGAGCGGACACGGCATCGGGATCACGAGGCGGGGCGTGTTGACGGGGATCGCGGGCGGCGCGGCTGTGGCGGCGATCGGCAAGGGGTTCGCCTTCGTTGCGAACGAAAAAGCCCGCGTCGTGCGGGTCGAGTCGGACAAGGTCTGGAACGGGGATACGCGGGATCCGGACGTTGTCAAGACGATGGTCGACCGCGGCGTGATGGCGCTTGTCGGCGCCTCCACGTCATCGGTCGCCTGGCGCACCTTCGTGACGCCGGAGATGCGCGTCGGCCTGAAGATCAATCTCCTGGGACGCCCCCTCGTGTACACCGCGCCCGAGGTCACCGATGTCGTCGCGGCGGGGGTGATCGCTGCGGGTGTGAAGCCGGAGAACATCATCATCTGGGACCGCTGGAAGGATCACTTCGCCCCGACCCGCTACAAGTTCGGGAAGGGCAAACACGGCGAGAGCATCGAAGCGGGGGGGCGCTACCACGCCACGACCGGGCTCAAGGGGACCAAAGGCAACGCGCCGATCGACACCATGGCGGTGGACCGGACGAACGTCACCGTGAGCCTGCCGGTCCTCAAGGACCACGGCGTCTCCGGCGTCACCCTGGCGCTGAAGAACATCGCGTTCGGCTGCTACGATCACTACCGCAGCGCCCACGACAACAACTGCGACCCCTTCATCGCCGAGGCGTACGCGCACTACGTCGCCACGACGAAGATCCCGCTGATCGTCATGGACGCCACCGAGGCGTGCTTCGACGGCGGGCCGCGCCCGGCCGACCGCTCGCGCCTCTGGCGGGAGAACGCGATCTACCTCGCCACCGACCCCGTGGCCCTCGATCTCGTCTGCCGAAAGGTGATCATGGCCAAACGGGCCGAGAAGGGGCTGCCGGACAGGACCCGCCAGAGCCGCCACATCGAGACGGCGATCGGGAAGGGACTCGGCGTCGGCGACCTCAGCCGAATCGACGTGGTGAGCGTGCGCGTCTGAGCCTCCACCGCGGCTGCTCGCCTTCGATCCGGTGACTACGGTGCGCGCTGGAGGTCGATTCGCTTGAGTTGCTCGAGCTCGTCGCGGACACGACGCAGCTGCGCCTCCCTGTCCGCGAGCGACGTTCGCAGTCGCTGAATCTGCTCGCTGGCCGCCCTCGCCGCGGCCTCGAAACCGTGGCCTTGGTCGTGTGCTGCGGCGAGTTCCGCCTCGAGCGTCTTGATCCGTGCCTGCCCGACCGTCAGCTCGGCCGTCAGGACCGTCTCGTGCTCGAGCCCGGGCACGAGCAGGGAAGCCTGAGCCGCCTCGATGCTCTTTGGGAAGCGCGTTGCGACGTCCTTCAGCACTGAAATCGCACGCTCAGGGTCATGTGCTGGCGTGCCGGGGCGGGCGTAGGCGATCCCGAGCCGTAGGCGGAGCGCCGGGTCGCGTCCGGCCCGCGCGTCGGTGCGGAGCGCCTCCTCGTAGGCGGCCGCAGCTGCGGAGTAGTCCCCGGAGGCGAACGCCCGGTCCGCGACTGACGGGATCGTGGCGCACCCGGCGATGGCGAGTGCGGCGAGGGGCAGGGCACGGCGGCCGGAGATCATGCGATGGTCTCCTCTGCGGTCGCGCGCTCGCGGCTGCCGGCCGGTTGGCTGAGCGGGAGCAGGAGCACGAACACGCTGCCCGACGGGCGGTTGTCGGAGACCCAAACGTCGCCCCCATGAGCACGGGCGATCTCGCGGCAGATGGCGAGACCGAGGCCGACCCCTGCCCCGGCGCGTTTCGACCTGCCGTGCGCTTGGTGGAACTTCTCGAACACGAGGCGCTTCTCGCGGTCGGGGACACCGGGGCCGCAGTCCGCAACCCGCACTTCGATCCACGTCGCGTTGCGGGTTTGGCCGAGGGTCGCTGCGAGTTCGGGGGGGGTGTCATCGGGAGGTGCCGGCAGCCGGCGGGTCGCGAGCAAGACCGCCTGGCCTTGCGGCGAGAACTTGACCGCGTTGTCGAAGAGGTTGACAAGGACCTGCACGATTCGGTCCGCATCGCATTCGACCGTTAACGGACTCTCGGGGAGGTCCAGTTCGAAGCGCACGCCGCGTTCGTACGCCCACACCTCGAGCTCTCCCGCCGCCGCGCGCGCGAGCGCTCCGAGGTCGTGGGCACGGATGTCGTACTTCATGACGCCCGCCTCGAGCCGCGCGAGGTCGAGGAGGTTCGCGATCATGGCGGAGAGCCGCCTGCTCCCCTGGAGATGGAGCTCGAGTAACCGGCGCTGCCTGTCGGTGAGCGGGCCGGGGAGCCCGTCGAGCAGGAGATGGTTGGTTTCCTGCATCGCGACGAGCGGCGTCTTGAGTTCGTGCGAGACGCGCGAGACGAACCCGCGCTTCATCTCGTCGAGCTCGCCGAGGCGCCGGACCATCGTGTTGAAGTCCCGGGCGAGATCGGCAAATTCGTCGCCGGGGCCCGCCTCGATCTGGTACGAAAACGTGCCGCCCGCCACCGCGCGAGTCGCTTCGGTGAGCCGCTTGAGCGGTTTGTTGATGGAGCGAACTGTGAGGATCACGATCAGCGCGGCGAGGAGAAGGGCGAGGCCGGCGACCATAAGGGAGACGTGCTCCGCGCTGCGCCCTGCTTCGGCCGAACGCGCGACCTGTGTGGCGATACCGTCACGCGTGAGATCGAGCACCGCCCAGGTTTCGTGGTGCAGCTTCTCGATCGGGTCCGCGAGCACCTGAAGCACTTGGGAATCGGAGACGCCCGCAAGCCGGCCCGCCATCGTGGACCCAGCCACGCCCGCGAGCGTGAACCCCTGCCAGACCGACGCGAGACGGACGGTCCCCATGGACCCTCCGGCGCGAGCGTCGAGCGTCTCCAACTCCGCCAGCCCGGTTGCAAACGCGTCGCGTGCGTCGCTGACCCGGGCGGCATAGGCCTCGTCCCGGGTGACGAAGAACTTGCGCGCGTTGGTCTCGAGCTGATCGAGTTGATGCAGGAGATCGAGTGCGAGGATGCTGGCCCGAAAGTGGACTGCCGTGAGCTCCTGGTCTGCGGTGACGAGCTGCCGAACCAGCACTGCGAAGTACGTAAGGACGGCGATCAGCAGCGCAGCGAGGAGCCCCGATCCGGTGGCGACCTTGGTGGCGACTCTCATTCGTCGCTTGCCCCGAGCCCGTACACCTTGAGCTTGTTTCGGATCGTCTTGACGTCCATGCCGAGGTCGCGCGCCGCTCGTGCCTTGTTGTTCCCGACGCGCTTCAGCGTCTCGAGGATCACCAGACGCTCGGCCTCGGCCGCGCTCACGCCGGCCGGGATCACGATCACGTCCCCGACCTCTCCGGCATCCCCCTGCAGGAACGGCGGGAGGTGGTGCACCTCGATCCAGCCGCTCCTTGCGAGGATGACGGCGCGCTCGACGACGTTGCGGAGCTCGCGCACGTTGCCGGGCCAGTCGTAGCTCCTGACTCTGCGTTCCGCCTCGCGTCCGAGCCCCTCCACGCGGGTGCCATGCTTGGCGTTGTACTGGCGCACGAAGTACTGGGCGAGCAGGAGCAGATCCCCTTCACGGTCCCGCAGCGGCGGGAGCGCGAGGGTGAAGACGTTGAGGCGGTAGTACAGGTCGCGCCGGAGGGTCCCCTGTTCGACCGCCTGCAGCGGGTCTCGGTTGGTGGCGGCGATCACGCGCACGTCGAAGCTCACCTCGCGCGTGCCGCCGACGCGGCGGAGACGGTTTCCCTCGAGGACGCGGAGGAGCTTGGTCTGGAGCGTGGCGGGCATCTCGGCCACCTCGTCGAGGAAGAGCGTCCCGGTGTCCGCGAGCTCGAAGCACCCGGGACGCGTTGCGACCGCCCCGGAGAATGCGCCCTTCTCGTGACCGAACAGCTCGCTCTCCGCGAGCCCCTCGGGGATCGCCGCCACGTTCACGGCGACGAACGGCCCATGCGCGCGCTTGCTCCTGTCGTGGACGGCGCGCGCCACGAGTTCTTTGCCGGTGCCACTCTCGCCCGTCACGATCACCGACGCGTCGCTCGCCGCCACCGCTTCGAGCAGCGTGAACAGCTCGCGCATTCTCTGGCTGCGGCCCACGATGCCGGAGAACCCCGCCCCCTTGTCAAGCGCGGACTCCAGGTGCCGGACCTGGCCCCGGCGCTCGAGTTCGCCAGCGAGTGCGGCCAGGGTCGCCCGCAGCTTGGCGTAGTCCAAAGGCTTGGTGAGAAAGTCATGGGCGCCGAGTTTCATCGCCTCGACGGCTTCGTCGATGCTGCCGTACGCGGTGATCAGGATGACCGGCCGGTCGCGGTCGCCCGTCTTGAGCAGCTGCAACAGCGCGAGCCCGCTGAGCTCCGGGAGTTGAACGTCGGAGATCACCACGTCAGGGCGCTCGCGTTCGGCGAGGAGCCGGGCCTCGGCCCCGTCGCCTGCCACCACGACATGGAAGCCCCACTCCGTCAAGCGCATCTCGAGCACTTCGCGCATGGCGGCCTCGTCGTCCACCACGAGCACCTTCAGGCTTCGGTCGGGCATCTCACCTCGTCGCTGGTCACCGGGAAAATTTCCCTGGTGCCAGTCCACTGTAACGCATGCCGAGCGGCGCGTGCATCTTTCGGTTCGAGGGTTGCCTCCGGGATCATGGCCAAAGCCGGATGGAGGGGGGGTCGGATCGCGACGGCATACTCAGCCAGGGAAATTCTCCCTGATTCCAATCGGTAACAGCCTGCCACGGCAGTCGGAGGGTTGGACGTACGTCGTTGCCAGCGAGTGACTTGCCTATTCGGTTCGCCGTGGCACGCCGTTCGCATTGCTTCGATGCAACACGAGCCGGACAGACCGGTCTCGAGAAGGGAGACAGTGATGAGAAAACAAACGGCAATAGTCGCGGTTGCGATATTGGCCCTGGTGCTCGGGTTTTCCGGGTGCGCCACCAAGACGTACGTCCAAGAGCAGGTCGGACAGTCGACGAAGGCCTCGGACGCCAAGATCGGTGAGGTGCAGAAGCAGGTCGAATCCACCCAGACGGACGTCAGCGCGCTCAAGAAGTCCGATAGCGAGCAGAACACCAAGATTGCCCAGCTCTCCGACACGGCGCGTGATGCCCTCGCCCGTGCCCAGGATGCCGGCAAGCTCGCAAAAGGCAAGTTCCTCTACGAGGTGACGCTCACCGACGAGTCGGTGAAGTTCGGCCTCAACCGAAGCGAGCTCTCGCCGGAGGCGAAGCAGGCGCTCGACGCCTTCGCCGAGAAGATCCGCACCGAGAACAAGAACGTGTACGTCGAGATCCAGGGTCACACCGACAACCTCGGATCGGCCGCGTACAACCTCAAGCTCGGCCAGGTCCGCGCGGAGGCCGTGATGGGGTATCTCAACATGCAACACGGCTTCCCGCTCCACCGCATGAACGTGATCTCGTACGGGCTCACCAAGCCGGTCGCGGACAACCACACCAAGGACGGACGAGCCAAGAATCGCCGGGTCGCGCTCGTGGTGCTGATGTAGCGGAACTGCCCATTAGGCACGCCACGGCCCCCGGGCTCACCCCCGGGGGCCTCTTTGTTTCCCTCTACCGGTCGCTGATCCAACGGTTGCAGAGGTACCCTGGATCCCGCGGAGGACCTACCGATGGCCGACGAGCAGGTGCAGACACTCACCAACCACACGCGCTATGTGCCGATGTACCACTACGTGCTGTTCGCGATCTTAGTCGTGAACCTGGGCTGGACCGGAGTGAAGGTCGCCCGGCACCCGTCGGTCGACGCGACCGTGGCGCTCCTGGTCGCCTTCGGCCTGTTGATTCTGTTCTTCTACGCGCGGCAGTTCGCCCTGACCGTGCAGGACAGGGTGATCAGGCTCGAGATGCAGCTGCGCCTCGCGAAGGTGCTCCCGGCCGACCTCGTCCCGCGGATCGGCGAGCTCTCCGTCGTGCAGTTGATCGCGCTGCGGTTCGCGAGCGATGCCGAACTGCCGGAATTGGTGCGCGTGGTCCTGACGCAGGAGATCACGGACGGCGCCGCGATCAAGAAGATGGTGCGCGACTGGCAGCCCGACCGCCTGCGGGCATGACGCGAGCCGACGGCAGCGCCCGCCGCCGGATCTGTGGCTTCGCGACGTAGCGCTTGGCGAACTCCTCGCGCTGCTTGGCCCGCCGGACCTTCTCCTCCGTCGTCATCTTGCCGATGAACCACTTGTGGTTGTCGGACTCGAGCGTCGCCCGGATGAGGGCGCCGACCTCCTGCGCGGCCTTCGCCTTCTCGCCGCCGGCCGCGATGCCATTGGCTACCAGGTCCTGGGCCTCGGGGATGAACTCGGAGTAGAACGCCTTGCCGACCTCGAACAGCCCGTGCCAGTGCGTGTAGTCGGGTCCCTGCATCGACGCGCCGTGACGGGCGCACCGGCCCTGGTGGTGCCAGATCTCGTACCAGACCCAGTTGATGTGGTTGGCGAACGGCTCGCCCTCGACGAGATGGGCCTTCTTCAGTCCGTCGAAGATGGCCTTGCCGGGTTTCGCGAACTTCTCATTGCAGAACTCCACCAGGCCGTCGTAGTGTTGGTAGGGACCTCCCGCGATGTGTGCCTTGACCTCGGTCAAGAAGTCGGTACGAGAATTAGCTGGACCCGCCGCGTGCAAGCGCCGCAGCCAGCGCCTCGGGCGTGTTGCAGTTGGCAATGACACCGGGGTCGTCCACGGCCACATCCACCGTGTCGACGGCGTGCAGCACCTCGCGGAGGGTGGGCCCTGGTAGCGCGCCGGCGACGATCTGCTGCGCAACCGCGCGCACGAGCATGACCGGGTGGCCGCGTTTCCCTCGGTGCACTGGAATTGCAGCAGCGGCGCCGGTCGCCGCGAGCGCGCGAACCGTCTCGACCCGCACGAGCGGGTGATCCACTGGCAGCACGACGACCAGGTCCCATCGGGTGTCACCGAGGAGTCGGCCCAAACCGATTCTGAGCGATTCGAACATCGGCAACCCGGGCGCGGGAAGCGGCAAGGCCTCGAAACCACGGTCCGTTTTAGGGGCAGCGGCGGGCGGCAACGTCGCAAGGACGGGTGAGACACCCGCAGAGGCGAGAGTGTCCGCGCACACCGCCAGGAAACTGCGCCCGTCAGGGAGCAGCCCGAACGCCTTCGGCCCACCGAAACGCGTTCCGGCCCCACCGGCCAGGATCAGCCCTGCGACGCTCGCCGCCATCCTTCGGGGACCTCGCCGGTGCGGTCGAGTCGTATCAACTCGGCCACGATCGAGACTGCGATCTCCTCGGGAGTGACGGCCCCGAGGTCGAGCCCGACCGGACAGCGAAGCGTATAGGCCCGGTCGGGAGGAACGCCAGCCGCAGCGGCGGCGTGACGGATTGCGGCCGCTTTGTTCCGGGAGCCGACCACCCCAACGCCGGCGAACGGCCGGGCGAGCGCCGCCACCGCCCACGCCGCGTCGGCGTCCGCATCGCCGGTGGCGACGACAACCTGGGTGCGCTCGGCGTTTTCCCACCGGTTGAGCACTGCGGGGTCGTCGGCGGCAACGCTCTCGCACTCCGCGATATCCAGGGCACGCTCCGAGCCTCCCGGTGACGCCACCGTCACGCGATACCCCGCGCGCGATCCGGCCGCCGCCACGGCCTGGCCCACGTGGCCGGCGCCGACGACCAGGAGACGGCGCTGCGGTGCGAATTTCTCGAGCATCACGGTCACAACCCCTCCGCAGTTCGTGGCGATCTCGAGCAGGCGTCCTCGATCTGGACCCGCCAACATCTCCGACGCAGCCGCGAGAGCAGCCGCCTCCACCTCACCGCCTCCGACGGTACCGCATGTCGGGCCGCGTGCGGAAACCAGCATGCGGGCCGCGTCCTTGCGAGGCGCCGAGCCCCGCACGCCGGCGACGGTCGCGAGGACGCAGGTGTCGCCCGCGTCAACGCCCTGCAGCAGGTTCCTCAGTACGTCCATGCGCTTTCTCCTCTTCGGCCACCCAGGCGAACGGGTGCCTGTCGCTGAGCGCTGCGACGATGGCCGGCGGTGTGATCGGCAACCGGTCGATCTCGATCCCCAGCGCATCCACGACTGCGTTGCGAACCGCGGCCGCGGTCGGGATCAGTGACGGCTCGCCGATCCCCTTGGCCCCGAAGGGACCGCCGGGGCCCTCGCTCTCCACCACCGCGATCCGGATTCTGGGAACGTCGGCGGAGGTCGGGATGATGTAGTCGGTGAATGAGGGGTTGGCGAGGCGTCCCCGGTCGAGCTTGAGCTCCTCGCTCGTACCCCAGCCGATCCCCTGGACGACACCTCCCTGGATCTGTCCCTCGAGCACGTCGCGGTGGATGACGCGCCCGACATCATGCGCCGCTGAAACCTCGACGACGCGAACCAGGCCGAGCTCCGCGTCAACGGTGACCTGGGCGACGTGGCATGCAATGGCGTAGAACTCATACGGATCGCCGACGCCGGTGGCGGCGTCGAAGCGCCGCTCTGTGCTCCGGTACCACCCGGTGCTGATCCCTTCGATCCGCCGGGAAGCCATTTCACCGGCGAGGCGCGCGATCGGCACGCGGCGATCTGGATCACCTCGCGCGGACGCAAACCCGCCGGCCAGCAGGACGTCGCGCTCGTCGCAGCCGAGCAACTCGGCGGCGAGCGGGTCGATTCTCTTTCGGAGGCGTTCGACCGCGTTCAGGATCGCCATGCCGGAGGCGTGTGCGCCGCGCGAGGCCACCGTCGGGCCGGAATCGGCGACGGTTGTCGTGTCAGGCTGCCACACCTGCACCTGGGCTGGGTCCACGCCGAGCGCCTGGGCTGCGATGGTCTGACAGGCGGCGAGGTTTCCCTGACCCATTTCGGTGAGGCCCACCCGTACGACGACGGAGCCGTCGGACTGCAGGATCACCACGGCCGACGAGCGGTCCAGATGCTGACCTCCGTGGTGCAGGTTGCAGCCATACAGCACGAGTCCGATCCCCATGCCCTCCCGCGCCGGGCCGTCTTGGTGGCGAGTCCGGGCATGGAACTCGTCCCAGCCGGCGAGTGCCGCGGCACGGTCGAGGCACTCTCGCGCCAGAACGGGCCGCCGGACCGACTGCCCGGTGCAAGTGCGCCGGCGCCGGTCGTCCAGAAGGTTGCGGCGCCGGAACTCGAGGGGGTCGAGGGCGCAGGCGCGCGCCAATCGGTCCATCGTGGCCTCGGCTGCCCATGTCACCTGCGGTGCACCGAACCCGCGGAACGCACCTCCGAAGAGGTTGTTGGTGTACGCCACCCGCGTGGTGACGCGAACAGCGGGCACGTGGTACGGACCGATCGAGGAGACGTTGGCTCGCTCCGCCACCACGGTCGAGATGCCGATGTACGCTCCGGCGTCGAGGACGGTCTCCACCTCGGCGAAGCGCAAGTGCCCGTTGCGGTCGGCGCCCCACCGGTGGCGAATGACCATGGCGTGGCGCTTTGACGAGACCTGCATATCCAACTCACGGGGGAGCACGAACCGAACCGGCCGATCGGTGGCAAAGGCGAGCACCGCGGCGCACGCAGCCAACTCGGAGGGGTAGTCCTCCTTACCGCCGAAGCCGCCGCCGGTGGGCGCCTGTTCCACCCGCACCGCGGCGAGCGACAGCCCCAGCACCCTGGCGACCGCCTGCTGAACGTAGAACGGGCACTGACACGAGGCGACGATCGTGATGTGTTGCCGTCCCTCCGGGATTGCGAGGCAGCCCTGGGGCTCGAGGTACGCGTGTTCCTGGCCACCGACGCGGTACTCGGCTTCGACCACCACGCTGGCTCGGGCACAGGCGGTGTGCCCTCGTACGACGCGGAACGTGCGGATGAGGTTGCCCGCGTCGTGGACGCGCGGGGCGTCGGGCGCGAGAGCCTGGATGGGGTCGTGCACGGCCGGAAGGGGCTCGAGATCCGCATGCACGAGATGCGCTGCGGCCCACGCCGACTCCGGGGAGCGTGCGGCGACCAGAGCCAGCCGCTCGCCGACCATGCGGACTCTCTCCAGGGCGAGCAGCGGTTGGTCCTCGAAGATCACGCCGACCAGATTCTTCCCGGGAAGGTCGGCCGCCGTGATCACCGCTTCGACACCGTCGATGGCACGCGCCGTGGCGAGGCTCAAGCCCACGACGCAAGCCGACGCGACCGGCGCCACGGCCACGGCCGCGTGCAGCATCCCGGGCACCGCGAGATCGGCCACGTAGCGCGTGCTGCCCGAGACCTTGGCCCTGGCATCGGGTCTCTCGTGGTGACCGCCAAGCGGGTCGTGGCCGGGGGCCTCCTCGAAGTGCGCTCGCTCACGCCGAGTGTCATGGTCCGCCTCTTCGCTCGACGCGCGCTCGAGAGCTTCGAGCACCTTGACATACCCGGTGCAGCGGCAGAGGTTGCCGGCGAGCAGGCGTGCGCGTTCCTCGGCGTCGCCCGGGCTACGCGCGAGCGCCGCGGCGCCGGTAACGGCCAAGCCCGGCGTGCAAAACCCGCACTGCACGCCCCCATGCGTCACGAGCGCCTCCTGAAACGGGTGCAGCGAGCCTGACTGCTGCAACCCCTCCACGGTCACGACCTCGTGGCCGTCCGCAGACGCGGCGAGGACGAGACAGGAGGTGACGGGAGCACCGTCGAGCAGCACAACGCACGCACCGCACTCACCGGCGCTGCACCCTTCCTTGGTCCCGGTAAGGCCGGCATCCTCACGGAGGAGGTCGAGAAGCCGGCGCCCGGGCGCAACCTCGAAGGTGCGGCGCGCGCCGTTGAGCTTCAGGTTCACGACTACGCGCTCAGACACGGGCGGCCTCTTGAAGAAAGCGGTCGAGCAGCACGGCGGCGGCGATGCGCCGATACCTCGCCGGCGCCCGCACGTCGTCGATCGGCGCGATGTCGTGCTGGAGCGCCTGTACGGCTTCCCGCCGCGCGACTGGGTCCGGTCGCCGTCCGGTCACCACGGTCTCCGCGCGTTGCGCCCGCACCGGCGTGGGCGCCACCGACCCGAGCGCCAGCCTCACCGACTCGAGCGCGCCGTCGGTCCGAACCGCCGCCCGCCCGGCGAGACTCACGACCGAGATGACCTGTTCCAGCCGTGGTCCCGTCTTGACGAACCGCTCCACGAGGCGGCAGTCCGGGGGGATCTGGACGAGCGGAAGGAATACCGACACCAGCAGCTCGCCGGGCGCCAGTGCACTCCGGCCCGGCCCGAGGAAGAAATCCACGACCGAAAGCCGTCTCGTTCCCGCGGCCGAGACAACTGTCAACAGGGCTTCTGCGACCAGGAGCGCCGGTGCGGTGTCGGCCGCCGGCGAGGCGTTTGCGAGGTTGCCGCCGAGGGTCGCGCGACACTGGATCGGCCACGCGCCGACCGTCCCCGCGGCGGCCGCCAGTGCGGGGAAGTGGCGTCGAACGCCGTCGTCGGCCGCGATGGAGTCCATTCTCGTCGAGGCGCCGATCTCGACGCCGCCGTCAATTTGCCGGATTCCGGCCAGGCCGAGACCGCCGAGGTCCACCACGCACGAGACGCGCTTGCGCCCGTCTCGCAGCTGCACCATCAGGTCGGTGCCTCCGGCGATCGGCCGTGAGTCGGGACGTCCCGCGAGCACCGCGAGCGCCTCTGCGACGGTGGTGGGCCGGATGACCTGCTGAACGGGAACGTCCATGACTGCCGATCCTCCTGGGACAAGTCGGCCCTGCTCAAAGGACGGGGCGACCGCCAGGGCCCCGAGGCAGGCAACACCTCGATCTCAATAGTAGGCTCGCAGTGTCGAGTTTCCAAGGTCGATGGGAGACGGGCAGTCAGGCGGGGAAGCCGAGATCGGGACCGACGTTGTACGCTACTGAGAGCCCTTCGCTGAGGGCTGGGAGGAACAGGTGAGGCGTTTTTACACGGCGACTGTAGTGCTCCTGGTAACCACCCCGTCGGTTGCCCAGAGCATGCGGCGGACACCTGTGGTGCAGGTCGTGGAGAAGGTCCGGCCGGCGGTCGTCAACCTGACGGCGCGACAGGTCGTGACCCTGCGCCGGCGGTCGCTCTTCGACGATCTCTTCCCCGAGTTCGCGCCGCCCGGTTCGGAGGTGTACACGTCGCAGTCTCTTGGCAGCGGGGTGTTGATCTCCCCCGATGGCGTGATCGTGACCAACGAGCACGTCATCGAGGGCGCGGCGGAGATCAAAGTCCGCTTCGCGGATGGCAAGAGTGTGGAGGCGGAGGTCATTGACTCAGACGCCGACACTGACCTGGCGATGCTGCGCGTGCCGGCGAAGGGCCGGCCGTTCCTGCCGCTCGCGGACCAGGACGACTCGATGATCGGCGAGACCGTGATCGCCATCGGCAACCCGCTCGGTCTCGAGAGCACAGTGACGGTCGGAGTACTTTCCGCGCGTGACCGCACCGTCACCTCGCCGAGCACGCGCCGCGTGTATACCGACTTTCTTCAGACCGACGCGTCGATCAACCCCGGCAACTCCGGGGGTGCGCTCGTGGACCTCGATGGGCGCCTTGTCGGGATCAACACTGCGATCATTGGCGACGCACAAGGGATCGGCTTCGCAATCCCGGCCAAGAGGGTCCGGAGGGTGGTGAACGATCTCTTGCGCTACGGACACGTGCAGGCGGCCTGGCTCGGGATCTTCGTCAAGGCGCGCGGCGAGACGACTCGCAAGGTGCGCGGCGAAAACGAGGGAGTCGAGGTCGCGGACGTCTACCCTGAATCGCCGGCGGCAGCGGCAGGACTTCCGCGTGGTGCCGTGCTTCAGGCCGGCAACGGCAGGCCGATCACCGGGCGAGACGACTACGCCACGCTCCTCGCGCAGGTTGCGCCCGGCGACCGCGTCACGCTGGAGGTGACGGAGCGTGGCTCATCCCGCGTGGTGGAGCTGCGGGCGACCCGACCGCCGGCCGATCTGGGCGAGCAGGTTCTACTCCGCTTCGTGGGGGTGAAGGTCACGACACGTGCCAAGCAGGTCGTCATCACTCGCGTCGTGCCAGGGAGCAGGGCAGACGAGGCCGGCCTTGCTGCCGGTGACGTGGTGCTACAGGTGAACGGCGAGCGCATCGGCAACGTCGAGGATGTGAACCGCATCGTCGGCCGCGAGCACACTCGCTCGTCCGTGATGCTCGTCGTCGGGCGCGGGCCGTTCGCGTATCAGCTGCCGTTTTCGATGTCGCCGTAGGCTATACTCTCCCGCGTGGCGGATCGCGCCGTCGGCGTGGTGACAGCAGTCTTCGGCCCCCTCGTTCGGGTGCAGGTGGGGGACGAGCCTCTGGTGGTTCCTTTCCGTCGTGCACTGCGGTGGTCGGACGGTGTCGAAGATCGGCGCTTGGTGGTCGGCGATTGTGTTTTCCTCGACGGCAAGTCCCCGGACCTCGTGGTTGCCGAGGTGAGCCCTCGACGGACCACGCTGACCCGCCGATCGCCCGGAGAGCGGCGCGCAAGGGTGATTGCGGCCAACGTCGACATGGCTGTCGTGGTGATGGCGGCGGTCTCGCCTGAGCCCAATCCCAGGCTGCTCGATCGCCTCCTCGTGGCGTGTCATCACGCCGGCATCGAGCCACTCATCTGCTTCAATAAGATCGACCAGGGTTCGGCGGGGATCGACGCGTGGATCGGTGACTACCAGGACGCCGGCTACGAGATCCTCCTTGCTTCGGCGCGCACGGCGCGGGGCGTGGGCGTGCTGACCCGGAAGATCGCCGGCAAGACAACGCTGTTCTGCGGCCCTTCCGGCGTGGGCAAGTCGGCGCTCCTCAACGCGATTCACCCCGGTTACCGGCTTCGGGAGGGCTCGATTTCTGAGGCGACGGGAAAGGGGCGGCACACGACCACGACGGCCCAGCTCCTCGCTCTTCCGGGCTCCGGATTCGTCGTCGACACCCCCGGGGTCCGTGAGTTCGGTTTCTGGGACCTCACGCCTTCCCGCCTGCAGGCGTGCTTTCCAGACGTGGCCCGCGCCGGGAGCGAGTGTCACTTCGCCGATTGCACCCACACGAACGAAGCGGGCTGTGCGGTGCAGGCATCGGTTCAGGCAGGCAAGCTCTCGTCGCGGCGGTACTCCTCATTCGTCAAGCTCTGCAAGGAGCTCGTCGAAACCCAGGACGGCTAACCGGGCCCCGGCGTCAGCCCAGACCCGATCCGTTCGGCCGTGCCCTCGCCTCGCCACAGCATCAGCCCCTCAGCCAGTCCGAGCGCGATGCCTCCCCCCGGGATGGGCACCATGCCGAGCGGAGCGTCCGGGAGCCTGAGCAGCGGTGTTGCCACGCGCTCCGTGAGCGCGACCCGCACGAGGCCCGCGTTACACGGTGGGCTCACGCCGGCGACGAGGCCGCCGGAAGTCGAGATCAAACCGCGACAGCACGGAAGCGCGAAGATCCCCGGTCTGGTTTCGCCCTGCAGGGACGCGAGCGAGAGACTCTCACCGTCACTGGCCACCAGCATGTCGATATCGAGCCAGACGACGCCGCCGCGGCCGTTCACGGCGAGCTCGCGCACTCCGGAGGCCTGGATGGCAACCACCTCTCCCCCGGGCCAGCGAGCGCACGCGGCGGCGGCGCCGTCTGGCGCAACCGCCAGGTGGCGGAACGACCCGGCAGCGGCGATGTGCGGCGCGGTGCGGGCATTGAGGGCAACGCGCCAGACGCCGAGGGAATCAATGAGCCACAGCTCCCCTGTGGTTGGGGCGACAACCGGAAAGAGCACCCAACGAGGCCAAACGACGAGCACTCCCTCGTCGCCGCTCGGGGGTTTCCATACGATCTCGAATCCACCGCTCCGAGGGCGCGCGAAGACCAGCCCGCCCTCCTCTCCGTCACCTCGGCAACCCGTGCGCATTCTCGGCAGCTGGCCGGAGGTCAGCCATTCGCACAGGCCGGGTTCGCCCTTGGCCCGAAGACGGGCGGCGACCTCGAGCCGAATGGGCAGGCCGGAAGTGAATGCGACATCGGCCAGAGTCACGGCACCGCTTCCGACGAGGCGCGCCCGTGCGTCTCGGTCCACCTCCTCACGGTCAGTCTTCTCCTTCTCCTTGGGAAGCCCCGCTTCCAGCGGCTTGGCGAGCGCGTTCCGGAGGACGCGTGGCATCGGGGGGTATTCCTTTCCGTTCCCTTTCTGCCAGGCGAGAAGGAAATCGAAAGGACGCTGCCGGGCGAGAGCAGCGTTGCCGAAAGCCTCGACCAGAAGGGCGGTTGCCGCTGCAAGCTGTGGGTTCGCACCTCCGACTTGTCGCAGCCCGGCCATGCTTGCGCGCCGGCTTTGCCAGTGCGTTGCAGGGTCGAGGGCATCGGTGGCAAAAGCAGTCAGCGTTGGTACGGCGTCCTTGAACTCCAGCCAATCGCGCACAGGACGCAGCGTCGGGGGCAGCGCCGCGAGGGCGAGGGAACCCGAATCCACGAGAGCCTCAGCCACAGCCAACAGCGGCTCGGCGCAACGTAAGTCAGGGGTGGCCGGGCGGATATTCGCAGCGAGGATGGCGGGCGCGAGGTTTCGTGCCACCTCTGCCGGACCCGGTGTCTCGGCCTTGGGCACGAGCACCACTGCTGCGGAACCGTGGACCACCGTGTCGACCGCCGTGCCGTCGGTCGTGCCGATCGTGATCGACATCAGCGGCAACGGTTCAGGGTCCACGAGCCCTCGTAGTTGCGTGGCGAGCGAAGATCCGAGGACTGCCTCGTCGAGTTGCTTCGGCGGTGCCGCGCTCGACCACAACCCTGGTGATAGCAGGTAGCACGACGCCAGGTCGGGGTCTTCGAGGGCGATATCCGCGAAGGACCTAGGCGTCCAGGGGATGAGGTGTGCGGAAATGCCTGTGGGAACGGGCCGCGTTGGGGGCTCGCTGCCAAACATCACGGCCGGAGCGAGCGAAACGGCGACCAAGAGGGCGAAAAGGCCGCAGGGCTCTTGACAAACTCGAGTCATGGTCCGAATAATAGCGTAGGAACCGACCCACAAAGGAGGACGGGGAATGAACAAGTCAGAGATTGCCGTGAAACTGGCGAAGAAGGTTGGCCTGACGCACGCCAAGGCGGCGGATGTCGTGGACGCGATCTTCAACGCACACAAGGGCATTGTCGCGGTTGAGCTGGTGGCCGGGCGCAAGGTCACAGTCCCCGGCTTCGGCACGTACGCGACGCGGAAGCGGTCGTCGCGGCAGGGCCGCAACCCGGCCACTGGGAAGACGATCACCATCTCGGCCCGCAAGTACGTCACGTTCAAGGCAGGCAAAACACTGAAGGAGAAGCTGGCCAAGTAGGCCGATGGAGCAAGGAGGAACGATGAACAAGACCGAGTTGATCACCAAGCTCGCGAAGAAGACGGGTCTCACCCAGGCCAAGGCGGCCGAGGCCGTAGACGCGATCTTCAACGCCAACAAGGGCCTCATCGCGATCGAACTGGGCGCCGGCCGCAAGGTCACGCTGCCCGGCTTCGGCGGTTTTTCCGTCCGCAAGCGCTCGGCTCGGTCGGGCCGCAACCCGGCCACGGGCGCGACGATCAGGATCCCCTCTCGAGCGTACCCGGCTTTCAAGGTCGGGAAGACCCTCAAGGAAAAGGTAGCCAAGTAGGCCTCCGGTTTCCGGCTTGAGTTGACCTCTGGGCGCGGGGAACCGCGCCCAGATTGCATTCTCTCCATTTCGGCGAACCCCCCGCGGTTACTGACCGCGGATGTGGTTGGTCGCTGGGGATCGGCCGCCCGCACCGTCCGTCGCCGGGGGTTGACTTTTGCCGCCGGGAAAGGTACGCGCCTCCGATCGGAACCGGTCCAGCGGATTGAGATCGAATTTCCGTCGGATCGGTTCCGTCAGCTCGGCCTCGAATCACGCTAAGCACAAGATATGGTGGTGGATCGCCGTTGGGGACCCAAGATCTTGCGGTGGCCCCTTGACAAGCCCTCCAGGCCGCCCTAGATTCGCAGAGCAAAGTTCAAGTAGTACTTGAACTCTAGGGAAGGGGGATCTGGGATGTCCGCGGAACCTTCATCACTTGCCGTCGCGGCTTCTCGCCGGCCGGATGCCCAGGGCGTTTCCGTACGACGGTTGTTCACAAATGGGGAGCACTATCCCTTTGACATGGTGCGGTGGGAGCGCCGGACCGCGAGGATTACCGGGAGCGACGGTGCTGTGGTCTTCGAGCAGACTGACGTCGAGGTTCCCGAATTCTGGTCGCAGACCGCGACCAATATCGTCGCCCAGAAGTACTTTCACGGACACATAGGCACGCCTGAGCGGGAGAACTCCGTCCGGCAGTTGATCGGCCGCGTTGTTCACACAGTCGTCGAGTGGGGTCACACGGGCCGCTACTTTGCGGACGTTGAATCGGAACGCGCCTTCGAGGACGAACTCACCTACCTTCTGTTGAACCAGATGGTGTCGTTCAATTCGCCGGTGTGGTTCAACGTCGGCATCGAGCCCAACCCGCAGTGCTCCGCCTGCTTCATCAACTCCGTGAAAGACTCGATGGAGTCGATCCTCGATCTCGCGAAGACCGAGGCGATGCTCTTCAAGTACGGCTCGGGCACGGGCTCCAACCTCTCGGCGTTGCGCTCCTCGCGTGAGCCGTTGGCCGGAGGCGGAACCGCGTCCGGTCCGGTCTCGTTCATGCGCGGGTTCGACTCATTCGCCGGTGTGATCAAGTCCGGTGGGAAGACCCGTCGGGCTGCGAAGATGGTGATCCTCAACGTTGAGCACCCCGATATTGAGCACTTCATCCGCTGCAAGGCCGAGGAGGAGAAGAAAGCCCATGTCCTGATCTCGGCCGGATACCCCGCGGGGTTCGATCAGGAAGGCAGCGCGTACGAGTCGATCCAATACCAGAACGCCAATCACTCGGTCCGCGTGACCGAAGAGTTCATGCGGGCAGTCGAGGACGACGGGTGGTGGGAGACGCGGGCCGTGACCTCTGGGGAGGTCGCGGGGCGTTTCCGTGCGCGTGAGTTGATGCACACGATTGCGGAAGCGACCTGGGTGTGCGGCGACCCCGGGATCCAGTACGACACCACGATCAACCGGTGGCACACCTGCAAGAACACCGCCCGCATCAATGCCAGCAATCCATGCTCGGAGTACATGTTCCTCGACGACACGGCCTGCAATCTCGCGTCGCTCAACCTGATGCGGTTCGTCGACGAGAAAGGGACCTTCCTCACCGAGGCCTTCCGTCATGCAGTGGACGTGATGATACTGGCGCAGGAGATCCTGGTCGACTTCGCCCACTACCCGACGCCGAGGATCGCCGCCAACTCGCATGAGTTTCGCCCGCTCGGCCTCGGCTACGCCAACCTCGGCGCGCTGCTGATGTCCGACGGGCTGCCCTACGACTCCGCAGAGGGAAGGGCGTACGCCGGGGCGATCACCGCGTTGATGTGCGGTGAGGCCTACCTCGCGTCAGCGCGCATCGCGGAGGCCATGGGTCCCTTCCCCGGCTACCCGGTCAACCGCGAGTCGATGCTCGAGGTGATCGCAATGCACCGCGACGCGGCCCACCGCATTCCCACCCGCGGCGTGACGCCGGATCTGCGGAAGTCGGCTACCGAGGTGTGGGACTCGGCGCTCGAGCACGGCAGGGCATTCGGGTACCGCAACTCGCAGGTGACCGTGCTCGCACCGACCGGTACGATCGGCTTCATGATGGACTGCGACACCACCGGGATCGAGCCGGACCTTGCCCTCGTGAAGATCAAGCGCCTCGTGGGCGGCGGCACGATCAAGATTGTGAACCAGACGGTGCCGCGCGCCCTCGCCAAACTCGGCTACGACGAACCCAACCGCACCGTGATCCTCAGGCACCTCGAGACCACAGGGACCATCGAGGGCGCACCTGGCCTGAAGGACGAGCACCTCCCTGTGTTCGACTGCGCCTTCAAGGCGGTGTCAGGGTCCCGCTTCATCTCGCCACTCGGCCACCTGAGAATGATGGGTGCGGCACAACCGTTCCTGTCGGGCGCGATCTCGAAGACTGTCAATGTTCCCGAAGAGACCGGACCGGAAGAGATCGAGAAGCTCTACGTCGAGGGGTGGAAACTCGGCCTCAAGTCGGCCGCTGTGTACCGCGACAACTGCAAGGGCTCGCAACCGCTCGCAGCGGCTGGCGAGAAGGTCGCAGTTTCGGCGTTCCAGCCGGTGCGGCGGAAGCTGCCCGACGAGCGCGTCGCAATCACCCACAAGTTCTCGGTCGAAGGGCAAGAAGGGTACGTCACCGTCGGCCTGTACGAGGACAGGAAGCCCGGCGAGCTGTTCATCACGATGGCCAAGGAGGGTTCCACGCTCTCCGGAGTGATGGACGCCTTCGCAACCGCGATCTCGCTGACGCTCCAGTACGGCGTCCCGCTCGAGTTTCTCGTCAACAAGTTCTCACACGTGCGCTTTGAGCCGGCGGGTTGGACCAACAACCCCCAGATTCCCTACGCGAAGTCGATCATTGACTACATCTTCCGGTGGCTGGCATCGAAGTTCCTGGCTCCGGAGGATCAGGCGGCCGTTGGCGTGCAGCCGGTCGCTGCGGGCGAGGACAAGCCACAGGCCGCACTGCCTGGCCCACGGCAGCAGGCGCTGCCGGGCCTCGAGAGCGGCGAGATCTCGCACCTGTTCGTCAACCAGGCGGACGCACCACCATGTCCGACCTGCGGCATGATGATGGTCCGGGCGGGTGCCTGCTACAAGTGCGGCAACTGTGGGACGGTTCACGGCTGCAGCTGATCTGGCCATGCTCGGGTAAAGGGACAAGGCCGGAGCTAGGCAGCTCCGGCCTTGCTGTCCTTGCTCTCCTGCCAGTCCAGGGAATCGGTGAGGAACCTCCGAATCCGAGCCGCGAATCCGGGTTCGAGGTGGCAATCGGAGTGGCCGCGGCCGGGGATGCGCCACGCCTGGCCACGTCCGAGCGCCACACACTGGAGGCTCTCAAGGTGCTCGACCGGGACGGTGCGGTCTTCCTCGCCGTGGACGAGCACCACGGGCCGGCCGGCGGCCTTCGTCTGCGGGAGCCCGCCACCCAGGGAGACGCCTCTCCTTATCCGTTGGAACCGACGCCTCGGAAGACGGGAAACCGAGCTCGGCCAGTGTCTGTCGAGGCGAGGCCCGGGTGTTGCGCCACGCCACTGTAAGGCACACCAGCACGCCGATGTGGCAGACGACGACCGCTACGAGAACGAAGACCGCTCATACCATCTTGCCAGCGGAACACGCCCCTGACTATGCTCATTTCGAATCGGGTCCTGTGTTGAGCGCAAAAGGAGAGAGCCGTGGCGACCGAGATCCTCACCGAAGCCTGGGCCAGCGCGTGGCGCGACGCCCTCAACAGCAGCGAAAGCTACCGTACCGCCGCCGCGTCATGGGAAGGGGCGGTGGTAGTGGCTGTGCGCGCCGAGCCGGAGCGCGGCATCAAGCAACGGGCCGTGTTCCTCGATCTCTGGCACGGCAACTGTCGCGCCTCCCGGGCGGTAGCCGAGGCAGAGATGCAGGCGGCGCGCTACGTGCTCACTGCGCACGCGTCCACATGGACTGAGCTGCTGAGCGGCTCGCTCGACCCGGTGGTGGCCGTGATGAGCGGTCGACTGGAACTCGCAAAGGGGAGTGCAATGGCCCTCTTTCCCCATATTGCCGCCGCAAAAGAGCTGGTAGCCGCTGCGAAATCGCTGCAGACCACGTTCCCAGTAGGCTGGTTGAAAGCGTAGGATGCCTGTGGGAGATGACGTGGCGCTGAAGGAGAGTTGTGCCATGGACGTGCTCAGGCGACCGAGGGCAACGTGGTGCAAGCGCCCCGGTTCCGTTGTCCGCGGGGCGATCGCCGTGGCGGCCATCACGACATTGCTCTTCCTGTCCGCCGGCATCGACGTTTGTTCTGCGAGCGGGGCCGGGGGCTCAGGAGCCGTCGCGTCTGCGGCTCCCGCAGCGACGGCCGTCGGACTCGACATCCTCCGGGTTGGCGGGAATGCCGTGGACGCCGCCGTGGCCACGGCCCTCGCGCTCGCGGTGGTCCACCCGACGGCAGGTAACCTCGGCGGCGGTGGGTTCGCGGTCGTGCGAATCGGCGGCCGGGTCGTGGCTCTGGATTTTCGCGAGACCGCGCCGTCAGCCGCAACAGCGGGGATGTTCCTAGGACCGGACGGTAAGCCCGATCCCGAGCGATCGCTCGTGGGTCCCCTTGCTGCCGGCGTGCCCGGCTCGCCGGCGGGCCTGTTCGAGTTGCACCGTCGCTTCGGCTTTCTCCCTTGGCGCAACGTGGTCGCCCCCGCCGTTCGCCTCGCGGCAGAGGGCTTCGCGGTGACGCCTCGCCTGAGCCGGAGCATCGCGGCCGCGAAGCCTCTCCTGACGCGCTTCTCCGAGACCGCTGCGGTCTGGCTCCCATCCGGACAGGCGCCGCCGCCGGGAACGATGCTGAAGCTGCCCGCCCTCGCCGCGACGCTTCGCTCGTATGCGGCTCGAGGGCCGAAAGCGCTCAGTGCGGGCCCGGCCGCCGATGCGATCGAGCGTGCCGCTCGAACCCGCGGCGGTATCCTCACCGCGGCTGATCTGGCAGCGTACCAGCCGGTGTGGCGGGAGCCGGTGCTGTTCACGGCATTCGGGTGGAACGTCGCCTCCATGCCGCTGCCCTCGTCGGGGGGGATCATCCTGGCCGAGACGACAGGCATGCTCGAGCGCCTTGGTTGGAGTCGCCGGCCCGTCGGGTCGGTTGACCGCATCCACCTGCTGGTGGAGACGTGGAGGCGAGCGTTCGCGGACCGCTTCCTTCTGGGCGACCCAGCCACAGCGCTTGCCGGCCCAGCACAGCTTCTCGATCCCGGCTGGCTCGACCGTCGCGCCACCGAGATCGACGGCATGAGGGCAACGGCGTCCGAAACCGTGCGGCCCTGGCACGCGCCGAGAGCACACGAGTCGCGCGAGACGACGCACCTGTCGGTCGTGGACGGCGCGGGCGATGCGGCGAGCCTGACGACGACGCTCAACGGCAGTTTCGGTTGCGGCTTGCTCGTGCCCGAGATCGGGATCCTCCTGAACAACGAGATGGACGACTTCGCAGCCGCTCCGGGTTTGTCCAACCTGTACGGGCTGGTGCAGGGCGAGGCCAATGCAGTCGGACCGGGCAAACGGATGCTCTCGTCGATGACGCCGACGGTTGCCTGGCGCGCCGGCGAGGTTCTGGTCCTCGGTTCGCCCGGCGGATCGCAGATCCCGACCGCCACCGCCCAGGTCCTCCTGAACGTGATCGTGGATGGAGAAACGCTCCGAGCGGCGGTCGACCGGCCGAGGGTTCACCACCAGTGGTTCCCGGACGTTCTCGTGGCGGAGGAGGGTGCTCTCTCCGAGCCGGTGCGCGCGGACCTCATCCGGCGAGGGCATCTTTTGCGGCAGGCCGAAGGCATCGGCGAGGTGCACGCCGTCCGGCGCAAGGAGGGCGGGGTGCTGGAGGCGGTGGCCGACCCGCGCGGTCCCGGCGCCGCAGGTGTGACCGACAGGCAGGAGCGATAGAGAGCCACCGGCACGTTCAGGCCGCGCCGCGCGGCAACACGGCGCCGCCTTTGCTGTGCGCTACAATGCGCTGGGCGCGGCTGCCCGAACCCCTGCCGTGTCGCTCCCGATGTAAGGAGGGTGGTGTTGTCGACGACGTTTCCCGGCCATGCAGTTTCCCCGCAGGCCTTTCGTGAGCGGTTCGTCTACTACCTGAGGTACTTGCGGGGTCTCGAAGTCACGGAGGCCACGCCGGCCGATCACCTGGCCGCACTCCAGCTGACAATCCGCGAGTCCCTGATCGACAGCGCTATTGCTACACATCGTGCTATGAGCAGCCAGGACCCGAAGACCGTCCACTACTTGTCACTCGAGTACCTCCTGGGGCGGCTGGTGGACAACAACCTGATCGCGACTGGACTTCGAGACGTTGCGAGCCAGGCAATGGCCGAACTCGGGCTCGACCTCGACCGGCTGGTGCAGGAGGAACCCGACCCGGGTCTTGGGAACGGAGGCCTGGGGCGCCTCGCGGCCTGCTTTCTCGATTCGCTCGCGACGCTCGACTACCCTGCTTTCGGCTACGGGCTGCGCTACGACTTCGGGATCTTCCGGCAGGAATTCGTTGCAGGCTGGCAGCGCGAACGCCCCGACACGTGGTTGAAAGGCGGCTACTCGTGGGAGATCGCCCGCCCGGACCTGACCGTGACGGTCCGACTCGGGGGGACCATCGAAGCGAAAGGCGGCGACGGGAACCGTCGTCCGTTGTGGACGGGATCACACGTGCTCTACGGCGTCCCTTACGACGTGCTCGTCGCTGGCTTCGACACGACAACCGTCTCGACGTTGAGGCTCTGGAAGGCCGAGGCTCCCGATTCCTTCGACTTCGACACCTTCTCCAAAGGCAACTTCCTGAGCGCCGTGGCTGGTCGCGAAAAGGCCGAGGCCGTCACCAAGGTGCTCTACCCGTCCGATGAGGCCGAAGCCGGACGCGAACTGCGCCTCACGCAGGAGTACTTCCTGGTGGCGTGCTCCGTGGCCGACATCGTACGCCGGTTCCGCGAGCGCCACGGCGCGGCCTGGGACCTCTTCCCCGAGAAGGTCGCGATCCAGCTCAACGACACACATCCGGCCCTCACGATCTCGGAACTGATGCGTGTGCTGGTTGACGAGGAAGGACTGCCCTGGGAGCGGGCGTGGGCGATCACCCACGGGACGTGCGCCTACACCCAGCACACGGTGCTTGCCGAGGCGCTGGAAACCTGGCCGGTCGCGCTGATGCAGCGCCTGATACCGCGCCACGTCGAGATCATCTTCGACATCAACAAGCGCTTTCTCGACCAAGTGGAGACGCTCGAACCCGGGGACCGCGAACGCCTGCGCCGGATCTCGCTCGTGTACGAGGACGGAGACCGCCGGTTCCGGATGGCGCACCTGGCGATTGTCGGCTGCCACCGCGTCAACGGCGTTGCGCGCCTTCACACCGACCTGCTCAAGAGGCAGGTGTTTCCTGACTTTGCGGAGATGTGGCCCGAGAAGTTCATCTCGATCACGAACGGCATCACACCGCGGCGATGGCTCCTGGCGTGCAACCCGCACCTCGCGGGTGCGATCTCTGCTCGGATCGGCGACGGCTGGGTGCGGGATCTCGACCGTCTCATCGAGCTTCGGCAGTACGCCGACGACCCGGAATTCCAGGACGAGTTTCTTGCCATCAAGTACGCAAACAAGGTGGCTCTTGCGGCTACGGTGAATTATCTCTGCGGGGTGGTGGTCGACCCCGACTCGATGTACGACGTACAAGTAAAGCGGATGCACGAGTACAAGCGGCAGTTGCTCAACGCCATGCATATCATCGCGCTATACCGGCGGATCAAGACGCACCCGGGCGCCGCCTTCACGCCACGCACGTTCATCTTCGGCGCCAAGGCTGCGCCGGCCTACCGCATGGCGAAGCTCGTGATCCGCCTCATCAACGGAATCGCGGAGAGGGTCAACGCGGACAAGGAGATGAACGGGAAGCTGAAGGTCGTCTTCATCCCCGACTACAGGGTGACCATCGCAAGCCTTGTCATTCCTGCTGCGGACCTCTCGGAACAGATCTCGACCGCCGGGATGGAAGCTTCCGGAACCGGGAACATGAAACTCGCCCTCAACGGTGCGCTCACGATCGGGACGCTCGACGGCGCGAACATCGAAATCAGGGACGCCGTGGGCGACGAGAACATCTTCATCTTCGGTCACGCCGCCGAACAGGTCGCGGCGATGAGGGGTCCCGGACATTACAACCCGTGGGACTACGTCCGAACCGACCCTGAGCTCGCTGATGTCCTCGAGACGCTGCGTGACGGTGTCTTCGCCGACGGCGACGGACCGGCGTTGCGGGCGATCTGGTCCGGGCTGATGGAGCACGGTGACCAGTTCATGCATGTGGCCGACTTTCGCTCCTACGTGGACACACAGGCGCGGGCCGGCGATCTGTTCACCGATCGCCGCGCCTGGGCGGCTAAGGCGATCCGGAACGTGGCATCGATGGGGTACTTCTCGTCGGACCGTGCGATCCGCGAATACGCCCGCGAGATCTGGAACCTCACGCCCCTTCGGTAGTCGGCTGAACAGGGGCCTTTCGGGGGGTCACTTCTGGTACCGCTGCCTGATCATCGGGATGAGGTACTCCGAAAAGGCTCGCTCGAGGTCGTAACGTGGGGCGTACCCCCAGTCGTTGCGCGCCGCCGAATCGTCGACGTCGGCCGGCCAAGTGTCCACGATTCCCTGACGCTTCTCGTCCACCTTGTAGGTGATTTGAGCGCCTAGGAATGCCTGCAGGACGATCTGCCGGATCTCCTCCGCGGAAGGGCTGAACGCACCGACGTTGTACACGGTATGGTTGAGGCTGCCTTTCTGCGCTGCCGCCAGTAGCAGGAGCGCGTCGACCCCATCGGGCATCGCCATGAACGGAATACGCGTGTCGGGCCGCACGAAGCACGCGTATGGCTTACCCTCGGCCGCGGCGTGGATCATCTCTGGTGCATAGTCGGAGGTCCCGCCGGAGGGGACGGTGACGGCTGAGATCAGTCCCGGAAAGCGCAGCGAGCGGAAATCCACCTTGCCGGCGAGTGGCTCGGCGGCGAGCTGCTTGTATCGCTTCGCGTAGTAGCGGCCCATGTGCTCGCAGTAGAGCTTGTTGCAACCGTACATCGTGGTCGGCTTGGTCCACTCATTCTCGGTCACTTTGCCGACGCGCGCCTTGGTGTCGACGTCCGGCAGCCCGTAGGCGGCGATCGACGAAGGGTAGAGGAAGGTCACGGGCCGTCCGTGAGACTCGCCCTGTTTCTGGGCGAACTCGAGGAGGCTCATCGTCCCCTCGACGTTCACCTGGTGAGCGGTCATTGGGGTGAACTCGCTGCGGGTGGAGAGCAGTGCCGCCAGGTGGAACACCGTGTCCACCTCGTATTCCGAGAGGATCCGTTCGAGGAGGTTGCTGTCGAGAATCGACCCGATGAACTCCTGCTGCACGAGCTTTGCGAGCTCCGGGTCGAGCGACTTGACGTCGAGCGTGATGATGGGTCGATCCTTGTCGGTCGACAACGACGTAATGAGACCGTGGCCGATCTCTCCGCTCGCTCCTGTGATGAGCACGACGGGCTTGCGCAGCATGAGGGCCCTCCTCCTTGCCGGTGCACCGGTACTACAACCGGCGACGGTGCGTGAAAACTAGCACAACCGCGCCCGCGCGTCCCATCCGGGAAGAAAGAAAAGGGAAGAAGGAAGAGGAACGACAGCGACCGGGACGCGGCCGCCTCTTCGTCGTCCGGTCTTCTTCTTCCGTCTCCCCTTTTACCTCTCTCCGTCGCTACGCGACTGTGACATCCTTGCAGAGATAGACGTCCTGGATCGCGTGCAGCAGTTCCACGCCCTGCTCCATTGGCTTCTGGAATGCCTTGCGGCCCGAGATCATGCCGGAGCCTCCCGCCCGCTTGTTGACGACCGCAGTGAGGACGGCCTGCGCGAGGTCGTTCTTGCCGGAAGCGCCGCCGGAGTTGATCAGCGGTGAGCGACCCATGAAGCAGTTGGCTACCTGCCACCGCGTCCACTCGATGGGGTTGTCGCCGGCACAGAGCTTGTCGTACACGAGCGGGTTGGTGTAACCGAACTTGATCGCACCGTACCCATTGTTGGACTCGGGTGCCTTCTGCTTGATGATATCGGCCTCGATCGTGACGCCGATGTGGTTGGCCTGACCGGTGAGATCCGCCGCCACGCCGTAGTCCACGCCGTCCTTCTTGAACGCGGAGTTGCGCAGGTAGCACCACAGCACGGTGAACATACCGAGTTCATGAGCGTGCGCGAATGCCTCGGAGACCTCCTGGATCTGTCGGCGCGATTCGGCCGATCCAAAGTAGACCGTCGCGCCGACGCCGGCGGCACCCAGGTCGAACGCCTGGTCGACGTTCGCGTACAGCGTCTGGTCGTACGTGAGCGGATAGGTGAGCGTCTCGTTGTGGTTGATCTTGAGGATGAACGGGATCCTGGGCGCGTATCTGCGCGCCACCGAACCGAGGGCGCCGAGCGTGGATGCCACGGCGTTGCAGCCGCCCTCGATCGCGAGCCTCACGATGTTTTCGGGGTCGAAGTAAGCAGGGTTGGGAGCGAACGAAGCGGCGCCGGAGTGCTCGATGCCCTGGTCCACCGGGAGGATCGAAAGGTATCCCGTGCCGGCCAGGCGCCCCGACTTGAACATCGATGCGAGACTCCTCAGGACGTTGATCGGACGGTCGGTCGGGACGACCACCCGGTCCACGAAATCGGGTCCGGGCAGGTGCAGCATCAACTTCGGGATTCCTTGACAGGTATAGTCGAGCAGAGACGCCTTGTCGCCGAGTTGCTTCCGGATCTGGTCGATCATGTCCATGTCCTCCAGCGCCGGCATTCTAGCGCCGATCGTGATGTTCGAACCGCCGATGAGCTAATCCCAAGACGGGAGCGGAATGCCCAGAGCCGCGAGAGCCGACGCGAGGTCGATAGGAATCGGCGCTGTGAGGATCAACTCGGGGCCAGCGTCGGTCTGGGGCAAGTGCATGCGCCACGCATGCAGGAGAGGACGCCCGGGATTCAGGAGACGGCGCAGTTCGGCGTCTCGGACGGCTCGGTGGCGCGGGCCGCCGTAGAGATCGTCCCCCACGACGGGGTGGCCCGCGTGCGCAAGGTGCACGCGGAGCTGGTGGGTACGGCCCGTCGCCGGAGCGAGCCGGACTAGCGAGACGTGGGGAGCCCGGTCCCAGACAATGTAGTCGGTGACGGCCGCCCGCCCGTCCTCGCAGACAGTCATGCGCCTGCGATCCCGGCGGTCGGGACCTAGCGGCCACGCCCATCGCCCTTCCGGAGGACGCGGATGGCCCCACGCGAGCGCAAGGTAGGTCTTCTCGGCGCGTCGCTCCGAGAAGACCCGGACGAGCTCCCGGTGGGTTTCGCGATCGCGCGCCAGCACCACCACCCCGGACGTTCCGACATCGAGCCGGTGAACGAGGAAGAGCGCATCGGACGCGAGCCCATTCTCGGCGCGGACGGCTGGCGGCAGCGTCGCCAGCAGACGCGCGACCGCTGCACCCGGCTCTCTGCGGCGGGTCGCCAGGCTGACGCCGGCAGGCTTGTCGATCGCCACGATCCGGTCGCCGGAAAAGAGCAGGGTTTCGTGCGGGAACACCCGTTCAGGATGCCATGGCTGGTGCGACGGGGAAAGCGCCGACGCAGCGGCACGGGCACGAGAGTGGCGACGCCTTAGGATTCAGGGTGGTCGCAGCCCGAGTCCGTTTCGGAGGCTCCTGCACATAGGTGACGCGAACTCCGACGTGCGTCGAGGACTCTGCGGCCGTACCGCTTGGCCTGGTGGTCCATTTCGTGGGCGGACAGCCTGCGGTGCTCGCCAACGACGTCGGATGCCTGGTGGGGGGCCGCGCTCCCGGTCGAGAAATGCGCACGTCGGAGCCTCGACCTGTGGCGCATGTGCTCATGCTCGCCTCCGGGTGCCTTGCGCTTCGGATGCAGTGAGGCGTCTACGGGGCGCGCCGCCCGCGCACCCCCTTGACAACATGGATTTGTGCCTTATCTTTTAGATGAGTATGGACACGGTCGTCTCGCCTGATCAGCCTCCAAGTAGTACCAACCGCGCGAAGCGTTTTTCCGCGGTCGCAGGGAGAGTATCCCCAAAAGCGGCCGCGGTTGCTTTTCCCACCACGACCACGCACGCCACGGTAGCGTCGGGCTCACTCCCGGCTCTGCGGCGGAGCTCTGGCGGGACTCGAGCCTAAGGGGACGAGAGCCATGCTCCCGTGCCCCTCGAGGGCCTTTCCGCCGGGCCGGCTCCGGGTGGTCCATAGAGCAAGAGAGCAGAGAGAGTCTGAGTCCCTTTTTGCCCAGACCCTGACCAAAGAAGGGTGTGACACCTCCCGTTTCGGAGGTAGGAGATCATGAGAGAGAACACGGTTCCCGCGGACCCATTGATAGCCAGCGCGCGGCGTGAGGAGATCTGCCGGATCTTCGGCGAGTCCTTCGACCCCGCGCGCTGGAACGACTGGCGATGGCACATGCGCCATCGCTTCATCAAACCGGAGCAGTTCGAGAAGCTGCTCCGCCTCACCGCATCCGAGCGGCGGGGCCTTGCGATGACGCAGGAGAAGTTCGCGGTGGCGGTGACGCCACACTTCGCCGAGCTCATCGACCCCGACGACCCGAACTGCCCGATCCGCCGGCAGGTCGTCCCCCGCGAGGAGGAGCTGCTCGTGGGGCCGGGTGACATGACGGACCCGTGCGGCGAGGACCACGACTCGCCGGTGCCGGGCCTGGTTCACCGCTACCCGGACAGGGTGCTGCTGCTGGCGCTCGACACCTGCGCCGCCTACTGCCGCTACTGCACCCGCTCGCGCCTCGTCAACCAGGGGGAACTCGACGCCCTTCCGCGACGGGTCGATGCAGTGATCTCGTACCTGGAGGAGCACACCGAGGTGCGCGACGTCCTGCTCTCGGGCGGCGACCCGCTGCTGATGTCCGAGGACCGTCTCGACGAGATCCTCGGCCGGATCCGCGCGATCCCGCACATCGAGTTCGTGCGCATCGGGTCACGCGTGCCCTCGTTCCTCCCGCAACGCATCACGCAGGAGCTGGTCAGGGTGCTTCGCAACAACCGGGTCTGGCTGTCGCTGCACTTCTGCCACGCACGGGAGGTCACGCCCGAGGTGGCGAACGCGTGTGACATGCTGGCCGACGGCGGCATTCCGCTCGGGGCACAGACCGTCCTGCTGAAGGGCATCAACGACGACGTGCAAACCCTGAAGGACCTCTTCCACGCGCTGCTCAGGATCCGCGTCCGGCCGTACTACCTGTACCAGTGCGACCCCGTGGTCGGAACCGGCCACCTCCGCACCAGCGTGCACAGGGGGATCGAGCTCATCTCCGGGCTGCGCGGGCACACTACCGGGTATGCGGTCCCGACGTATGTGATCGACGCGCCCGGAGGAGGCGGAAAGGTGCCGCTCCAGGCAGAGACCATCCTGTCGTACGAGAACGGTCAGGTGGCGCTGCGCAACTGGGAGGGGTTCACCTACTCCTACGTGGACCCGGCGGAGCACCCCTAGGAGCATGGGGCTCTCGATCGGGCTCTGTTACGACCTGAAGGACGACTATCTCAGGGAAGGGTTCTCGCCCGAGGACGTGCTCGAGTTCGACAGCGAGGAGACCGTCGCAGGGCTCGAAGCTGCGATGGCCGGGCTCGGCCATTCGACCGAGCGTATCGGGCGCGGCCGCGAGCTCGCCCGCCGCTTCGTCGAAGGCGAGCGGTGGAAGCTGCTGTTCAACATCTGCGAGGGCGTGTGGGGGCGCTCGCGCGAGGCCCAGGTCCCGGCATTGTGCGAGCTCTTCGACCAGCCGTACACCTTTGCCGACCCCCTGACCTGTGCCATCACGCTCGACAAGGCGGTGGCCAAGAGGATTGTGCGTGACCACGGATTGGCAACCGCCCCGTTCTCCGTCGTGAGCTCGCCGGACGAAGCGGTATCCGTCCAACTCCCCGCACCGTTCTTCCTCAAGCCGGTCGCGGAGGGAAGCTCCAAGGGGGTTACCGGCCGGTCGCTGGTGCGTGAGCGCCGGGACCTCGCCTCCGCCTGCAGGACGCTGCTCGGGCAGTTCAGGCAGCCGGTGCTCGTGGAGGCGTTTCTGCCCGGACGCGAGGTGACGGTCGGGATCGTCGGGCACGATTCCACTGCGCGCGTCTTCGGTGTCATGGAGGTCTCGTTCACCGACCGGGCTGAGACGCTCGCCTACACCGCCCTCAACAAGGAGGAGTACCAGGACCGGGTCGCCTATCGCCTGGTGAGCGGCGAGCCACTCGCGGAGCAAGCGCACGACGTTGCACTCGCTGTCTTCCGCGCGCTCGGATGCCGGGACGCCGCACGGGTGGACCTGCGGTGCGACGCGACGGGTCGTCTGAACTTCCTCGAGGTGAACCCACTGCCCGGGATCAACCACGTCCGGTCGGACCTCCCGATCATGGCGCGTCTCGGCGGGACCTCGTACCAGGAGCTGATCGGGTCGATTATTGATTCCGCACGTTCGAGGTACGGTCTGTGAGCCGACAGCCGATGGCCGCTAGCCGGCAGTTTGTGCCATCGCGACGCCAGACCTTTGCGTCGGCCGGCCGCGCGTGTCCCGGCCGTCATCACAGCGGATCGGGGACTGTCAGGTGTGAGCTGTCAGCTGTCGGCCGGGTCTTCGGGGTTCCGGGGTTCGGGCTCTGGTTGTCGTGGCGGCTGTGAGCATGCTGCGCGTGGCGGTGGTCCATACCGCAGTGGACATTGAGGACGATCCGTCGACCGCCGACGTCCTCGACCAGGTTCGTCTGTTCAAGCAGGGACTGGCCGCACTGGGCGTCCGGCACACCACCATCGCCGTTCGGGATGGCCGCGTGTGGAAACATGCCGCAACGCTTGCCGGTGCGGTTGTGTGCAACCTCCTGGAGGCACCGCCCGGGCGTCCTCAGCTCCACGCCGCGGCCACTGCCGCCCTCGAAATTCTGGGCGTGCCTTTCACCGGCTCCTCGGCGAGCGCGCTCTGGCTGACGACAGACAAGCTCGCGACGCGGGCCGTGCTCTCGAGCGAGGGGCTGCCCGTCGCGGCCGGCGGGCGCCTGGACCCGGAGCGGCCGCGGCTGCTGGACCGCGTCCCGCCGCCATGGATCCTCAAGCCCGCATGGGAGGACGCCTCGGTCGGCCTGGAGGGCAACCCGGTGTGCTCCGCCGCGGCCGAGGCGGTGGAACGCGGGCGATCTCTCTCGCTCCGCTTCCCCGGTCAGCCGGTCCTGCTCGAGCACTTCCTCCCCGGCCGGGAGTTCAACGTCTCGCTGCTGGCCTCGCCGCAGGGCGCAACAGCACTGCCGGTGGCGGAGATCGCGTTCGTGGGCTTCCCGCCCGGAGTGCCTGCGCTCGTCGGCTACGAGGCGAAGTGGGCGAGTGGCTCGTTCGAGGAGACTCACACGGTCCGCCAGTTCCCGGGCGGGGATGACGGACCGCTTCTCGCGCGGATTCGGGAGCTGGCGCTGGCGTGCTGGGACCCCTGCGGCCTCGCTGGGTATGCACGGGTGGATTTTCGGCTCGACGAGACAGGAGCGCCCGTGATCCTTGAGGTCAACACCAACCCGTGCCTTTCCGCGGACGCGGGGTTTATGGCCGCCGCGACCCACGGCGGGCTGTCGGTCGTCGACGTGGTGGAGCGGATCCTGGTGGCAGCCACGAGCCGCTGAGCCCTGCGCTACTGGTGGTACGCTTGTAATGCAGCGAATGCCATAGTGGAGGAACTGTGAACATCCGCACTGACTTGCGCCCCGAGGACCGCACCCCGCTCGAAAAACTCCTACGCGACACCGGCTTTTTCAACCCGCAGGAGCTGGAGGTGGCACTCGAGCTCGTGGACGACCGCCTCGCCCACGGCGAGAAGAGCCACTACCGGTTCCTGGTTCTCGAAGACGGCGACGAGGTGGTCGGCTACGGGTGCTGGGGGCCGATCCCCGGCACCGTCGCCTCCGCTGATTTCTATTGGCTCGCCGTTCACCCGGAGCGGCAGGGGAAGGGGCTCGGCCGGGCGTTGTTGGACGCGGCCGAGACCTGGATCGCTCGCGAGGGGCGCACTCGCGTGTACCTCGAAACCTCAACCAGGCCGCAGTACGTTCCCACGAGGGCTTTCTACCTCCGTTGCGGCTACGGGATCGCCGCCGAGCTGCCCGACTTCTACGCACCCGGCGACGGCAAAGCGATTTTCCTGAAGATCCTCCCGCGCGTGCACTGATCTTGTTGCCACTGGAGTGCACGGCCACTCGGCGGGTTCTCGTCCAGTCCCGCCAGTCGGTCCGTCTTGTTGCGCGCACTGTCGCGCAGAAACTGTTCTAGACTTGCACCATGAAATCGATTGGTGAGAGCGGCGTGTGCGTGAGCACCCCCGATAGTCGTTGGTCGCGCCGCGGTGCCATCGTTACCGCGAAGGTGGTGGCGCAGCGAAGCGGCCCCGGAGCCGTCGCATGAGCCTGGCCGGGCACCTGCACGAACTCGGTCTTCCGGACCTCCTTCAGATCGTGGCGATGGCTCAGAAGAGCGGACGCCTCGATTTGACCACACGTGACGGCGAAGGACTCATCGTCTTCCGCGCCGGACGGATCATCTACGCTGCCTCCAACGCGGCACGCGAGACGCTCGGAAGCATGCTGGTGTGCCGACGCCTGATCTCCGAGGAGGCGCTGCGGCAGGCGCTCGACCGGCAACACCGTTCGCGCGAAGAGCGCCGGCTGGGATCGATCCTGGTGCAGATGCACGCGGTGTCGCAGGACGCGCTGGAGGCAGTGATCTACGAGCAGGTCCAGCGTGTGATCGGGGACCTCGTGAAATGGCGCGACGGGTACTTCAAGTTCGAGGCGATGGAGATCCCAGACCACGGCGAGATCGGCGTCGACGCCCGTGAGTTCCTGGCCCAGGACGGATTCAACGCCCACAAGATCGCGCTCGAACTCTCGCGGCTCGCCGATGAGGCCAGGCGGACGCCCGCTGCGATGGCCGTTCCGACGCCGCCCGAGACCGCGGCGCCCGGGGACGCGGCGTCGGCGAGAAAGCCCGTGACCGACGGTGGGACGCCGCCGAGTTCGTCGCTCGGTTCGATCCTCGCGGTGCAACCGGTCACCTCCCTCACCGCGGAGGCCACGCTGGAGGTGCTGCGAGCGGGCGCGGCTGTGCTCTCGCGCGGCGTGCTCCTTCTCGTCGAGCGGTTCGGGGTGACGGGCGTCGGTCAGTTCGGGCTGGGAGAGGGAGACAAGGCCGTCGACGAGGGAATCCGCAACCTCTGGATCCCGCTCGACGGGGCCTCGGTGCTGTCCGATGTTGTCGCGTCAGGGACCACTTTCCGGGGGCCGCTCCCGCACAACGAGGTGAGCGAGCTCCTGGTCGGCGAGCTCGGGGGCGGATGGCCCGCCGAGGTCGTCGTCCTGCCAGTCAAGGTCGGGCCGACCGTAGCGGCTGTGCTCTACGGGGACACCATGCCGGGAGGGAAGGCCATCCCGGCTCTCGCGCAACTCGAGGGAAGGCTCGAGGAGATCGGGTCAGCGATGGCCGTGCCGGACACCCCCCGCCCGAAGCGGAGTTGATGCGGGCCGTCAGCGCGAGGCCGGGTCGGGGCGGTCGGGGTCGAGGCCGAGGCCGATGATCGCCGAGGCGGCCAGCTCTGCCGGGACCGCACCCGAACGTGCCAGGGCGGCGAGCGTGGCGACCACGATGTGCTCCGCGTCCACCTCGAAGTGGCGGCGAAGAGCGGCGCGCGTGTCGGAGAGGCCGAACCCGTCGGTGCCGAGCGACGTGATCCCCTGCGGGACGAAGCGCGCCACCATATCCGGCACCGTCTTAATGTAGTCGGACGCGGCTATCACCGGTCCGCGAGCGCCGGCGAGCTGAGCGGTGACGTACGGCACGCGGAGGGGCTCGGCGGGGTGCAGGCGGTTCCAGCGCTCGACGGCGAGCGCGTCTGTGCGAAGCTGCTGGTAGCTGGTGACGCTCCACACGTCGGCGCCGACTCCGAAGAGCTCGGCCAGGATGTCCGCGGCACGACACGCCTCTCGGACAGTGACGCCGCTGCCGAGGAGCTGGGCGCGGTGTGCGAACTCGCCTTCGGTGCGGCGCACCCGATAGATGCCCCGCAAAATCCCCTCTTCGATCCCGGCCGGCATCGCCGGCATCTGGTAATTCTCGTTGTAGAGAGTGAGGTAGTAGAAGACGTCCCGGCCTTCGTCCACCATTACTTTGAGGCCATCCTTGATGATGACCGCCAGCTCGTAGGCGTACGCGGGGTCGTAGACCCGCACATTGGGGACCACCGAGAAAAGTACCGGGCTATGACCGTCGTCGTGCTGCAGACCCTCACCCTGGAGGGTGGTACGCCCGGCGGTTGCGCCGAGCAAGAAACCGCGCCCGCGCGCGTCCCCAAATGCCCACACGAGGTCGCCAACACGTTGGTAGCCGAACATCGAGTAGAAGATGTAGAACGGCACCATCGCGAGACCGTGGGTGGAGTAGGCGGTACCGGCCGCGGTGAACGATGCAAGCGCGCCTGCCTCCGTAATCCCCTCCTCGAGGATCTGCCCGTCTTTCGCCTCCTGGTAGCGCAGGATCATGTTGTGGTCGACGGGTTCGTAGAGTTGCCCGTTGGCGGCGTAGATACCGAGTTCCTTGAACAGCGACTCCATGCCGAAAGTGCGCGCCTCGTCCGGGATGATCGGGACGATGCGCGGCCCGAGCCCGGCGGTTCGGAGCAGTTTCCTAAGCAGCTGCACGAACGCCATCGTCGTCGAAACCTCGCGGTTTTGAGGTGTGCCCTCGCAAAACTCCTTGTAGATATCCGCGGCGGGCAGCGCCGGCACGTTGACCTGCACCCGGCGAAGTGGCAGCGAGCCGCCGAGGGCGCGCCTCCGCTCGACGAGGTACTCCACCTCGGGGCTGTCCATGCCGGGGTGGTAGTACGGTGGGTCCTCGACGAGGGCTACGTCCGGGATCGGGAGGTGCAACACGTCCCTGAACGCCTTGAGCTGCGCCGCGTTGAGCTTCTTCTGCTGGTGCGTTGTATAGCGCCCCTCAAAGTCCTTGCCGAGCGCCCACCCCTTGACCGTCTTGATGAGCAGCGCTGTGGGTCTGTCCGGTTGCTCGGTTGCGGCCTTGTACGCGGCGTACACCTTGCGGTAGTCGTGGCCGCCAAACTTGAGGTTCCAGACCTCGAAGTCGGAGAGGTGCTCGACGAGCTTCGCGAGGCGCGGGTCCGCGCCGAAGAAGTGCTGCCGCATGAACGCCCCGCCCTCGACGTGATAGCGCTGCCACCAGCCGTCGACCACGGTGTTCAGGCGCTCGACCAGAAGCCCCGACGCGTCGGAGGCGAGCAGCGGATCCCACTCCCGCCCCAGAATCACCTTGATGACGTTCCAACCCGAGCCCCGGAATACCGCCTCAAGCTCCTGGATGATCTTCCCGTTTCCGCGCACCGGGCCGTCCAGGCGCTGGAGGTTACAGTTGACCACGAAGATGAGGTTGTCGAGCCCCTCGTCGGCGGCTACGTGGAGAGCGCCGAGGGTTTCCGGTTCGTCGGTCTCGCCGTCGCCCAGGAACGCCCACACGCGGGATCCGCTCGTGTCCTTGAGGTTGCGGTTGTGCAGGTAGCGGTTGAAGCGCGCCTGGTAGATCGCGTTCAGGGGTCCGAGCCCCATCGACACCGTGGGGAACTCCCAAAAGTCAGGCATCGCACGCGGGTGCGGGTACGAGGGCAGCCCGTGCCCCGTGGTCTCGCGACGGAAGACATCGAGGTGCGCCTCGGAGAGGCGGCCCTCGAGGAACGCCCTCGCGTACATCCCGGGCGCAGCATGCCCCTGGTAATAGATCTGGTCGCCGCTCCCGTCGGCCTTACCTCGGAAGAAGTGGTTGAACCCGACCTCGTAGAGCGCGGCCGCCGACGCGTACGTCGAGATGTGCCCGCCGATCCCCGGGTCGCGGTGGTTGGCGCGCGTGACCATCGCCATGGCGTTCCACCGCACGATGCGGCGAATGCGCTTCTCCATCTCCTCGTCGCCGGGGAACGCCGGCTCCTGCTCGGGGGAGATGGTGTTGATGTACGGGGTCTGGACCACCTCGATCCCGAGGTGCTGCATTCGGGCGCGCTTCAGCACCTTGCGCAGAAGGAACTTGGCACGCTCGGGACCTTCGGTCTCGAGCACGTGGTCCAGCGACTCGATCCACTCGGCAGTCTCCGTCGGATCGGCATCGTAGAGCTGCTGCTTGAAAGCCGTGTCGTTCATCCTCGCGTCTCCCGTTCCTGGCCCAGGGCCGCGCAGCCAGTTGCCACCCGCGGTCGACCTCCCTGGCACGTTACGCCGTGGCAGGCTTGAAAGGCGGCAGCACGCGGCGTGGCGAGCGGTGACGCCTGCCTGCGCGTCGCCTTGTCCCCTCAACACCGCAGCGAGCGCCGCTCTTCCCTTAGAGCACACCCACAAACACAACGTGACGACCTATTGTGCGCCCCCCTTGGGTGTTGACGGAAGCAGTGACGGCGATGGCGCGGGAGACGCCGGCCGCGCTGCGGGCGCCGATTGCCACGGCCGCCCCATGCTCGGCGAGCATCCGTGCGATCGCCCGCCCGATCCCCCGGCCCCCGCCCTTGACCAGCGCCACCCTGCCAGCGAGGTCAAGCATGATCGATCCCCAGGAACGCGATGGTACCGCTGCCGTGGTCCGGTTGGGGAGGGATTTGTTCCAGGCTATGCTGTCCTTTGTGACTAGGGGGAGCCGCGCGTTGCCGGGTGGGCCCGATGCCTCTTGAGACCGGGGCCAGGCTTGGCTCGTACACCGTGGTCGGCCTTCTGGGAACCGGCGGGATGGGGGAGATCTACCGCGCCCGCGACGAGCGGCTCGCGCGAGACGTCGCGGTCAAGATCCTCGCCCCGGGACTCGCGGGGGACACCAAGGAGCACGAGCGGTTCGAGCGCGAGGCGCGCACGCTGGCCTCGCTCGCACACCCGAACGTCCTCAACATCTTCGACGTCGGCGAGCACGACGGCCTCCGGTACGCGGTCATGGAGTTGCTGGAGGGCGGGACGCTCCGGGAACGGCTCGTCCGCGGTGCGCTGCCGTGGCGGACCGCGGTCGCCATCGCGATGGCCGTGGCAAAAGGACTGGCGGCGGTGCATGCCAAGGGGATCATCCACCGCGACATCAAACCCGAGAACGTCTTCCTGCTCGCCGATGGCGGTGTCAAGGTGCTCGACTTCGGGCTCGCCCATCGCGAGTCTGCGCCCGGCGCCGAACCGCAGCCCGAGCCGGAAACGCTGATCGGCACGGTCGTCTACATGGCCCCCGAACAGATCATGGGGATTGGAGCGGACGCGCGCACCGACATCTTCGCGCTCGGCGCCCTTCTCCACGAAATGCTCACCGGCGACAGGCCGTTCGGGCGGGTGACCGTCGGCGAGACCATGGGCGCGATCCTCAACGCGGAACCTCTGCCGCTCGAGCCCCGCGCGGGGAAAGCGCCGGCCGCTCTGGCTCGTGTGATCCGACGCTGCCTCGAGAAGGAGCCCGACCAGCGACTGCAGTCCGCACTCGATGTCGCCTTCGCTCTGTCGGAGGTCACCACTTCCCCCCGCGTCGCGTCGCCGCAGACGAATTGGTGGGCGCGGGTGGCCTGGTTTCTGGCCGGCGTCGCGGTCGGCGCTGCGGCCACCGCGCTTCTCGTCGCGTTTCGATGATGCCTGGGGAGCAATTACCCGAGGGTATCCCGAGGGCCGAACCGCGGGCGTGAATGGGCCGAGGAATCAAGCGACGGAGGATGGCGTTGGTCCGTGCGGGTTTCAGGAAGCGAAGCTTGCGGGCGTGGTCAACGACTGGTCGCCCGAGACGCTGTAGCATTGCAGCGGTCGGCGGGTGGCGCGAGGTGGCCTTAACGCCGCGGCGAACACCCCCGGGAGATCGATGGAGCATGGCTGAATCGGCAAGGACGCGATGCGCAGATGCCCTGGAGCAGGCTCTGTCTTCGGTGCCTTTCTACAGGCGGTGGAGATCGAGCGACCCAGGCCCGTCGCGGAGCCTCGCCGAACGACTCACAGCCCTGCCGGTTCTCTCGAAACGCGACCTCCGGACGTACGTGCCGCACGGCTTCGCGCACGAGAGCCATCGGATCGGAGAAGGTTTTTCCTCGGGAGAAATCGAGCTCGTGACCACGAGCGGTACCGCCTCGGACCGCGTCTCGATCGTGTGGCATCAGCCATGGTGGGACCGTTCCGAACGGGAGGCTGCACGCGTGCACCCCGCTCTTGACAGCGTCTTCGAACGGCGACACCGCGAGGCGGTGCTCACTTCACCGTTGTGTGCCGGAAAGCTCTGCCACGTCGGCCGCGTGCCGATGGAGGAACGGGTCGTGGGCGATCTGCTCTTCCTCAACCAGGCGTTCGACCCGACGACATGGGATGCTCGAGAAATTCGACGCATGGTGGACGAGCTCGATCGATTTCAACCCGAAGTGATCGAAGCCGACCCCGCTTACTTGTCGATCCTGGCGCGTGCCTGCGTGCTGGAAGGTCTGCGCCTCCGTCAGCCGGAGTGCATCGTGCTCACGTACGAGTTCCCCTCGCGCGTTCACCTGCGCCAGATCGCACCTGCCTTCCCCGGCGTACCGGTGGTGAGCTCGTACGGATCCACGGAGACCGGGCACGTCTTCACCCGGTGCGACGCAGGCGTGTTCCACGAGAACACCGCGACGTGCCACGTCGAGATCCAGCCGCTGCGCGCCGCGAGCGGCGACGTGCGAATCGGGCGGATCCTCGTCACCACGCTGGATAATCCGTGGTTCACGCTCGTGCGCTTCGACGTCGGCGACCTCGCCCGTCTCCACGATGGCCTGCCGTGCTCCTGCGGGCGCCACGACGGTCTCGCCGTCGCGGCGATCGAAGGGCGGATCCGCGACCTCACGTTTGACCTCGAGGGCCGCGCCGTGACCGTGAGGCGCCTCGACGACGCCCTCGGCGCCGCCGAGCATCTCCTCGGTTATCAGGTCGATCAGTGCGGGGCACGGGAGTACCTGGCCCGCTACACGGCCGAGCCGCATGCGGACGAGGCTACCGGCGAAGCCGTCGGAGACATCCTTCGTTCGGTGTACGGGCCCGGCGCGAGGATCACGGTTCGGCGCGAGGCGGCGCTATCGCCCGAGCAGTCGGGGAAGTTCCGCCTGGCCAGGACCACGTTCGACTGGGATCCCCAGGAGCTGTTCTCGTGACAGCGACGGCGCCGACCCGGACCGAGCCGCTCATCCACACCCGGGCGGACTTCCCGCTCCTTGGGCACGAGATCGACGGGCATCCGATCGTCTACCTCGACAGCGCCTCGACGTCCCCCAAGCCGCAGTGCGTTATCGACGCCGTCACCAGGGTGTACCGCGACCTCACGGCCAACGTCCACCGGGGCGTGCACGCGCTCGCCGACGAGGCCACCGCCGCTTATGAGAGCGCCCGTAGGGAGATCGCCTCATTTCTCAACGCCTCGCCGGCCGAGATCGTCTTCACGCGCAACGCGACCGAGGGCATCAACCTCGTCGCGCATGGCCTCGGGCTCAAACCCGACGACGAGATCGTCCTGCCCGCGCTCGAGCACCACGCGAACTTCCTCCCCTGGAGGATCAGGGCGCGCCCGGTGACGATCGGTCTGACCGAGGACGGCCTTCCGCACTACGGCGACGTGGAGGCGGCGCTTTCGAGCCGCACGCGCCTGCTCGCGCTGGCGCACGTCTCCAACACTACGGGCGTGGTGGCGCCTGTCGAGCGCTGGGTCGCGGCCGCTCGCTCCCGCGGGCTCCCCGTGCTGATTGACGCAGCGCAGAGTTCGAGCCACCTGCCGATCGACGTGCGGGCCCTGGACTGCGACTTTCTCGTGTTGTCGGGCCACAAGATGCTCGGACCGTCAGGAATCGGTGTGCTCTACGGGAAGCGCGAGCGCCTGGAGGAGCTGGACGTGTACCAGACCGGCGGCGGGATGGTGCGCTATCACGGCGACGACCGCTTCGAGGTTCAGGACGTGCCCCTGCGCTTCGAGGCGGGGACGCCCAACATCGAGGGCGCAATCGGGCTCGCCGCGGCGGTTGACTATCTCCGGAGCCTCGGCATGGAGGCCGTGCACGAACACTCGCAAGAGCTCGGGCGCCATCTGGTGGAGGGCCTGCGCGCCATCCGCGGCGTGCGCATCGTGGCAGACTCCGCCCCCTTGGAGGACCGCATCGGTCTGGCCGCGTTCGGCCTCGAAGCGCCGGGTCTCTCCGAGGAATCGGTGGCCCGTCTCCTGTGCGACCGGTACCACGTCCTGGTCAGCGGCGGCTACCACTGCGCTCACATCCTGCACCACCGGCTGAACCTGCAAGGCTCCGTCCGCGTCTCCACCCATGTATTCAACACGCACGAGGAGATCGACGTCGTGCTCTCGGCGCTGGAGGAGATCGCCAGATGGTGAGCGCCGGGCGCGACGGTCACATCGCAAACGGGGCTGCTGCGAGCCGCGCGCCCAAGCCGGTGTTCCTCATCGGAGGCGGAGATCACCGTGCGCGCAAGAAGCCTGACCCTTTGCTGGAGGTGGTCCTGGCGCAGGCCGGCAAACCGCGCCCTTCGATCGCCTACGTCGGCGTCGCAAGCGACGACGACCGCGGCTTCTTCCGTTGGCTCGCCGCCCTGTTTCAGCAGGCGGGTTCGGGAGACGTGCGCCTGGCGCGGCTCGCGTCGCCGCGCGCCGACGTCGTCCAGGCACGTACGCTGCTCGAGCGCAGCGACATCGTGTTCATCAGCGGCGGCGACGTCGAGGCGGGGATGGCGCACCTCGACCGGCACGGGCTCTCGCCGTTGTTGATGGAACTCCATCGCGGCGGCAAACCGTTCTTCGGGGTATCGGCCGGCAGCATTATGCTCGCGCGGTGCTGGGTCCGCTGGACGGATCCGCACGACGACGCGAGCGCCGAAGAATTCCCCTGCCTGGGTGTGGCTCCCGTCGTGTGCGACATGCACGCCGAGTCCGACGACTGGGAGGAGCTGCGCGTGCTGCTGAAGCTGATCGGCAAAGGGGTCGGCTACGGAATACCGGCAGGAGGAGCGCTCCGCGTGGACCTGGACGGATCGGTAAGCGCTCTCGGCAGGCCCGTGCAGCGGTTTGCGAGCCGGTCAGGCATGGTCGAGAAGCTCACCGAACTCACACCGTCCTGACCCCAACCCGAAGGTCCGTCCAGAGTTTCCACTTTGCTTTTGGCAACTTCTCTGGACCTGTGTGTGCCGGGGGTTTGTTGGGACGGTGACGCCTTGTAGGACGAGTTTTCTAAGTGGTTGATCTAGAACGATGTATTTGGCGCGCCGAGAGGGGCTCGAACCCCAGACCTTCTGATCCGTAGTCGGCTTCGCGGGGCCGTACACCGGCTCGCGATAACAACCAGTTGCGACGGTCAGACAACGCGCGGGTCTGTCCTCGATCCGCTGCCAGGGACGGCGGTAGAATCGATGCTGAGTAGAAGGGACCCCACATACTTCATCAGCCACACCCCCGCAGCGCCGCCGTGCTCCCCTGGCTCCTCATGCTGCTCCCGGCAGTGTTTTACCTCTTCCAACTGAACAGCTTCGGAAGGATTGAATACGACGACTACTACGGCATCCTCCCCCAGGTGATGGACGGCACGCACCTCTCGAGAAGCCCGCTGCGCTGGCTCCTGCTCAAGTCCAACGAGCACAGCGTGACGCTTCCCGCGGTCGCGTTCGCGCTCAACGCGTGGGCGACTTCGGGCGACAACCGTGCCCTCTCGGCGCTGGCGGTGGTGCTGCTGTTGGGCGTGACCATGCTCCTGTGGCGCTCGCTGCCTCGCGTCTTCTTCAGCTTCAAAGCACTTCGCGCGGCCGGGCCTCTGCTCCTCAGTGGCCTCTTGCTCTCGCCTGCCGGCGCCTACAGCGTGGTGATGGGATTCTCGGGCGTCATCTGGTTCATGTCGATCGCCTTCTCCGTGCTCGCGATCGTCCTCCTACGCCGGGGCGCCAAGAGCCGGTCGCTAGTCCCCATGGGCACCGTCATCGTGGCCGGGTGGGCCAGCGTGCTCTCGTTCGGCACGGGCCTGTTCCTGTGGCCAGCTCTAGTGGTGGGAGCCGCGATCTACCGAATGCCGTGGCGACGCCTCATCGCGCTTTGCGCCGGGGCCGTTGTGCCATACGCCTTTGCCGCCCTGACGTACGTGCGGCCTCCGGGGCACCCCGGGCTCCATTTGGCCAAGCCTTGGCTTCTTGTCGAGTTCTTTGCCGTCTATCTCGGTTCGTTCCTTGCTGCAAACCGCTGGGCGGCAGGAGTGATCGGCCTGGCCGGCCTCGCCGGGGCCGGGCTCCTCGCGGTTGTGTTCCTGAGAGACTCCGATGCCGAGACAGCGGACGAGCTTGCGCCCTGGGCGATGCTCGTCACCTACGCCGTCGGAAACGCGGTCGGAACGGCGGTGGCGAGGGCGACGCTGGGGGGCGCGCGGTCGTCGCGCTACGCCCCGGTCGCGGCGCTCTTCTGGATCGGCCTCCTCGTCATCGCGTGCGCCCTTGCGTGGCGCGCCGCGGACCGGCGGGATCCGTCCCGGCCGGTGGGGCTCCTAGTCCCCACTCTGTGTCTTCTTGCGCCGCTGGCGGCCACATGGTGGCGCGGCCTCCCGATCTTCGCGGGGTGGGTCGAGAGGGCCACGTGGCAGGGTATCGCCGAGCTGGCATTGACCCACGGCGTCTACGACCCGGACGTGCTCGAGGCAGTGAGCGTCGCGCCGCGAGAGGCTTTCAGCCAGCGCGCGTTCCTGGCGCGCTGCCGGCAGGTGCCTTTCGAGCGGCCGCCATCGGCGCCTGTGCACCTCGATGGCCCAGCGGCCGGCGAGAGCGCCGCGCCGTGTCCGACTTTCCGCGCGAGGGTCACGACGGTTCACCCAGTCGACGGCGACACCGCAAGGGTCGAGGGGGTGCTCGAAGGCGAGGCGCCGCCAGTGCCGGAGCTGCTGGTCGTGGACGGCGAGGGACGACTCCGGGGCGTTCTGCGGGTGCTGCCCACTCCCGCGCTCCTGGCGCGGATCGGCGTGCCTGGCGGCCGCGCGGTCCGCTGGGCCGGATACCTGCGGCCGGCCGGGTCGGACGATCCCGTGCGCATCTTCTGGCGCGGCCCGGGGGGTGGCGAGCGGCTGTGCCCAGTCTCGGACCCTTGGCAGGCATCGGACAGGTGGCCTGGGCCGTCGCTCGTGGGCGTCTGGAAGCAGCCACTGGGGCTGCGGCAGAACACTCCGTAGCCCGACCTCCCGCGCCCAACTCCCCGTCACCTCGCCGGGGTTCTACCATCCCCCTTTTCCCCGGAACTTGAAACGATGCGCGGATGGTGAGGGGGTCGTGAAGGTAGGTAAGAGGCTCGGTGGGGGGGCCGCCCGCAGGCGCGAGTTTCTGCCCGGCTGGTACCCGCGTGGTACCCACAACCGGCCACCGCCGGGCCAAGGTTCATCGTTGTGCTGGAAGTTCTTAGAAAATGGGCACTTAACTGGCTCCGCAGGAGGGGCTTGAACCCCCAACCCTCCGGTTAACAGCCGGATGCTCTACCATTGAGCTACTGCGGAGCACCAACTCCGTCCCCGGGTACGGGGTCAACCTTTCTACACTGCGATTGCTCACCTGTCAATCGGCGGGAGCGCCTGGCGCCAGCAGCGTCCAGGTAATTCGTACCGTCGGCGCCTGCTCCCATGCCGCGCGCAGGCTCGCCTCGTCTAGGAATTCCCTTGCGGGAAGCTGCACCCCCTCGGTGGTGACATCGAGGCGGCATCCGACCAGAGGCCACGGGCGCAGCCGGTATGTACGCTCCGCCACCTTCCGCACCGCGAGCGGAGCTGAGCCTCCCCGGCGAGGAAGGTCCGGGAACAGCGCGTCGCCCTCGGCGCCGCGAGCCAGGTGCACCGCGAGTGCGTCGGCGAAACGCACCACTGCACGATTCACATCGTCCGCTCCGGTGCCCAACGCCGCCCGATATCGCGGGTCGTCTCCCAGCTCCAGACGCAGACGCTCCCTCAACGCCTCCTGATCGGCCAGGAAACCGCGGTGCCGTTCGTCAGGGCCCATGGCGGCGAGACCGGACACGTGGTGCGAGACAAGGTAGCGGGCGTAGCGCCCGCAGACGGCGGTGCGCTCCACCGAGGAGGCCCAGATCGCCTCGTGCTCGCCCTCGGGGATCGTGTCGAACGCGAGGGGACGGCGTTCGGCGTCGAGGCGGGGAGCCTCCCGGCCGTCCCAGCCGGCGTCGTGGAGGAGCGCGGCGGCGAGCACCTCGGGTCTCGGCGCCGGCCGTGGGGTGAGACGGTTGCCCCAGTGCTCCGCGATCTGGAAGGCGAGGAAGGCGTGAGCGGACTGGAGGATCGCTACGAAGCCCTGGGATTGGGGGTGCAGGATCATCAGTACAAGTGTAGCGAAGAGAGATCACGGTGCGCTGTTTTCATCGGCCGGGCCGTCCGCGGCGGGGGAATGCGCCTGCCGGCGCTCCCGAAACGCGCTGGGCGAGCGTCCGGGTCGCCGGCAGGAATTCCGAAGGAGCGCCGGCCGCGAGCACGAACACGAGGTCGGCGACGTTCGTCCCGGTCGGGCCCGTCACGATCGCCTCTGGGAGCCCATCGAAGAACCCCCACGCGTCGTTGGCGGCGAGCGCCGCAGTTGCGTCTCGGCCGGATGCGGCCGCCCGAGAGAGGGTCGCACCGTCGACCACGGCCCCGGCGGCGGGTGAAATGCCGTCCACCCCGTCGGTGGCGGCCGCGAGCAGGCAGCGCTCCGGGATGTCGGCCAGAGCGAGTGCTGCCGCGAGCGCCAGCTCAAGGTTGCGCCCGCCGCGGCCGTCTCCGCGAACGGTCACGGTCGTCTCACCTGAAAGCAGCAGCGCCGTCCCCTCGCCCGGGGCGAGGCTTCCGGCCATCGCTGCGAGGACGGTGCCGACAGTGCGGGCTTTTCCGCGGAGCGCTCGGGTGAGGGTGCATGCGCGCAGTCCCGCGGCCTGGGCGACCTCTGCGGCGGCGGCGAGCGCCTCGGCGCTCGATGCAAGCAGACGGAACTCGGCGTTGTTCAGTCTTGCGTCGCCGGGCTTCGGCGACTCGGGCGCCTCCCCGCGCGCGCCGGCCTCGAACCGTCGCACGGCGTTTCCGAACGAAGGGGCGATGCCGCTCCGGACGAGCACGCCGAGCGCCTCGGCAAACGTCGAGGGATCGGCGACGGTCGGGCCGGAGGCGAGGGTCGCCGGGTCGTCGCCGGGGACGTCCGAGAGGGCGAGCGTCAGGATCTGCGCAGGGCCCGCACAGGCGAGACGGCCGCCGGTCGCCGCGAGCAGGTGTTTTCGCACGACGTTCAGCTCGCGAATCGGCACGCCAGCCCCGAGCAGCGCGCCGGTGAGGGCGGCCGCCTCCTCGAGATCGGTCGCTGGCAGGGGCTCGGCCAGCAGGGCCGAGCTCCCGCCCGACAACAGCACGACGATGCCGTCCTCGGCGTCGGCCTCGGCGAATGCCGCGAGCAACTCGCGCGCCGCCGCGGCCCCGCGGCTGTCCGGAACCGGGTGCGCCGCGAAGCGCGTGAAGGGGAGCACGGACTCAGGAGTCGGAGTGCCATCCGGCGCCAGGACGAAGACGGAATCGGGGGCGCGCCGGCAACGGTGGAGGAACGCCGCGGCGAGGCCCCCAGCCGCCTTGCCGAGGGCGACAAGGTGCAGCTTCCCGCGCGGGGTCAGACCACGATCTTCGAACCGCACGCCGTGAGGAGTAAATTCGATCCTCCGGACCAGCGCGTCCGGCGTCACTGCCGCGACTGCGGCGGCGAACATCGAGCGGGCGAGGTCGGTGAGGGGTCTCACTCCGGGTGGTCGGACGCAAGGTCGAGGAACGAGCGCATCTGCCCCTCGAGGACCTTGCGGGCCTCGGGATCCATGAGGTTGAGGCGATGCTCGTTGATGAGGATCACCTGCGTGCGCAACCACTCCCGCCAGCAAGCCTGGCAGGTGCTCTTCTGGATCTGGCTGCCCAGCGCTGTAGGGATCGGAGGCTGCGCCAGAGCATCGGTGGTCTGGCCGCAACGTTTGCAGGTGATGCGCATGCGCCCTCCAACGTCGTCGTCGCGCGTAGAATAGCGCGTCGGACAGACGAGGGAGGCAATCTCGGGTGGCACAGGGCAATTCCGCGTTGGCGGTGCTCTTCGACGTGGGCGGCACGCTGTTCGAGTGCCGTCCCGGCGCACCCGAGGTCTACGCCAACGTGCTCTCGCGCCTCGGTGGTCCGGTGACGGCGGAGGAGGTCGGGCCGGTCTTTCAGCGCGTCTGGTTGGAGCTCACGCAGCTCCACCCGCGCGGGCTCGACCGATATCACAGCTTCAAGGGGAACGAGTGGGACTGGTGGGGCGAGTTCGTGCGCCGCGTTCTCGCCGATCTCGGGCATTCGGCAGGGTGGGAACCGGCGCTCCGGGAGTTAATGGACGCTTTTGCGGATCCCGCGCTGTGGCACGTCTTCCCGGAAGTTGCGGAGGCGCTGGAGCGGTTGCGGACCCGCTCCCTTCGGCTCGCCGTCGTCTCCAACTGGGACTCCCGTCTCCCAGCGCTTCTCGACCGTCTGGAGTTGACGGGGTTCTTCGACGAGGTTCTGGTCTCTGCGCTCGAGGGCGTCGAGAAGCCGGGCACTGAGATCTTCCGGCGAGCCGCGCAGCGCCTCGGCGTCGATCCGGCCCGGTGCCTGCACGTCGGCGACTCGCCGCTCGACGACTATCGTGGAGCGGAGAGCGCCGGCATGCGCGCCGTGCTGATTGACCGCGCCGGTATCTTCGGCAACGGGTACGTTCGGGTTGCGGACCTGCGGGGGTTGTATGACCTTCTCGAGTGACGGCACGCCGCTGTTCGCATTGGTGATGGCGGGGGGAGCCGGGACGCGGTTCTGGCCGCTCTCTCGCCGCTCCCGGCCGAAGCAGCTGCTGCCGTTCGCCCAGGGCCGATCGCTCCTTGCGGCGACGGTCGAGCGCCTGACTCCACTCGTGGCCCTCGAGCGCACGCTCGTGGTGACATCGCTCGATGTCGCGGAGGCGGTACGGGCGGAGCTGCCGCAGCTTCTGGCGGACAACATACTCGCCGAGCCGGAAGGGCGAGACACCGCGGCGTGCGTGGGGTGGGTTGCGTGGCGACTGGCCCGCACCGCGCCGGGAGCGGTGATGCTGGTGGTTCCTGCCGACCACCTGATTCCGGACGGTGCGGCGCTGCGGTCGGCGCTGGCGACGGCGGCTGCTACCGCGTTCGCGCGCGGCGGCCTCGTGACGCTGGCCCTGCGGCCCACTTGCCCCGAAACGGGGTTCGGATACCTCGAGGTGGGGGAGCCAGTCGGTGCGGCGGGCGCCCACGAGATCCGCGCGGTGAAGCGCTTCGTGGAGAAGCCGAGCCGCGCGGCAGCCGAGGGTTTTCTGGCGGCGGGCAACTTCCGCTGGAACTCCGGGATGTTTGCGTGGACCGTGTCGGCGATCGTGGATGCGATTCGCACGCATCTTCCCGACTTGGCCGCCGGCCTCGACGAGCTGATGGCTGCGACCGACGCGGTCGGCGAGTCCGAGGCGCTGAGGCGTCACTATCCGGGCCTGCGGAAGGTCTCCGTCGACTTCGGCGTGATGGAAAAGGCGGCGCCTGTCTGGGCCGTCGAGGTGGATTTCGCGTGGTCCGACATCGGGTCGTGGGTGGGGCTTGCCGAGGTGCTGTCCGAGTCCGAGTGCGGCGTGTCGATCGGCGACGTCGTGACCCTCGACTGTGAGGGCTCGGTGCTTGTGTCCGACGGCCCGCTGGTCGCCGCCCTGGGGGTGAGAGATCTCGTTGTCGTCGCGACCCGTGACGCGGTGCTCGTCGTACCAAGGGACGATGTCCAGCGCGTCAAGGAGCTTGTCGAGAGGCTCCGCGCGGAAGGCCGCAGCGAGCTCCTGTAGGGGAACGATGCGGCGCCGGCGGCAGCGCGGCCGCAACGCTTTCGAAAACCAGGAGGCGCGGGTGTCGTCGCCACTGCCGGTGCGTCGCCGCCTGGTCGTCGCGCTAGCAGCTGTCGAGGGTCCAGTAGAAGTCCTCACCGGTCGCGAGCTCGACGGTCCGCCGCTGCACGAGCCTGCCCGAGGAGTCGAGAGCCTCGAGGACGTGGCGTCCGGCTCCGATATTGGAGAACGCCCGATCGGTGCCGGGCCGCACCGTCATCGCTTCGTGGCCGTCGACATAGATCGCCAGCGCGCACTGGCTCTCGTTGAGGACGACGATGTCGCACTCGGAATCGAATGCGCGCTGGTCGCACGCCGAGAGGAGAACCGCAAGGACAGCGAGAGAATAGAACGCGCGGCGGGGGAACGGGCGCATGCGAGGCGATGGTAGCGTTCCCGGTTGACGGGGACAACCGTTCTCTCTACCCTCGGGTCACGCCCCGATATGCGGGCAGTGTGCTCGCGGACGTGGCGATGAGAGGAGTCCGACGATGCGGCGTGCCGCCGCCCTGGCGCTTCTAGTCGCCGTCAGCGGCTGTAACCCACCCCTTCGGATCGGGGTGGTGCTCCCGGATCGAGGTGCCGCCGCAGTCTACGGTGCCTCGGTCAAGAGTGGCGTCAAGCTCGCGTTCGACGATGCCCTGGCGGCAGGTACGGCGCCAGCTGGGCTCGAGGTTGTCTACCGCGACTCGGGATCCGACCCAACGCGGGCGGCGAGCGCGGCCGAGGCGCTCTTCGAGAGCGGTGCGTTGGTCGTTATTGGTGGCGTTACCTCCGCGGAGGCCAAGGCTCTGATCCCGGTCGCCGACCGTGCCGGGCTCGTGGTGCTCTCACCCTCGGCTTCGGCCCCCGACCTCGCGCGTCGGTCTCGGTTCTTCTTCAGGGTGTACCCCTCCGACGAACTCGAAGGGGTCAAGGCGGCGGATTTCCTTGCGCTCGTACGCGGCGCGCGGACCGTGCTGGTGCTGCAGGAGGACAACGACTACACGCGCGGCCTGCTGCCCGTTTTTGTGCGCGAGCTCGGCAGCCGCGGCAGCCGGGTTGCAGGGTCCATTCGCCTCGACGAAGGCGACTGGCAGGCGCAGGTACGCGATGTGCTGGCCAAGCACGCACCGGACGGTGTCTATATCTGCGGGTATGGCGAGGCCATCCTAGGGGCGCTCCGACTTCTTCGCAGCGTCGGCTTTCGCGGCACGATCTGCACGACCGCGGCGTTCTCCGCGGGCTCGGTCCTGGCGCGAGCGGGACCGCTCGCCGAAGGCGTGTTCTTCCCGCGCACGAGTCTCGACACGGCCTCGCACAACGAACCTGTCCGCTCGTTCCTCAAGCGGTACGAGGCGACGTACAACCTTACCCCGGACATCTACGCCGCGCACGGGTACGACGCCGCACTGGCCGTCCTAGCTGCCGTCAAAGGCCTCGAGCAGCGCTCGGGGGCATCCGTTGCCGCGCGCCTGCGCACACTGCCGGGGGTGGCGGGCGTGATGGGGCCGCTCGACTTCGACGAGGACGGCAACGTCAGGCATGCGCTGCGGAACCACTGGATCCACGGCGGCAAGGTGGAGGACTTCGAATCGCTCTCGGCGAGGGAGCATCAGGGCGGAGGCGGCGCGTGAAGAGCGGCGTCCCGAAGGCCGGAGTCCTCTCGTCGCTCTATCGCAACCGCGGTCTGGTCGCGGTGCTCGTGGCGCGCGACCTCAAAGCCCGGTACCGCGGGACGTTCCTCGGGTACCTCTGGTCGCTGCTCAACCCGTTGCTGCTGCTCGCGGTCTACACGGTCGTCTTCACCTGGGTGATCCCCGCGCGGGTCACCAGCGAGGTGCCCTTTCCGCTGTTCCTGTTCGCGGGTCTGCTGCCGTGGGGGTTCGTCTCGGGGGCGCTGCTGGACGCGGCCGTCGTGCTGGCGGACAACGGTCCGCTGCTTCGAAAGGTCGTCTGCCCGCCGGAGGTTTTTCCCGCGGTGACTGTCTTCTCCCATCTGGTCCACCACTTGTTGGCCCTGCCGATACTGCTCGTGGCGATCGCGGTCGCGGCGGGGAACGGGCTGGTGCGCTTTCCCTGGACGGTGGTGTTGCTGCCGGTCGTGCTGTTCATCTGGCTCGTGGCGGTGGGCGGTCTCGCGCTCGCGGTGGCGGCACTTGCGGTGCACTTTCGGGACCTCAAGGACCTGCTCCACAACCTCCTGAACATCTTCTTCTTCGCCACGCCGATCATCTACCCGCTCGAGATGATCCGCGTGCCCATTCTGAAGAGGCTGATCCAGGCGAACCCCGCGACGCCTCTCATCCTGCTGTACCGGGACGTCGTGCTGCTCGGCCGGCTCCCATCGCTTGCGGCCTGGGGCTGGGCGGCCGCCGTCGCGGCCGTCTTCTGGCTGACGGGAAGCTGGATCTTCTCGCGCTTGCGCGAGACGATCGCGGAGACGGTGTGAGCGATCCCCCGGCCGTCCGGCTCGCGGGGGTTTCGAAGCGCTACCCGCCGCTCACGCGTCGGGGACGGCTGCACTCGCTCAAAGGCGCACTCCTGCACGGGGATCTGTGGCGGGTCAAGGAAGAGCACAACGGCTTCCTGGCCCTCTCGAAGGTCGACGTCGAGATCGCGCCGGGCGAGACGTTCGCGGTGATCGGGCCGAACGGATCGGGGAAGTCAACGCTCCTGAAGCTGGTGGCCGGGATTCTGCAACCCACCTCGGGGAGCGTCGAGGTCGAGGGGCGCGTGACGGCGCTCATCGAGCTGGGGGCTGGGTTCCACCCCGAGATCTCGGGCCGGGACAACGCCATCGTCAACGGCATGATGCTGGGGCTCTCGCGCTCCGAGGTGATGAGTCGTCTCGATGAGATCATCGAGTTCTCGGGCATCGGCCCGTTCATCGATCAACCCGTCAAGACGTACTCCTCGGGGATGTACGTGAGGCTCGGTTTTGCAGTGGCCGTGGTGGTGGAGCCGAACGTGCTCGTCGTCGACGAGATCCTCGCAGTGGGCGATGAGGCGTTTGCACACCGGTGTCTCGATCGGATCGCGAAGCTGCAGCGGCGCGGCACCGCGATTCTGCTCGTGAGCCACGACCTCGGCCTCGTCGAGCAGCTCGCGCAGCGTGCGCTGTACTTGAAGGGCGGAGTCCCGGTTCTGACCGGGCAGGCTGCCGCTGCGGTGGCGCGCTACCGTTCGGACGTCGCGACGGACGAGGCGGGCGGCGAATCGGCGGGCGGCAGCTCGCGGCGGTGGGGCAACGGCGCGGTGACGTTGGACCAGGTGGAACTCTTGGACGGTAACGGTAGACCGATTCGGCTCTTGATGAGCGGCGAGGCCGCCGGCATCCGACTGTCCTACACCGTCCGTGTGCCGCAAGACGACTTCGTCTTCGGAATCGCGGTCCACCGCGAAGACGGCTCCTACGTATTCGGTACGAACACCGACCTCGACGGTTGGACGCCTGAGCGTCTCGCGGGTAGCGGCCAGATCACGCTCGAGTTTCCGCGCCTGGAGCTGGCGCCGGGCCGCTACCTCGTCGACGCGGCGGTTCACGCGAGAGGCGGCCTCGCCTACGACTACGCGTGCGAGATCATGTCCTTCACCGTTACGGCGCCGGTTGGCTGGCCTGGCTGCTACGCTGCTCGCCACGGCTGGAACCCACGCGGTCCCGTGATGACTCCGTCCTCCGAATGAGCGCTGCAGTCAGAAGGAGCAGCAGCGGCCCGGCGGTCCCGGTGCGGTACGGTGTCGGGTCGATGCCGAGCTCGACGCGGTGTGTCCCTGCCGGGACCCGGATCCCCGCGGCGCTGCCGTTGACGGGCTCGGTCCGGGCTGGACGACCATCCACCGTGGCCCGCCAGCACGACATGAAGCTCTGCTGAACGACGAGCAGGCCCGGATCGTCGGTCTTCACATCGAAGCGCCGGCGGTGAGGTGGCCCTGGCGACTCCGACACCGAACCGCCTCCTTCGGCCCTCACGCCGCCGCTCCCGAACACCGCGGCATCCTCCCCCGGCCGGAAGCTGTCGGAGGCCATGATCGTGGCGGCGGTCAGCATGCTGTCGGCGGGCAGCAGGCGACGGGCGAGATACGCCCGCCCGGACGGGTTGGCAACAGTGCCGACCCAAAGGGGTCCGACCATGATGCCCTGCCACCCCGGGAGCGGCGTGGTGCAGATCACCGCATTCGCACCCAGCGCGATTGCGACGCGCGCTCTCTCGTCGATGCTCATGTGCGCTGTGGCTGCGGCGAGCAGCTCCTGACGCACCGGCTCCAGGCCGTCCGGCCCGCGGCTCAGGACGTAACGGATCCCCCAGCGCGTTCCCGACTCGGGCACCAGCGCCTGGTGCTTGACCCAGAAGCGCTCGAGCGACGAACCGAGCCGAGCCGACGGCTCGGGGGACTGCAGCACCGCCAGCACCGGCTCCGTGGGGAGGGCGCGGCACACAGGGGGCGGCTCGGCCCACCTCGTGTTCCGGTCGAAGAGCAGCACGCCGGAACTGCCGAAGAGGCTGGAACCGAGAGCGGCCGCTGTCACCACGATCGGCGCCGGTCCGGCCACCGCGGCCACCGCGAGCGGCACTGACAGCGCGATCCAGTCCGCCGCCGCAGCTCGAGCTAGGGTCGAATCCGATACCTCGGCGAGGCTTGCCCGCGACGCCGGATACAGCGCCTCGAGCAGGGGGCGTAGGAGCCGGTTCGGTGCGAACGTGAAGGGAGATAGCAGCACTGTCACCAGCACCGCGGCGCGAACGTACCGTCGTCCCCACGCCGCCCACGAGTCGGTGAGAGTCTGCCAGCCTGCCGCCACCAGCGGCGTCAGAGCAAACACCGGAAGAACCAGGAACTTGATCGCGTAGCGGACCGAGTCGAGCAGCGGCAGACCTTGAGCGGCGCTGGCGAGACCTGCGGGGGCAAGGACGATGGCGCCCACGGTGCCGGCTGCGGCGAGAGTCCACCACGGTGCGAGCGCTCGTTGTCGCCATGCCGCGGGGACGCAGAGGATCGGGAGAGCCCCAAGAAAGATCAGCGGGTAGTAGCGCTGCCACGGGAACGAGGACCGAGCCCAGAAGCCGGAGGTCATGTCGCCCAGCGGCGCTCCAAGGAGGTTTGGGAAGGCGAGTTCGAGGAAGCGCCGCGGCGCGAGCGCGTCGGCGCTGAGGGCGCCTTTTGCCGCCGCGAGGCCCCCTCGGACGGTCTCCGGGTATATGGCGAGGAGGGGAACGAGGACAGGGGCTGCAAGCAGGGCGGCCGCTCCTGCCGCGACGGCCAGGGAGAACCAGGGGTGCGGCCGCCACGTCCACACGGCGACCAAAGCCCAGGCCAGTGCGCCGAACGCAGCCGTGACCGGCTCACCGCCAAGGAAAGAGAGACCGAGGAGGGCGCCTCCGGCCAGCGCCCGGCGGAGCGCCGGGCGGCCCGGTTCGGGTGCGGGCACGGCTGTCGCCAGCGCCCAGATCGCCCAGGCCAGCGAGGCCTGGAAGTTGAGGAAGGTCAAACTGGACCATGCGATCCCACAGGTACCCGTGGCTGCCGCGGCGATCCCCGCCGCGGGCGGGGCGGCGCCACACCGTCTCGCCAGGCGGTAGCAGCCGAGCAAGAGGATGAGGTGGTGCAGGGCAAGGTGCCAGCCCGCTGCCGCCTCCGGCGTCATCGCGAGGAAGAGCAAGGTCCCGGGGTACGCCGCCATGGCGTTGGGGTTGGCGAGCATCGGTCGGCCCCCGTTGGAGTATGGGTCCCAGAGAGGGAGCCATCCCCGGCTCACCTGCTCGCGCCACACGGTCCTCCAGGCGAGCTGCGTCGCGGAAACGTCGCGGATCGGCAGGGTCTGACCCGCGAAAAGGCGTGGCAGGTAAAGCAAGGCCCAGAAAGCAACCAGCAGGGCCAGCGGGAGCGTGTCGCGCCTGGGCACTGAGGACAGTCTAGCGAATCCCTGCCGTGCAGCGGCTCGGACGTCCTGCGGGACTATGACCTATGACGCGCCGGCCGGTCCGACGCATCGCTGGCGTGGCTCTTGCAAGTGAAGATCAAAGCCATGCGCGCGAAGATACGAGGTTTCACCCTCGTCGAACTCCTTATCGTGGTGGCGATCATCGGTCTCCTGGCCGCCATCGCGATACCCGCGCTCACCTCGAGCATTCAACGGGCTCGGCAGAAGAGGACGATGGCTGAGCTGCGGGCGATCGCGACCGCCGTCTCCAGCTACGCGACCGACTACCCTTTCATGCCAAAGGTCGGTCCGGGGACCGCCGACATCCTGGTTCCGTACCTCGTTCCAACCTACGTGAGGCACCTGACCGGCCTCGACGGGTGGCAGCACCTTTTCTACTACGAGGCGGACGAGGTCTCCTACACTTTGAAGAGCTTCGGTTCCGACGGCCTCGCCCAGTCGAGCCTGGCGTTTGGCCCGACCACCAACTTCAGCGACGACATCGTGATATCGAACGGGGTGTTCGTGCAGTGGCCCGACGGCATGCAGACGAACTAGCCTGGTCCATCCATGTGCGCTCTGGTGCAAACATGGAACTGGCTAGCCTGGCGGGCTAACTCCAGGTTCGGAGCCCGTGGCCCATCGGAGAGGATACGGCTTGACTCCTCACCTTGGAGCGAACGAGGTTCTGCCTCGCGAGTTCGGGCGTGCGCGGGCACGAGGCGCTTGGGTGGTTGGAGCGGCACCGGGCCCTCCCGCGACGGATGGCTGCCAACCATGCCAGCCACCTCCGCGTTCGCGCGACGGACCGCCTAGGAGAGGATCAGGCTCGAGTGCCGTGAACTGGCACTTTATCCGGGGATGAATGACGTTTTGCGTCACCGTGGTTGGACGAAAAGAGAGTGTGACGTGGCACAATCCTTGCTGTACTGCTAGGAGGACAGGAGGATTGTATGAGAAAACAAAAAGGGTTTACGCTGATCGAGTTGCTCATCGTGGTCGCGATCATCGGCATCATCGCGGCCATCGCCATCCCGAACCTGCTGAATGCCATCAATCGGGGCCGGCAGAAGAGGTCGATGGCGGACATGCGCGCGATTGCCACGGCGCTCGAGGCCTACTCGGTCGACTTCAACTTCTACCCAAAGACCGCTGCGACCAAGGTAACGGATTGGAATACGTACCTGACGCCCACTTTCATCAAGCGCATGCCGCTCAACGACGGGTGGAACCAGGCCTTTGTGGCGATAGGGGATGCCGCCGGCACGTCCTACACGATCTACTCGCAGGTCAAGGGCGGCGCGGGGACGATTCCGGGTGCTTCCGGTCCGACGACTGATTTCACGACAGCGATCGTATTTTCCAACGGCCAGTTCTATTCGTGGCCTGAAGGGATGCAGACGAACTGATCGCAGCTTTCGAGCTGCACGCCTGGGGGGACATCACGTCCCCCCTTTTTTTGTCTCAAGCCCGTCTACCCGGCGGGGCCGTATCCCAAGCCCACATTCATATCGCAACCCTCGAGAACGGTCCAGGCTAGACTCTCGCCATGAAGATGCCCGGGCTGGCAGTGGCCGCGACGGCAGCGGGGGTGGCGGCGGGTTGGGGTGCCGCGCGCTACTTCTCGTTCGCGCCGCTGCTCTGGGCGACGCTTCTGGTGTTGTGCTTTGTACCCCACCCCAGGCAGCGCCGGCTTCTGGACTCGCGCTGGCTCCTCACGGGTGCGGTACTGATCGGCTCGTCGTGGCTCGTAGCGGCGGACCACGAGCTTGCCTTGCGGCACTCCCTGCTGTTCGTCGCAGCCGCCTTCCTGTTCGGTGTCACGCGTCTCTCGGCGCCCGGAGATCGGCTCGTCGGGCTTCTCGTGCTCGGCCTAGCCTTGACCTCGGTCGTCGCTTTTCGGCAGGCGGTTGGAGGGCCGTTGGTCGCCCGTGCCGCAGTTGAGACGCTCGCGCCGGGCTGGCAGGAGGCGGCGGCAACAAGGCTGACCGGAGGCAGAGCTTTTGGAACGGCTGCCCTGCCGGGCCATTTTGCGGCGCTCCTGATGCTGACGGTGCCCCTTCTCGCGGAGCGTGTGTGGCGATCCCGGGGTTGGAGCCGCGTGGGCTGGGTCGTCTCCCTTTGCCTTCCCGCCACAGCGATCGTGCTCACCCGTTCGCTCGCGGCCGTAGCCGTCGGCTGCGCGCTGCTCCTGCCGTTCCTCGTGAGGAAGCTCCGCAGCCGCCTAGCGGTGGCGGGCGCAGTGGTGCTCGTGGTCGTGGCGGCCGCCACGGCGGCGTTGCGGACCGATCTTGGCCGTCTCGAGCCGCTTTCCTTACGATGGGTGAACTGGCGTTCGACAGCGTGGGTGTTCGTGCATCATCCGTGGCTGGGTGTTGGTGCGGGTGGTGTGGGCCAGGCCGCGCTCACAGCGCCGACCGGAGCGATCAACATCACACCGTACGCGCACAACACGCCTCTGCAGCTCCTGGCGGAGTTTGGGCTGATGGGCACCATTCCTCTGGCTGCAGGGATCGTGTGGTTGGTGCGGCTCATTCGGCGGGGATGGTCCTCGCAGACGGCGCTGACACTCGCGGTCGCATCCCTTCCACTGCACAATCTCGTCGACTTTTCTGCCTACGCGCCCGAAGTGCTCCTTCCCTGGGTGGTCCTGGCCGGTACACTGGCCGCACGGGTTTCGCCGTTGCCGAGGCGCCCGCTGCGTTCGTGGGCGCTGATCACGCTCCTCGGCACCGGAGCGGTGCTCAGCACGCTCGTCTCGCAGAGCGAGATCGCCATGGCCGGGTCAGGTGCTGCGGGCTCCACAGGGGCGGGCGAGCCCGCGCTGGAAGCGGCCCGTTGGGCCCCCTGGACCGTAACACCGCTTGAGATCGCCGCCGACCGGACGCTTGGCGGCGCCGGCGCGACGGGAGCTTCGCGGGTGATCGACCGGATGTTGGCCGACCGGGCCTGGGTCCAGCCGCACTCGGCCAGCTGGGCCGAGGCCCGCGGGCGCCTGCTTCTCGCCGATGGACGCCCCGGCGAGGCCCTCGTGTGGGTTCGGGAGGCACGACAACGTGCGCCGTGGCGGGCAGACCTCGCGGAGCTGGAGGCGGCGTGCGCGCCCCGTCGCTGAAGCACGTGCCCGCACTGCTGGTGCCCATCGCGGCGGCGTGGGTGCTCGCTGCGGGGGGAGTGCAACCGCCGGCACCGATCGTCGTCCTCACCGTGGCCGTCGCAGCAACGCTCCTGGGTCGCAACCTCGTTCCAGTGATGCACCCGACGGGGCCCGTTGCGTGGGCGGGGGCGCTCGTGCTGTGGATCGTGGCCGATGCGGCGCTGCGCCCGGTTGCCGCGTTCGACGCCGCCCGCTGCGCGGCGGTCGGCCTCGTTGCACTCGCGTTGCTCACCGCTGGAGGCATGCCGCGGGTGGCAGCGTGGGGAAGGCTCGCGGTCGTGTGTGCGGCAACGTGTGCCGCGCTCTGGATGGTTGTCGAGCGGGTGCAGCACGCCGGTAGGCCGGCAGGACCGTTCGGCAATCCGAACGGAGCGGCGACGATCGTGCTGCTGGGTCTCGCCCTTGCGCCGTTCCTCCGGATGCCGCTCGCCGTTCGAGGCCTGCTGCTGGCGGTGGAGGCGGCCGGCATCGTGGCCTCCGGAGCCCGCGGAGCGCTGCTTGGAGCGTTTGCGGTCGCGATGGTGTGGGGTTTTGCGGGGCGCCGGAGTCAGCGTCTCGCCGCAGGCGCAGGGGTCGTCGCAGTGGCGGCGTTGATCGGGATCGGGATCAGACTCGCGGTGGACCGCGATCCCCTGCGCTACGAACGTGTCCGGATCTGGACCGTGGGGTTCAGAGTCGCCGCAGCCGAGTTTCCGCTGGGCTGCGGACCGGGCGGTTATGCGGATGTCGCAATTGCCCACAACTTCCCGCGCGATGGAGAGTTCGCACGTTTCGCGCGCATACCCGACCTTGCCGAGAGCGATTTCCTCGCGGCAGCGGCATCCCTCGGGCTGCCGGGCGTCGCACTGGTGGCCGGGTTGATGGGCTGTGTGGTCGTTCGTCTTCGAAACCGCGGCCCGGCCGCGTGGGGCGTCGCCGCCGCACTGGGGCTCACCTCGGCCGTCAATTCGCAAGCGATGGTTGGGGGCGTCGTGTGGGTCGGGGCGTTGGCACTTGGCGCGGTGCTGCCTCGCCACCGCGGCCGACGGCTAACCGGATCGCGCGTGGCGACAGTGGCGACGATCGGTGCACTGTCCGTGATGGCGGCGGCTGTTCTTTCCCTTCCGGAGTGGGGTGTGGGAGCCAACCCATTAGCCCTGGTGGACCGAGCCGAGGCGGCACTCCGGGCTCATCCGGAGAGCGACGGCATGCTGGCAGACGCGGAAGCCCAGGTGTCACTCGCATGTGCGGCCCGGCCTCGGTTCGCTCGTGCCTGGCGGTTGCTCGGACGCATCAGGTTGACGAGGGCCGCGTTGCGGAATGAGGAGGCCCTCGCTTCCGCCTCTGCAGATGCGTATGCCCAGTGCCGCAGGGTCAACCCGCTGGATGTCTGGGGTGCACTCGGGGAGGGTGTCGCGCGGCGCGTGCTCGGCGATCCGTCCGGCGCCTTCAAGGCGATCAGGACGGCAGTGCTCCTAGAGCCGAACTGCGCCCCGGCGTGGCTCGAGCTGGCTACCCTTCACCTGGCTCAGGGCGAGGTCGAAACGGCGCGCGCCTCCCTGCACCGAGCGGAAGCCGCGGCACGACGGGCCAGTGGGGTCACGTTCGTGACCGCCTACGAGTACGAACTCGCCCGGCTCGAACCGTCCATGACCTCGCGGCTGCGGGCGGCTCTTGGGGAGAGGTGATGAGACCTGGATTTCGAGTGGCTCTGGCCGCCGTGCCGGGCGTCGTCGTGGCACTCGCAGCGCTGCTGGGCTGGGTGCCGACCGGTCAGGACCTGCCGAGCTATTTCGTACCCCTGCGGCACTGCGCGGCCGAAGTCCTGGCTGGTTCACGGAGCCCTTTTTGGAACCCCGACGTTGGTTGCGGCGAACCGTTCTTCGCAAACCCGCAGAGCGGGTTGCTCTACCCGCCGGTCTGGCTCGCGGCCGTGCTGCGGCCCGCGGTAACCGTGGGCGTCGAGGCGGGGTTGCACCTGGCCATCCTCGCTATGGGCTGCACGCTCTTGGCGCGCAGGCTCGGCGCCGACGGCTGGTTGGATCTGGTGGCAGGTTGGACCGTCGTGGCCGCCGGGCCGATTCTGGGCTCGGCGGGAGTGCTCAACAACCTCGAGTCCCTGGCCTGGATGCCTTGGATCTGGTGGGCCGCGCTGGGTGCCGGCATGGCTGCGACGGGTGGTTTTCTCGCCCTCGCCTACCTGGCTGCGGAGCCTCAACTCGCGGCCATCGCTGGGGTCGTCGCCCTGACCCTGGCACCGAGGCGGCGCACGGTGGCTGCACTGGTGCTCGCGGTGGGGATCGTGGCCATTCAGGCGGTGCCGTTTGCGGCGTGGGTCCGAGGGGGAGATCGCGGTCCGCGAGCCGAGCCTCAACTGGGGATGGCGGGAGTCGTGATGCCCGGGGAGCTTGTCGCGATGGCGGTGCCGGGCGCCCCGCTGCCGAACCGCATCGGGGCCCGTTTTGTTAACCACCTCACCATACCGCTCTGGGTTCTCGCGCTCGGCGCAATGGCGGTGTTGGATAGACGCCGACCCGTGCGGCACCTCGCCTGGTGGGGATGGTTTTTGATAGCCTGGAGCGTGGTGCCCTCCTCCCCCTTGGGTTTGAAGGTCTGGAACTTCGCGACGGCAGGGCTGGTGCGGTATTCGGGAAGACTGGTGTTCCCGGCCGTCATCGCGCTGGTCTCCGTGGGCGCGGCGGCGATCGGATCCCGGCGGCCGAGAGCCTGGGTGGGCATCACGCTCGCGGTGGCAGCCGCTCTCTCCGGTTTGGTGCTGGGCGGATCGTTCCCTACCACGCTGCTCGGAGCCGTCGCGGCTGGGGCCGTGCTCGCGACGCCGCTCGCTGCTCCGGCGGCCCTGGCGGGCACGCTCGCAGTGGCTTGGCATGCGCCCGAGATTCTCTGTCTCCAGAAACTGGACCGCTTGGAGCGCACGATGTGCCTGGACGCGCAGCGTCAAGCGGCCCGGATCTACCCCGTCGGTCCCTCGCGGCAGCAGATGGCCTGGATCCAGGACCACCATCCACTCGGACTGCGCTCGCTGTGCCTGGGCTACACCGCGACCCTGAACGGACGCCGAAGCGCGCGCACGTTCGGTCCGCTGACTTCGCTGGCGCTCGACGCGCATCTGAACGAAGCCGACCGGGGACCCGACGGCCGGTGGTGGCTCAACGCCCTTGGTGCCGATCGGATCGTCTCACAGCACCCGATCCCGGGGTTCTCGGAGGTATGCCGCGACGGCGACCTGGTCGTCTACGACAACCCGGAAGCGTGGCCCGAGGTCTCCCTCGCGTGCGGCATCCCGCAACCTGGTGAGGCGCTTCAGCTTTGCGGGCAGGTCCACCCTGTCGTTGCCGGCGACGACAGGAAGGAATGGAGCGTCAACGCGGGTGAACACGGCGGCGTGTTGCTCTGGTTACGGACGCCCGATCCCGGCTGGGACGTCCGCGTCGACGGCCGGCGTTCTCGCGAGACGACCGGCGTCGGCATCCTACGCGGGGTCGAAGTGCCCGCAGGCGAACACCACGTGACGGAGCGCTACCTTCCGCCTGGCCTCGTCGCGGGTGCCGCCGTTTCGTTGCTCAGCCTTGGTCTTCTTGTGGGGGCAATATGGCGGCGCTGGTAACGGTCCTGTTCTTCGCCTCGGGAATGGTCGCACTCGCGTACGAGGTGGTCTGGGTGCGGGCGCTCGGGCTGGTAGTCGGGAACTCGCTCTGGGCGGCGATCTCGGTCGTTGCAGCGTACATGGCCGGCATGGCGATCGGCGGGCTGCTCGTGGCTCATTTTGCGAGCCGGTTGCGCTGGCACTTGCGTCTGTATGGGGCGGCCGAGGCCGTCGCTGCCGGCGTAGCGCTCGCGACCCCCCGTGCGCTGCCCCTCCTGCAGAGGATCGCGGCCGGGTTCGGCCCCGAGCCGCTCTCAGGGTGGGGGTTGCCGCTCCTGGCAAGGTTCGGGATCGCCTGGGTGTTCCTAGCGCTTCCGACCGTTGCGATGGGAGCGACGCTTCCGCTGCTGGTGGCTCGCATTGGAGAGGGGAGATCGCTCGCCTGGCGGGTGGGGCGGCTCTACTCAGCAAACACTCTCGGAGCGGTTGTCGGCGTCGTGCTCGCTGGGTTCGTCGCGCTGCCCGTCCTTGGAGAGCGGGGAACGCTCTCGGCTTTCGCGATCGTCGGGCTGCTCGTCGCGGGGCTGGCGTGGGCGGCCGAGACCGGGGTGCCGCGCAGCCCCAGGCCGATTGCCGAGAGAGTTGCATCGGGCCGACGCGGCTGGCTTGCCTTCCCGGCTCTGTTCGGTTTCGTGGCGCTGGCGTGCGAACTGGTTTGGACTCGGGTCCTGCTGCTGAGCCTCGGCTCTCGCGTCTACGCGTTCGCGCTCATCCTCGCCGTATACCTCGTGGGGATCGGCGCCGGCGCGTTTCTTGCCCGCTTCGCGAGAGGCGATGCGAGGCGCACTCTCGCAGCGTGCCAGGTGCTCCTGGGGGTATCGCTGGGGGCTCAGTTGCCGCTTCTGGGCCGCCTTGGTGACGTCTTGGCGTGGCTCGCGGTTCGCGGGCGCTTCTCGTCCTTCGCCCAGCTCCAGTGCGGGCTCGCGGTGGCAGTGGCCTTGGCGATTCTCCTTCCGACGCTCGCCTTCGGCGCGAGCTTCCCGCTCTGCGTCGGCGCCTACCCTTCGGGTTCGTCGCCCGAGACCCGCACCGGTGAGGTCGCGGCGGCCAACACGGCGGGCGCCATCCTTGGGTCGATCCTGGGCCCGCTGCTCTTGGTGCCGGCATTCGGCAGCCAGAGCCTCATCATCGGTTTCGGCGTGCTCAGCGCTCTCGCAGGGGCGGTGCTGGCCCCTTCGTTGCGGATGCAGATAGCCGGATCTGTCGTGGCCGGTCTTCTCGTGGTAGAGGGTGTTGTTGTCCCGGCGGGGACGGTCTTGCGAGGGGCGGCAGCGGTTGCCGAGGGCGTGGTGGAGGATCTCCGGGAGAGCGCTTCGGCGACGGTGGTGGTCCGCCGGATCGGCGATCAGCGCGGCACGTGGCGCTCCCTCGAGCTCAACGGGGTCAACGTCGCTGGCACCTCGCCCGAACTGCGGGCGATCCAGCGGCTTCAAGGTCACCTGCCGATGCTCCTATGCGCCCGACCCGAGAAGGTCCTCCACATCGGGTTCGGATCGGGCGGCACGGCGTGGGCCGTGACCCGCCACAGAGTGCGCGAGATCGTGATCGCGGAGATCTCGCCCGAGGTGCTCGAGGTTTCCGACAAGGTCTTCCGGGACATCAACCGGGGCGCGCTCCGGGACCCGCGCGTGCGGGTCGCGCTCAACGACGGGCGAAACCTGCTCCTGGCGAGCCGGGAGAAGTTCGACGCGATCCTGTCGGACTCGATTCACCCCGTCTACGCGGGCAACTCGACCCTCTACACCCGCGAGTACTTCGAGCTTTGCCGCCGGCACCTCCGTCCAGGTGGCGTGGTTTCGATGTGGCTACCGCTCTACTCGCTGACGACCGAGTCGTACCTCGCCATCGTGCGTGCGTTCTGGGAGGTGTTTCCCGAAACCTGCATCTGGTACGACCCGATCGTGCTCAACGAGTTCACCGTGGTGACCGGATCGACGGGGAAGGGACCGGTTCAACTTCACTGGGAGGCACTGGCCGATCCCGCGCTGACGGCGACGCTCGCGGAAGCGGGTGTGTCGGATCCGCAGAGCCTCGCGGCGATGCTGATGCTCGGTCCGCGAGAGGTCGCCGCTCTGGTTTCCGACGTGCTTCCCCACGTCGACGACTTTCCGGAGGTTGAGTACCGCTCCGGCCGGTTGCTGGACCGCGACGGCTCCTGGCTCGACAACATGCGAGTCCTGTGGGCGGCGCGCGCGACGAGCGATCCTTTTTCGGCCCTTCCCGGCGGTTTCGATGGCGCACGGCGCGCGCGCGACCTTGCGGTCAGGCGCGAGCTTCAGGAGCTCTCGCGGCGGGCGGTCCGGCGGTAGAGGTCGAGCATCGAGCTGGCGGTGCGGTTCCAGGTGAAGGAGCGCGCACGGGCGAGGCCGGCTTCCCTCAGAACGCCGACCCGGTGGGCGTCGGTGGCGAGCATGGTGATCGCATCCAGCCACGCCGCGCGATCGTCCGGATCGAGGAGGATCGCGGCATCCCCACAGACCTCGGGCAGCGCCCCAGTGTCTGCTGCGACGACTGGACACCCGCACGCCATGGCTTCGAGGGCCGGAAGGCCGAATCCTTCGTTTCGAGACGGTACCAGCAACGCGAGAGCCCCACGGTACAGGTCTACAAGCTCGGAGTCGGTCGGACTGGGCACCAATTTCATGACTACCCCGAGCGCCGGCGCTCGACCACGCAGGTGGACGGCCGTGGGCCCCGCGATGACCAGCTGAGGCAGCGCCCGGGCCGCAGGATCGGAGAGGACATCGATCAGCAGGTCGAGGTTCTTATGGGGGTCGGCGCCGCCGACGAAGAGCAGATGGCGCGATCGCTCGGGCGCCGGAGCCGGGGAGAACATCACATCCACCCCTAGGTGGACGACCGACACTTTCTCCGCCCGGACCGGTGCGACGTCCAGAAGTTCGGTCTTGGCGTGCTGCGAGATGGCGTGAATTGCGGTCGCCCGCACGAGCGAGCGTGTTGTCATGCGGGCGCGCCAGCGCTTCCATCGCTGTGGGGGCGACGCGAAGCGGAAGGGGGTGGCGTCATAGAACGTGGCAACGGTGGGGACCGGCACGCCGCGCGGGACGCCCCAGGTTGGCAGGTGCAGGACGTCGACTCCGTGACGCCGCAACGTGACCGCCCAGGCGATCGGGTCGAAGAGAAAGGCTCCCCGCCGGGGCCGGGAAAGTTGGACGACGGATGCGGCGCGTGAGTACCATGAGTGCGGTACACGAGCGCCATGGCTGACAAACAGGACGACTTCGCCAGGTACAGCGTCGAGCAACGCATCGGCGAGGGCGCGCGCAAAGCGTCCGAATCCCCTGTGGGGGTCGAGGAAGGCAGCCCGGGCGTCGAGGCCGATTCGCACCGCTCCCAGCATGCTACCTCGTCCCGGCGCTGGAGCGTCGTGATCCCGACGCTGGCAGGCCGCCCGCATCTCGAGATCGCGCTTCCGCCGCTCCTCGCGACCCTCGGCCCGGACGATGAGGTCGTGATCGTCGGCGACGGTCGCGACCCTGCGCTGGTGGGCGCGCCCGCCCAGCGGTGCCGGGTCATTGTGCATCCAGGGCCACGCGGTTTCGCACCGGTGTGCAACCGGGGCGCTGCGGAGGCATACGGGAGGATGCTGCTTTTTCTGAACGATGACGTCTGCGTCTCGGGGGGCCTGCTGGAGGTGCTGGAGCGCGAACTTTCGAGGCCCGGCGTCGGCGCGGTGGGTCCCAATGTCGTGAGCGAGGCCCTCGGAATGAGCGAGAGCGGGACTTCGCTGCGTTGGCACCGCGGCGTCCTCGAGGCGAGGCAGCACCCCTTGGACGGGTCCGACTGTGTCCAGGTGCCATACCTCTGTGGGGCGGCGTTCGCGATGCGGCGGGGTGATTTCTTCCGGGTCGGCGGTTTCGACGAGCGCCTGGCGCCGTACTTCTGGGAGGACGTGGACCTGTCCCTGCAGACGCGGGAACGGATCGGGGCGGTGATGATCGCGTGCGACGCGACCGTGATCCATCGGCACGGCGCCACCATCAACTCGGAGCCCGAAGCGACGCGACGCGCCGTCTATGAGCGAAATCGCCTGCTGGTGAGCTGGCGTCATCTGCAAGGGTGGCGGTGGCTGGCCCACCTCGCGTGGTTCCCGTTGAGGCTTGCGGCCAGCCTCGTTCGCGACCGCGCGGTAGCGGCCGGTTTCGTCCTGGCGCTCAGGTTGGTCATTTCAGCACGGAGGGCCGATGCGCGTCGGGGTTGACGGCAAACCCCTGCTGCCGCCGCGAGCCGGCGTCGCCCGCTACCTGGAGGGGCTGCTCGGCGCATGTGCGGCGGATCTCGAGCACACCGGGATCGAGATCGCAGTGGTTTCGCCTCGCCGACCTCGTCGCACCATGCCGTGGGTTCTGTGGGATCTCCAGCGCTCCACGGGCAGGGGGTTCGACGTGTTCCACTTCCCGTTCTACTACCCGCCCCTCCGGCCGCGGTGTCCGGTCACGGTTGCGATCCACGACGTCCTGGTCCTCGAGCACCCGGAGTGGTTCCCTGGCGGCCGGACCAACACGCTCCGGCTGCTCATCCCGGCCGGCGCCCGTCGCGCCGATGCAATTCTCACCGGTTCGCGGAGCGTGGCTGAAGCGATCGCACAGCGCTGCCGGGTGCCGCGCGAGCGCATCCATCTCACCGGCTACGGCGTCGACCGCAACCGCTTTGCACCGCCGTCCCCCAAAACGGTGGCCCTGAGCCGGACGCGGTTCGGTCTCGCGCGTCCCTATCTTCTCCAGCTCGGCGCTCTCGAGCCTCGCCGAGGCAGCGACGTCGCGCTCGCCGCGTGCGCCGGGCTTCGAGGCAACCACCCCGACCTCGAGCTCGTGGTCGTGGGCGTTGCGCGCGCTGATGTCCGCGCGCTCCGGCAGCCCAGGCCGTGGCTCCGGTTGCTCGGTCGGGTGGAGGACGAGGTCCTGCCGGCACTATACGCGGGGGCGGCCGCGGTCGTGGCGCCGTCGCGGGGCGAAGGGTTCGATCTTCCGGTTCTCGAGGCGCTCGCATGCGGCGCAGTGGTGGTTGCTTCCGACATTCCCGTGCACCGGGAGCACTTCGCACCGGCGGTGGCACTCTTCGAGAGCGGCAATGCCGACGCGCTGATCGCCGCCCTTGCGCGCGCCCTCGAAGACTCCGAGACTGCACGAGGGCTGCGCGCGGCCGGACCGGCACTGGCTGCGCGTTTCACGTGGGAGGACGTTGCACGCCGGCATCTCGAGGTGTGGCGTGCGGTGGGAGGGACATGAAGGCCGGCGCCGTCATCGTCAATTTCAACGGGGGCCGGGACCTTCCGGTCTGCCTGGAGGCGCTGTGCGTCCAGAGCGTACCGACGCAGGTCGTGCTCGTCGACTGCGCCTCCACCGACGGATCGCGGGAGCTCGCCGAGCGCCCGCCGAGCGGCGTGGTCGGCCTGCCCCTGCCGGCAAACGAAGGGTACGCCGGTGGATGCGCGGCGGGCCTGGCGGCGCTCGGCGCCGAGACGGAGGTCGTGGGGTTCTTCAACCCCGACTGCTTTCCGGCCGCCGACTTCCTGGCGGTGTGCAGCCGGGCGATCGCGCGGAACAGCGGCGTCGGAGGAGTGGCCGGACGGCTCGTCCGGCCCGGCGGGGCGATCCTGGATTCGTGCGGTCAGGTCCTCACGCCGCTCCTGCTGCGCGTCAGAGACCGCGGGTACGGGAGCCCCGCCGCCGATAGCTTCTGCGAGGCGGCGCCGGTGCTGGCCGCCTGCGGCGCCGCAATGGTCTACCGGCGCGCGGCGCTCGACGCGGCCGCCGTGGCGGGCGAGGTGTTCCCGCGCGAGTACTTTGCCTTCTGGGAAGACCTCGACCTGGGGTGGAGAGTGAACAACGCGGGGTGGTCGGTGGTGTACGAGCCTCGCGCAGTCGCGGTGCACCGCCGCAGTGCGACCGCCGGCCCCGGGAGTGGCAGGCTGATCTTTCGGAGGACGCCAGAACTGGCGGCGGCGATCCTCGTGAACCGATGGGCGACGTTGCTCAGGAACCTCCATCCTGTTGATTTTTGGCTGCACTTGCCCGTACTTTTGCCGGGCGAGGTGGCCATGCTGGCCTGGGTGCTGCTCCGTCGTCCAGTGGTACTGCATGCGTTGCGTGGGGTGTGGCCGCGTGTGCGCCGAGCCGCTGCGCAGCGCCGTCAGATCCCAAGGCGGCGCCTCTCGGAGTTCCTGTGAGTCCCGGACTCGTCGTGCTCGGTTTCGTGCTGGCCTTCGTGCTGGCGCTTTACTTCACCCCGATCGCCCGTCAAGCCGCGCTCCGGTTCGGGATCGTGGATCGGCCGGATGGGGTGCTCAAGCGTCAGTCCGAGCCGGTGCCGTACCTCGGGGGTCTCGCCGTCTTCCTGGCCTACCTGGTGGCGCTCGGGCTCGTCTTCGCGTTCAACAGCCTGCTCCTGGGCCTGCTGCTGGCCGGCACGCTGACGCTCCTGGTCGGACTTGTCGACGACTTCGGAGTCCTGACTCCGGCCGCGAAGATCGCGGGCCAAGCCGTGGCCGTCTTCGTGCTGCTGCGCAGCGGGGCCGTGATCGAACTTGCCGAGGTGCCGCAGGGGCTGCGGTGGCCCCTCGCGGCGCTGTGGCTGTTCGCAGTTTGCAACGCGTTCAACCTCCTGGATGTCATGGACGGCTTGGCAGCCGGCGTTGGCGCCGTGGCGGGCCTTGCGTTCGGCATCGTGGCGCTCTCGACGGGCGAATACCCCGAGGCGGCCGCGTCGTTGGCCCTTGCAGGAGCCCTCTGCGGGTTCCTTGTTTTCAACGTGCACCCGGCTCGCATCTACCTCGGAGACGCCGGGTCGCTGGCAGTCGGGCTCACGCTCGGGGCGCTGGCGATCGCGATCCGGTGGAGCGACAGGAGCCCAGCCGGGTTCCTCGCGCCGCTCGCGATCCTGGGTGTTCCCCTTGCCGACACCGCCTACGTGAGCATCCTGCGCGCTCGGGCCGGGAAGCCCTTCTGGCATGGGAGTTCCGACCATTTCCCGCTCCGTCTACGGGCGGCGATGGGCGGCAACGTCGGCAAGGCCGTGAGCACAGTTATCGCTCTGACCGGCGTCGGTGCCGCGGCCGGTGTCGGCACGACGGTGCTGTGGTCGTGGCAAATCGGGCTGTGGGTCCTGGGTGGGTATGCGTTAGGCCTCGTGGTGTTGCTGAGCCTTCTGGCGCACATCCGAATGGAGGTACCCGAGTGAGGCGGGTCGTCATCATTGGAGCCGGCCTTACCGGCCTCTCCGCTGCGTACCACCTGCGACAACTGCGAGTGGAAGCGGATGTTCTGGAGAGAGAGACGCGCCCGGGTGGAGCGTGCCGCACGACGTCCCGCAACGGCTTCCACTTCGATCTTACCGGCCACTTGTTGCACCTGGCGCGCCCCGAGAGCCAGAAGCTGTTGCGCGAGATCGGGATCCGCAACGCGTTGCGCTCACACCGGCGGCGAGCGGGCATTGCTCTTGCCGGGTGCGTGACGCCGTACCCGATCCAGATCAACACGTACCGGCTTCCCCGCGAGATTCGGCGCGACTGCCTTCTGGGCTTTATCGAGGCCCACCTCGGGAAGGCAGATTCCGACACGCAGCCCCGCAACTTCCTGGAGTGGGTGCTCTCGAGGTTCGGCGATGGTTTCGCCCGCCACTTCTTCATCCCCTACAACCGAAAGCTGTACTGCACGGACCCGGCGGAACTGACCACTGAATGGGTCGGCCGGTACGTCCCGCGGCCCGACCTCGCGGATGTGGTCGACGGGTCCCTCGGTCTCTACCGCAAGCGCGTCGGGTACAACGCGACCTTTCTCTACCCACGCGAGGGGGGGATTCAGCTCCTCGCCGACGCTATCGCGGCCACGTTTCCTCCCGTAAGACTCTCGTGTGCGGTCCGCTCGTTGCACCTTGGAGCGAAGGAGGCGGTCCTCGAGTCCGGGGAAGTGGTGCCCTGGGATGCGCTCGTGATGACCGCACCGCTGTCGCATCTGGCGGCGATGACGGCGGACCTGCCGGCCGCGGGCCGCGCCGCCGCGGCGCGGCTACGAGCCGTGGCGGTCGTGAACCTGAACCTCGGTGTCCGCGGGCCGGCGCCGCGCCGCGAGCACTGGCTGTACGTCCCGGAGGAACGCTTCCCGTTCTACCGTGTCGGGATTCCGTCGAACCACGGGGCCGTCGCGCCGCCTGGATGCCACACGCTCTCGGTCGAGGTGAGCCTCCCCGCCGGTGCGGCGACGGCTTCCGGCCTGCGCGAGCGCTGCCTCGAGGGTCTGATGGAGCTCGGGCTGCTGCGCGACGCCGCGGACGTGGTCACCGTGGACGAAGTTCACCTCGATCCTGCTTATGTGATCTTCGATGCGGCGCGCCCGGAGGCGGTATCGACGCTGCGCGATGCATACCGCGCCGCCGGCGTCGCGCTGGCCGGGCGGTGGGCAGAGTGGAAATACTCCACAATGGAGGACGCGCTGTGGGACGGCGCCACCGTGGCGCGTCGGCTGGCGGGATGAGCCGCTTGAAGGTCCTGCACGCGATCACAATGCTCGAACTCGGGGGTGCGCAGCGCAACACGTTGGATACCATCGCAAGGCTCGACCGCCACGAGTTCTCCGTGGCGCTCGCATGTGCCGATGCGGGCGAGTTGCTCCCCGAGGCGCGCCGTCTCGCCGATGTCGAGCTCTTCGAGCTTCGCCACCTGGGGCGCGAGGTCCGGCCATGGGCGGACCTCCGAGCGTACTTCGAACTGAGGAAGGCGATTCGGTGCTTCTGCCCCGATATCGTGCACACTCACTCCTCGAAGGTGGGCGTCCTGGGCCGGCTGGCGGCACGGCGCGAAGGCGTGCCGGTAGTGATCCACTCGGTCCACGGGTTCGGGTTTGGCCCGCACCAGAGCTCGCTTGTCCGGCGGGTGTTTCTCGCTGCGGAGAGGATGGCGGCGCGCCGCACCGACGCGTTCATCACGGTGTCCCGTCGCAACCTCCAGGACGGGGCGCGTCTCGGCCTCTTCCCCGAGGAGCGGGCATGCGTGATCCGCTCAGGGATCGACCTCGCGGCGTTTCGCGCCCATGCCGGTGGGGGTGCGGTGCGTACCGAGTTGGGTATCCCAGCCGATGCTCCCCTCGTCGTCCAGATCGCGTGTTTCAAGCCACAGAAGGCTCCCGAGCGGTTCGTCGAAGTTGCGGCCGGGCTGGTGAAGCACTTCCCCGAGGCGCACTTCCTGCTGGTGGGGGACGGCGAGCTTCGAAAGGCACTCGAACGAAAGAGGCGCGATGCGGGGCTCGAGGGACATCTCCACCTACCTGGGTGGCGACGTGACATCCCTGCAGTCCTGGATGCGGCGACTGTCGTGACGCTCACCTCGCGATTCGAGGGCCTGCCGCGCGCCCTCGTGGAAGCTCTGGCTGCCGGGGTTCCCGTCGTGGCGATGGCAGTGGACGGGGTACCCGAGGTCGTGCGGGATGGTGAAAACGGCTTCCTGGTCGCGGAGGGCGATGTGGAAGGTCTCGTCGAGCGCGTCGCTGCAATCTTCCGCGACCCCGAGCTCCGGGGACGTTTGGCCGGCGCAGCGGACCAGGGTCTCGCGGAGTTCGAGCGCGAGACGATGGTGCGGCAACAGGAGGAACTCTACCGGGAACTGGCCAGCAAGGCTGGACTCGAAGGTGCAGAACCCCGGGACTGTGGCATGCAGGCCCTGCCCATGTCCCCAATCCGCGACGCCGAGCGACGGACGCATGGCTGAGAGCCCCGTTCCCTTCTGGTTCGTGCTGACCGTGGCTGCCGCCTACGGTCTCGTGTTCGGAAGCTTCCTCAACGTCGTGGTCCACCGCCTACCGCGTGGGATGTCGCTCCTTCACCCGCGGTCGCACTGCCCGGCCTGCGGCGCGCTCGTGCGGTGGTTCGACAACATCCCGCTTCTGTCGTATGTTGCTCTGCTCGGTCGCTGCCGCGCCTGCAAGAGGCCGATCTCTCCCCGCTACCCCCTCGTCGAGCTCGCCGCGGGGGCCCTGGCGGCCGGGGTGATTGCGCGCTTCGGCTTGACCCTCATCGGCATGGAGGCGATGCTGCTCGTGATGCTCCTGCTGCCTCTGGCGTTTATCGACCTCGAGCACCACTTGCTGCCGGACATTCTGACGCTTCCGGGCATCGGGATCGGCCTGGCGTGCTCGTGGGTGGGGGGGCTCGCACCCGTCACCGACGCGCTCGTGGGGGCGGCGGTGGGTGCAGGCTTGCCCTACGCCGTGATGGTGACGTACCGTCGCCTGCGCGGTGTGGAAGGGATGGGACTGGGCGACGTCAAGCTCCTGGCAATGATCGGGGCTTTCCTCGGATGGCGTGGGATGCTGCTCACGCTCGGCGTGGGGGCGACCGGCGGTGCCCTGGTCGGACTGACACTCATCGCGACGGGCAGGGGACGGCGAGACACCGAGTTGCCGTTCGGTACGTTTCTGAGCGCTGCGGGGTGTGTTGTGCTGTTCGCCGAACCGACGATGCTTCGGCTGCTCGGGTGGGTGCGCCCGTGAGATCAGGCTTACCGTCCCGCCGCTTTCGCGAAGCGCGCCTTCTGATCGGTGCGACGCTTGTGATGTTGGTCGGGATGGTGGTGGCCGAGATGGCGGGTGTATTCGTGGTCACCCGCCTCGTCGAGGAGGAGGCGCGACGGGCCGCACTCGCCACGACCCAGGTGCTCGCCAGCAGAATCACAGGAGGCGAGGCGCCTCGCTTTGGCGCTGCGCTGCGCACCGAGGGGTGGGGGCTCGTGATCCTGCAGGATGGCAGGACCCTCGAGCAGATCGGGATCGCCGGCCCCGACGTGCCGGCGTGGTGGCCGTGGGCATCGCGGGCGGAGTGGGAGCGACGAGGCCAGCCCGTCGCGGGGCCGGTCACAACGACGGCGGGCAGCGTCCTGGTTGCGTACCAGCCTCTGGCCGACGGCCGGGTCATCCGAGCTGTCGTGCCGGTGTCCGGTGCAGGCACGGTTGGGAGATGGCGCAGCGTGGGCGCCCTGCTCGGCTTGGCTGTCGCACTTGGGGGCGGTCTCGTGGCCTGGGCACTCATCGCGAGGGTCCTCGCACCGTACCGGGAGCTTCTGGCCGAAGCGGTGCGGGTGACTGGTGGGCCCCGGGACGAGGCCGAGGACAAGTTCCTCGTGGAGACGTTCCGAGACACGGTCCGACGCCTCGAAGAGTCGGAGGCGGCGTTGCGACGGCGAGCCGACGAACTCGAGGTGCTGGCCGGCGTGCTGACCCGAGGTTCGTCCGCGGGGGTCGTGATCGCCGAGCCCGGCGGCTCGGTGCGTGCCGCCAACCCGGTCGCCCAAGATATCGTCCCGTCACTGAGGGTGGGCAGTCCGATCCCGACGGCGTTGGCCGAGGCCCAGAGGGAGGCGCACCTGGGTGGTCGGGTGGTCGAGGTGCGGCGCCTGCCGCTGCTGGCCGCCGGCGGGGAAACGCAGGGAGAGGTCGTGTTCCTCGCCGATCGCACCGGGTTGGAAGCTCTCGAACGGGCACTGGCGGAGCGGGAGCAGATGGCGGGTCTTGGCGAACTCGCTGCCGGGATGGCGCACGAGCTGCGCAACGCCCTCGCGACGATGCGGGGCTACACGCGCCTCCTGCCGGGAGCCGGCCCCGACGAGAGTGAGCGCTTTATCGCGGCGATCAACGAGGAGGCCGAGAGCCTCGTCGACCTGCTCGAGCGGTTCCTGCGCTTCGCTCAACCCCGTGATCTCCGTCGGGAACCGGTCGATCTGATGGCACTGGTGGGTGAGGCGGCCAGCAAGGTTCGCACCGCGTTCCCTGGGGTTCCCGTGAGTGTGGCAGGGACATCGGCCATCGTTGTAGGAGACTCGCTCGCTCTCGGTGTCGTGGTGGAGAACTTGCTCCGAAACGGGGTCGAAGCCGCTTCAACGACCGGAGGTTCGGTCGCCGTTCATGTCGAGGCGACAACGGTCGCCATTCGGATAGTGTTCGAGGACGACGGACCCGGCGTCGCCGACGACCTTCGCGAGCGAATGTTCCTTCCGTTCGTCTCCAGCAAGCCATCTGGGGGCCTCGGCCTGGCGTTGGCACGGCGTTTCGCGCGCCTGCACGGAGGGGACGTGGAGCACGAGCCTCGGGAAGGCGGCGGCGCCAGATTCGTCGTGTGGCTGCCGCGTCAGGGTGTGGCGTGAACGCTGCGGTGCTCGTGGTGGAGGACCGGCGCAGCCTGGCCGAGATGCTGGCGGAGACGCTACGCAAGGAGGGGTACGAGGTCGAGTTGGTGATGCGCGGCGATGTGGCGGTCGAGAGGGTGAGGCACGGCGGGCCGTACCTTGCGGTCGTCACCGATCTCAAGCTTCCGGGGGCCGATGGCCTCGCGGTGCTGCGCGCGGCTCGCATTGCGGACCCGCTCCTCCCGGTCTTTCTGATCACGGGGTACGCCACGGTCGAAACGGCGGTAGCGGCGCTCAAGATGGGCGCAAGGGACTACTTCCCCAAGCCGCTTGACATCGAGCGGGTGCTGGAGGTCGTTCGAGCCGCCTGCGAGCCGCGACGGTCGCTCCTGTCCACGCCGCCGACAGGCGAGGGTACGCAGGAGCTAGTGGGTTCGTCTCCGATCTTCTCGGGAGCTTTGACCGCGCTTCGGCGAGTGGCTCCCACGGACGCCGCGGTACTGCTGCTCGGCGCGTCGGGGAGCGGTAAGGAGCTGTTCGCCCGGGCGCTCCATCAGCTCTCCCGGCGGAAAGAAGGACCGTTTGTGGCGTTCAACTGCGCGGCCGTGCCGGAGAGCCTCGTGGAATCGGAGTTGTTCGGGCACGAGCGCGGGGCTTTCACCGGCGCCACCACCCGGCACGTCGGTAGGTTCGAACAGGCTCACCGCGGCACCCTCTTTCTCGACGAGATCGGGGAGGTGCCGATCGGGACGCAAGCCAAGCTCCTGCGGTCGCTGGAGGAACACCGTATCACCCGGCTCGGCGGCGAGGGCGAGATCACGGTCGACGCGCGGGTGGTTGCAGCGTCCAACCGGGATCTCGACGGGGCGGTGATCGAAGGTTCGTTCCGCCGCGACCTCTTTCATCGGCTCTCCGTATTCCCGATCCGGCTGCCCGCTCTTGCGGAGCGCCGGGATGACATCCCCACGCTGACGCTGCATCTCTTGAGCCGGGCCGGCGACCGCCACAATGTAGGCGTGCCCGCGCTGCGGCCGGCCGCCATGGCCGCCCTCGTCCTCGCGCCATGGCCGGGGAACGTGCGGGAGCTCGCCAACCTCCTCGAACGGGTTGTGATCCTCGCGGAGGGGCACACCGTTGGCGTGGGCGAGCTCGGCCTCGACCCGGTGGCCTGCCGTTCCGGCCTCGACGATTCTGACGCCCGTGGCCTCGCGCTGCGCCTTTGCGCCGGCGAGATCGAGGAGCTGGCGCGCTTCCTCGGGATCCCGCAAACCGCGCTGCGAGAGCGGGGCTAGCCCGCGAGGGCGGTGGCCACCGAGCGGGCCAGCATGGCATCCTGCTCCGCGAAGATCGCCTTCAGGTCAAGCACCACGAGATCCTCCTCGACGCGGCCGATCACAGCAGGGCGCGCGCGGCGCAGGCGGTCTGCAGCGTCCTCTCCGCCGGGAATGGTAACGGCCCAGGATGGCACGGTCTGGTCAGGCGTCGTGCCGCCTCCGATGACTGCCCTCGATGGGCGGAAGCCAGCCTCGATCCGGTCCAACTGGAGGCGCCGCGCGATCCGACGCGCGCGGGAGCGGATTGTGCTCGCGGGTGCCGCCAGGAGGCGGTAGAGCGGGATCTCTTCGGGGCGCCCGGCGAGATAGGCGTCGAGCGTCGCCGCGAGCACCGCGAGGGAGTTCTTATCTGGGCGGACCGCCCGGCGCAGCGGATGGTGCCTCATTCCGGCGATGGCCGAGTGCGTGCCAACCACGATCCCGGCCTGAGGGCCGCCGAGGAGCTTGTCGCCGGAAAAGAGCACGGCATCGACCCCGTCCGCGAGGATCTGCTGCACCGTCGTCTCATGGCGGAGGTCGTAGCGCGTAAGGTCGAGATGGCAGCCGGAGCCCTGATCCACCCATACCGGGGTGCCGCGCCTGCGGCCGAGATCGACGAGGTCCTTGAGCTCCGGTGTGGCGACGAAGCCCGCGAGGGCGAAGTTCGAGCGGTGGACCACGAGGATGGCCGCGGTGTTGTCCCCGATAGCGCGCGCGAAATCGTCGGGGTGGGTCCGGTTGGTGCAACCGACCTCGACGAGTCGAGCCCCGCTCGCCGCCATGATGTCGGGGAGACGGAAAGCCCCCCCGATCTCGATCAGCTCGCCTCGCGACACGATCACCTCGCGTCCGGCCGCGTGTGCGGCGAGCAGGAGGACCAGCGCGGCGGCGTTGTTCGTGACCACCGTGGCGGATTCACCGCCGAAGTAGCGGACGAGGCGCGCTGTGACAGGTGTCAGTCGCTCACCGCGCTCGCCAGAGGTGAGGTCGTACTCCAGGGCCACGTAGCCGGGGGCTGAAACGGCGAGCTGGGGGGACCGGCCCAGGTTCGTGTGGATGAGAACTCCGGTGGCGTTGAGGACCTCCGGGTACGCGACGGCTGCCCGGCGCTCCAGAAGAGATCGCACCTCGGAAGTCAGGGCCTCGAGGGCAGGCACCGGGTCGCCGTGCGCCACCCTCGCCCGTACCGCTGCAAGAACGTCGCGTGCGGCCTGACGTGCAACCGCAGCGCCGTAGCACGCCCCTGCGTCGGCGACCTCTCGTGAAGCGAGGACACGGTGGACGGCAGGAAGTGCGGCGAACGGGTTGGACATGGGCTGATTCTACCCGGTGCTCGTCCCCGGGGCGGATCTCCCGACCGGGGAGGCTTCGGGTAATCGAGCACCGCCGGTTGAGGAGGTTGTATTCTCTCGGTGGCATGAGCACACCGGACCTGATCGCCCAGCTCGATCGCTGGCTCGTGGAGTTGGCCCGCAAGTGGGAGCGCTTTTTCGCGGGTGATCGTCAAGTTTCGCTGCCCCCGGAGCGCGAGCGCGCGGCGCTGGAGAGGCGGCTGCAGGAGCTCAGCCGGAGCGAGGGCCCCACCGCGTCCGAGAGGTTCCGCATGGAGCAACTGCTTCACCGGTTCTCTACGCTCAACCAACTCTGGCAGCGGATGCTTCGGGATCGGGAAGAGGCTCGGGTCGGCGCAGGGGGTGCCCGGCGTGCGCTCAACGAAAGCCCCCCACCGCCCGTACCAGAGGAGGGCGGAGAGTACGAACGGGTGTTCTCGAGTTACGTTGATGCGTTGAGGAAGGCCGGCAGGGGATCACCTGTCGGGTTCGACCGCTTCAGTCAGGCCCTCAAGGAACAGCGCCACCAGCTCGAGTCGCGTGGCGCCATCGTGGAGGGGTTCGAGGTGGTCGAAGAGGGCGACAACGTCCGGGTGCGCGCCCGGGTCCGTCGTGGGAGGCAGGAATGAGACGAGCAATGCTCGGTGTGGCGATCATTGGAGTGGCACTGACAGTTTGTGGTTCGGTCTTCGAGCGTTTCTTGTCGCCGGACCGGCCCGGGGACCGGGCGATCATGGGTTATCTCGACCTCGTCAAGTCAGGCCGTGCCTCTTCCATGGACCTCGCCAACCTCGGAGTCCTGATCCTCGAGAAAGGATTCCCAGGCGATGCGGAGGACTACCTGCTCGCGGCCCTCAAGCTGGATAAGCACAATTACGAAGCGGCGTATCGCCTCGGGCTCGTGCTGCAGCGCGAGGGTCGCGACCGCGAGGCGGTCCGCTACTACAAGAAGACGATCAAGGAACGCCCTGGGTATGCACAGGCGCTCTTCATGCTGGCTCTTGCGGAGGAGCGGTCCGGTCAGCGCGAGGAAGCGATCCATCACTATGCAAAGGCTTACAGACATGCTCCTGAGCTTGCCAATCCGAGGAAGAACCCCCTCGTCTACGACTCCAACCTGCAGACAGAGGCGGTGCTCCGACACTACCAGGAGGAAATGAGGACATCGACCCTCAAGGTCACCGAGATCGACCCGGCCGCGATTCGGCGGATGATGGAGATCAAGGCGCACCCTGCCGAGGGGCAGAAAGGGACGCCCGAGGCAACGGTCCCGACAACGCCCCAACAACCCGGTGCCCCGCAAGGCACATACACGCAGCCCACGCAGGCCAGCCCACGGGCGATGCCTCTGGCGCCCGGCGTTGGAGACACGGGTTACGCACCCGTGATGCCAGCCGCCGTTCCGACCCAGGGCGCGGGTGCCGTGACCCCTGGGACGGAGGGGCAGCCTCCCAGGAGGATCCTCCCGGGTTTTGGGAGGTCGCAACCGCAGCCTGGGTCCGGGAGGACGACGTCGCCGGCGCAACCCGGTTCTGAGGTACCCACCCCGACCCCGGAACCCAGCTCGGTCGAACCGACGCCGACGCCGGAACCCAGCTCCGACGAACCCACGCCGACCCCGGAACCCAGTTCCGACGAGCCCAAGCCGACGCCGACCCCTACACGTTGAACCGGAAGGTGATCACGTCGCCGTCCCGGACCTCATAGTCCTTGCCTTCGAGGCGGAGCGTACCTCGCGGTCGGCAGGCCGCGAACGAGCCCGCCTCGAGGAGCTCACCCCACGGCACGATCTCGGCCCGGATGAAGCCTCGCTCGAAGTCCGAGTGGATGACGCCAGCCGCCTTGACGGCGGTCGTGCCGGCGGTGATCGACCAGGCGCGGCACTCGTCGTCCCCGGCTGTGAAGAAGGAAATCAGCCCCAGCAGTTCGTACGCCGCCCGGAGGAGCCGGTCGAGCGCGCGGTCCGGCAG
>PMLC01000087.1:105442-106719 GCA_003158745.1 Acidobacteriota bacterium
AGCATTGGCTTGAGCGTGAGGAAAGCGAAACCCTTGAGCAAACGACGCTCCTCCACGGCGAGGTCCACCCGGCGCAGGGGCGTGCCGGCCTCGAGGGCGGCACGGCACCGTTCAAGCGCGTCGCGCTCGGCTTCCAGTTCGGCGGTCCGCCGCTTGGCGAGGTCGCGGCCCAGCCGCTCGAGGCGATTTCCCGCCACCGAGAGGTCGTTAAGGAGAAGTTCTGTTTCCATGAGATCCAGATCGCGGGCCGGGTCGAGACTCCCCTCGGGGTGGGGCACGGCATCGGAGGCGAACCCCCTCACCACGACCGCGAGTCCATCCATGTTGCGCAACTCGGGAACGTTCAGGCTCTCCGAGCCGCCCCTGGCGATCCCCGGCACGTCAACGAACCGGACCGTAGCCGGCGTGTGCTTCTTGGGCTTGAAGAGCGCGGAGAGGCGGTCGAGTCGAGGATCGGGGACCTGGGCGATCCCGACGTGGACGGCGGCCTTCCCGTGGTCGGCGAGCGGCTCGTGACCGGTCAACAGCGAGAAAAGCGTTGTCTTGCCCGAAAGTTCCAGCCCCAGGATCCCGAACTCCATGCGCGCCTCCCCCTGGATTCTACCGGACCACGTGCCCGGCGCTGATAGACTAACCTCAAGGAGCTCGATCATGACGACTCGGGAGACATCGCTGGTTGCAGTTGCGTGTTGTTTTGCTGCGCTCTCCGTCTTCGGACAGGGCGCGCCGACCGGGGTCCTCGCGGACGCGCGGTCGGCCTACGAGCAGCGCAGCGACTCGGCACGTGCCAAGGCCGCGGTCGAGCTGTTCCAGGAGGCTGCCAAGGCGGAGCCGGGCTCCGTCGAAGCTCGCTGGGAAGGAGCGAGAGCCGCGTACTTCTACGGGACGTACGCGAGGGCCGATGCGCCGGACGGCGAGAAGATGGCGATCTTCGACGGCGGCATGACGCTTGCCAAGCAGGCGATTGCGCTCTCGCCCAGGGGCGTCGAGGGGCACTTCTGGCTCGGCGTGCTCTACGGCGTCTACGGCGAGGCGAAGGGCATCTTCAAGTCGCTATCGCTCGTTCCATCGATCAAGCAGGAGATGCAGACCTGCCTCGAGATCGACGCGTCGGTCGAGGGGTTCGGCCCGGACCGCGTCCTCGGCCGGATGTACTACAAGCTGCCGTGGTTCAAGGGGGGCGACAACAAGAAGTCGATCGTCCACCTCGAGAAGTCGCTCGCGGGAGCGCCCACCGACGCGCTCACCAAGCTCTACCTCGCCGAGACGTACAAGTC
>PMLC01000061.1 GCA_003158745.1 Acidobacteriota bacterium
ATGGTCCACAACGGCATCGAGTATGGCATCATGGCCGCCTACGCGGAGGGGCTGAACATCCTCCACCATGCAAACGCCGGCAAGCAGGGGCGCACCGTCGATGCCGAAACCACACCGCTGCGCCACCCCGAGCACTACCCGTACGACCTGAAGTTGGCCGACATCGCCGAGGTCTGGCGCCGCGGCAGCGTCATCTCCTCCTGGCTCCTGGACCTGGCCGCCGGGGCGCTCCTCAAGAGCCCCGACCTGACGAAGTTCACCGGCCGAGTGTCGGACTCGGGCGAGGGGCGCTGGACGATCATGGCGGCCATCGACGAAACGGTACCGGCCCCCGTTCTCAGCGCGGCGTTGTACGAACGGTTCGGCTCGCGCGGCGAGGCCGACTTCGCCGACAGGGTGCTGTCGGCCCTACGCTACGAGTTCGGCGGCCACGAGGAAAAGGCTGCCGGCCCGGAGGGAGGCGCCTGATGGCGGCTTCCCGTTCGGACGCTCTGGTGCTCTTCGGCGTGACGGGCGATCTCGCCCACAAGATGATCTTCCCGGCGCTCTATGCGATGGCGAAACGAGGCGCTCTGAAGGTCCCGGTCGTCGGCGTCGCCTCTTCACGGTGGAATCTGGCGCAACTCCGCAAGCACGCCACGGACGGGATACAGAAGGCCGGCAGGATCGATGATCGGCGGGCCCTGCGCCATCTGCTCTCCCTGCTTCGCTATGTGAACGGCGACTACAACGACGAGGGGACCTTCATAGCGCTCAGGCGGGCGCTGGGCGGTGCCCATCGCCCGGCACACTACCTGGCCATCCCGCCCTCGCTCTTCGAGCCGGTGATCAGAGGGCTCGGCGCCGCCGGGTTGGCTGAGCATGCGCGCGTCATCGTCGAAAAGCCCTTCGGACGCGACCTGGCCTCGGCACGGGAGCTCAACCGCGTCGCGCACTCGGTGTTCCCGGAAGACTCGATCTTCCGCATCGATCACTTCCTCGGGAAGGAAGCGATCATGAACATCCTCTACTTCCGCTTCGCCAATTCGTTCCTCGAGCCGTTCTGGAACCGTAACACCGTGGCCAGCGTCCAGATCACCCTGTCCGAGGATTTCGGCGTGGGAAACCGTGGCGCGTTTTACGAAACCGCCGGCTGTCTGCGCGACGTGATCCAGAACCACCTCTTCCAGGTTGTCGCGCTGCTGGCCATGGAGCCGCCGGCCTACAGAGGCTATGGAGCCGTGCACGCCGAGACGGCCAAGGTCTTCCAGGCCATGCGCTCTCTCAAGGCCGAGGATGTGGTGCGCGGCCAGTACGCCGGCTATCGGAGGGAACCGGGCGTGGCGAAGAGCTCCGACGTCGAGACCTTCTGCGCCCTGCGGCTCTTCATCGATTCGTGGCGCTGGGAGGGGGTGCCATGGTACCTGCGCTCCGGCAAGCGCCTGGCCGAGACCGCGGCCGAGGTCCTGGTGGAGCTGAAGCCGCCGCCGCAAAGGCTCTTCGCCGACTCGGCGACGGCGACGGGCCTGGGCAACTATCTACGTTTCAGACTCTCCCCAAGCTCGGCCGTGGCCCTTGCCGCCCGCGTCAAGCGTGCAGGGAAGGAGTTCGTCGGCGACCAGCAGGAGCTCTATCTGGCCAAAGAACAACCGGGAGAGGAAGCGCCCTATGAGAGGCTGTTGAGCGACGCCATGGCCGGCGACGGGGCGCTCTTCACCCGCGAGGACGCAGTCGAGGCCGCGTGGGCGGTCGTCGACCCGGTCCTCAAGGTCCACGAACGGGTCCGCCCATACAGGCGCGGCAGCTGGGGGCCGCACGAGGCGAACGCCCTGATCGCAGCCGACGGCGGCTGGCACAACCCCAAAGCGGGAACTGCACGGGGAGGGGAATGATGAAAGCGACCCAACAACTCCACGAAATGGGCCAAAGCCTCTGGCTCGACAACATCACTCGGGGCCTGTTGATAAGCGGCACGCTTCGCCGCCATATTCAGGACCTCTCGGTCACAGGGCTCACCTCCAACCCCACGATCTTCGACCACGCCATCAAGAACAGTCACGACTACGACGGCGCCATCCGCCGGAAAGTGGAAGAGGGCAAGTCAGGCGAGGCGCTGTTCTTCGAGCTGGCGTTGGAGGACCTCACGCAGGCCGCCGATCTGTTCCGGCCGATTCACGACCAAACAAACGGCCTGGACGGTTGGGTGTCGCTGGAGGTCTCACCCGTGCTGGCAAACGACACGATCGGCACCGTCGCAGCGGCCAAGGAGCTCCATGTCCGGGCGGGACGGCCCAACCTCTTCATCAAGATCCCGGGCACAAGGGAAGGTCTTCCCGCCATCGAGGAGGCGATCTTCGCAGGTGTGCCGATCAACGTGACGCTCTTGTTCTCGCGCGAGCAATATGTTGCAGCCGCCGAGGCGTACGTGCGGGGCATCGAGCGGCGAATCGCCGCCGGGCTGAAACCGGATGTCTTCTCCGTAGCTTCGGTGTTCATCAGCCGTTGGGACGTCGCGGTGATGGGGAAAGCAACTGATGCGCTGCGCGACCAGCTCGGCATCGCGATCGCCAAGCGAACGTACAAGGCCTACCGCGAATTTCTCGATTCGCCACGCTGGCAGCGCCTGCTGAACACGGGCGCCCAACCCCAGCGTCTCTTGTGGGCCAGCACCGGCACCAAGGACCCAAAGGCCTCTGACATGCTCTATGTGAAGGCCCTCGCTGCTCCGTTCACGATTGACACGATGCCCGAGGACACCCTGAAAGCCCTGGCGGACCATGGCGAGCTCGAGGCGGCCCTGCCGGCCGACGGTGGCAACTGCGAGGACGTGCTCGCCGAGTTTGCCAAGGCCGGCATTGATACCGACGCCCTCGCCGCCCAGCTTCAAGATGAAGGCGCCAGCTCGTTCGTCAAGTCCTGGAACGAGCTGATGCAGTGCATTGCGTCCAAGAGCGAGGTGTCCAAGAACGTTGGTTGAATCCCAGAAAGATGATGGCTGAAACATGCTGTGGCGGTGCAAATAGGCTCGGAAGGGAAACACAGTGTCTCCGGCAGTGACGATCTTCAAGGACAGCGAGCACCTGGCGATGGGTGCGGCCGATTTCATCACCCAGGCCGTGCGAGGAGCCATTCTGGTCCGCGGCCGCGCCATGCTGGCCTTGGCGGGCGGCTCGACTCCGGAGAAGACGTACGGTTTGTTAGCGCAGCCGGGCCGCCGCAACCGAGTCGATTGGGCTCACACGTATCTGTTCCTTGGGGACGAGAGGTTTGTGCGACCGGATGATGCATCCAGTAACTTCGGCATGGTACAGCGGACACTATTGGCGCCGGTTTCTGTGCTTGCCAGCCACGTATTTCCGGTACCAACGCAACTCGAAACGGCCGTCGCCGCCGCTGCAGAGTACGCGGCCACGCTCACCAGGGCTTTCGGGGTCGGTGAAAGCCATCATCCGCCACGGTTCGATCTGGTCGTCCTGGGTTTAGGTGAAGATGGGCACACGGCCTCGCTCTTCCCCGGAGCAGCATCCCTGCGGGTCACCGACCGGTGGGTGGTGGCCAGCCCGCCGGGAACGCTCCCACCTCAAGTGGAACGCATCACACTGACCTTGCCGGTATTGAATGCGGCGCGCAAGATCCTGTTTCTGGTCTCCGGCCAGATCAAGGCGGAGGCGCTGCACGACGTGTTGGAGGGCCGGCCCAACCACGAGGAGCGCCCGGCGGCGCGCGTTCGTCCCGGGAACGGTACACTCACCTGGCTCGCCGATGAGGCAGCGGCCGGTCGCCTAACGCGCTCAGGATTGAAATTGATTGGCGCTCGGAGGGGTGAAGATGCAATGGAAACAAACGTCGACGACGGACGCCCGGAACGAGCGCTCCCACGGGGGCCCGCCAAATAGAAAGGAGTGTTCTCATGGCCGGTGAACTGCAGCGAATCGCGGAGTTGGGAAAACAACTCAGGGTGGACAGCATCCGGTGCACGACGGCTGCCGGATCTGGCCACCCGACCTCCTCGATGTCGGCCGCCGATCTGATGGCGGTGCTCCTGGTCAAGTATCTCAAGTACGATTGGGACCATCCGCACAACCCGAACAACGATCGCCTGGTCTTTTCTAAGGGACATGCCAGCCCGCTTCTCTATGCGATGTACAAGGCAGCGGGCGTCATCACCGATGAAGAGCTGTTATCGTTGCGCAAGTTCGGCAGCCGCCTCGAAGGACATCCGAAACCCCTGCAGAGCGCCGGAGACCACGGCACGCCGCGGGGGTTGCCATGGGTGGATGTGGCCACCGGTTCCCTCGGGCAAGGCCTGCCGATCGGCGTCGGAATGGCTTTCAGCGGCAAGTACGTGGACAAGCTGCCGTTCGACGTGTGGGTCCTGCTGGGTGACAGCGAACTCGCCGAAGGTTCCAACTGGGAAGCGTTCGACAAGGCCGGCCATTACAAGCTGAACAACGTGATCGCTATCTTGGACATGAACCGACTGGGCCAGCGGGGGCCGACGGACCTCGGTTGGGATGCGCCCGTCTACGCTGCCCGCGCCCGGGCGTTCGGGTGGCACGCCATCGAGATCAACGGCCACGACATCGCCGCCATCGATGCGGCTTACAAGGAGGCACTCGCCCAGGCCGAGAAGCCCACCTGCATCGTCGCGAAGACGGTGAAAGGCTCCGGCGTCTCGCTCGTTGCGAACAAGGAAGGGTGGCACGGCAAGGCGCTCAGCCCAGACCAGGCTGAAGAGGCCATCAAGGAACTGGGGGGCGAGCGCCACATTGCCGTTGATGTCGAGCAGCCCCGACCTCTGCCGAAAGCGACCCCGCCCCCAGTCCAGCCGTTGAAGCTGCCCTCATACGAGATCGGGACCGAGGAGGCCACCCGGAGAGCTTTCGGGGATGCGCTCGTGGCGGTCGGCGCCAATCGGCCGGACGTGGTGGTCCTGGACGGCGAAGTGTCCAATTCGACGTTCACCGAGGATTTCGGCAAGGCCTATCCGAATCGGTTCTTCGAGATGTTCATCGCGGAGCAACAGCTCGTCGGCGCCGCCCTGGGCCTGAGCGTTCTGGGGAAGATCGCCTTTGCGGCGACCTTCGCCGCCTTCCTCACTCGCGCCTTCGACCAGATCCGCATGGCCGCCGTGTCCGGCGGCAGCCTTCGCCTGTGCGGGTCGCATGCCGGCGTCAGCATCGGCGAGGACGGGCCGTCGCAGATGGCCCTTGAAGACCTGGCGATGATGCGCTCCATTCACGGCAGCACGGTTCTGTACCCCTGCGATGCGAACCAGACGGCGCACCTGGTGAACGCCATGGCCGATCTGCCCGGCATCTCCTACCTGCGGACGACTCGCGCGAAAACGCCGGTCATCTACGATCCGGGTGAGGCCTTTCCCATCGGCGGGAGCATGGTGGTGCGCCATTCGGATGCGGATCAGGTGGCGATCATCGCAGCGGGGATCACCCTGCACGAGAGCCTCCGGGCCTTCGAGCAGCTCAGGTCGGAAGGCATCCGGGCGCGGGTGATCGATGCCTATACGGTCAAGCCGATCGACAGGGAGTCCCTGCACGAGGCCGCGCGGGTGACGGGAGGCCGGCTCGTTGTGGTTGAAGACCACTGGTCTGAAGGCGGGCTCGGCGACGCCGTCCTGGATGCCTTCGTGGGTGCGATGGAGAAGGTCCCCACGGTGATCAAGCTGGCGGTGCGCTCCATGCCGACGTCCGGCACGCCCGCAGAGCTCCTGAGCGCGGCTGGAATCGATGCCGAGCATATCGCGCAAGCCGTCAGGGAGTGCCTGTAAGAGTGCCCCATCAAGCATCGAAAGGGGGACGAACATGACAGCACGCATCCCGCCACTCATGGAGCGCCCAGCCTTGAAGGCCCTCGAGGCCCATTACCAGAAGCTCCGGGAGCTGCATCTCCGTACGCTCTTTGCCGACGATCCCAAACGCGGCGAGCGCATGACCGTCGAAGCCGTCGGCATCTATTTCGACTACTCGAAGAGCCGCATCACTGCCGAGACGCTCACGCTCCTCCTGCAACTGGCCCAGGAATCCGGTCTGCGGTCCCGAATCGATGCGATGTTCCGGGGGGAGAAGATCAACGTCACCGAGAAGCGGGCCGTCCTGCACGTTGCCCTGCGCGCCCCAAGAGGGCAGTCCATTGTTGTGGACGGCGAGGACGTGGTGCCCCAAGTGCATACCGTCCTCGACAAGATGGCCGACTTTTCTACCGGAGTGCGCAGCGGGAAGTGGAAGGGCCACACCGGTAAGGCGATCCGCAACATCATCAATGTCGGCATCGGCGGGTCTGATCTGGGCCCGGTGATGGCGTACGAGGCATTGCGACACTACAGCCAGCGCGACTTGACCCTCCGCTTCGTCTCCAACATCGACGGCACCGACTTCGCCGAGGCTACACGCGACCTCGATCCCGCGGAGACGCTGTTCATCATCTCGTCAAAGACATTCACGACTCTGGAGACGATGACCAACGCGCACACGGCCCGCGACTGGACTCTCAAGACATTGAAACATCCCGCTGCTGTCGCCAGGCACTTCGTGGCGGTCTCGACCAACGCCGAGGAGGTGGCGAAGTTCGGCATCGACACCACTAACATGTTCGAGTTCTGGGATTGGGTCGGAGGGCGCTACTCGATGGACTCGGCGATCGGGCTCTCGACGATGATCGCCATCGGGCCCGAGCACTTCCGCGCCATGCTCGACGGCTTCCACGAGATGGACGAGCATTTCCGCACGGCGCCTTTCGAGCGCAACCTGCCGGTGCTCATGGGAGTTCTGGCCTTTTGGTACAGCACTTTCTTCGGCGCGCAGACCGTCGCGGTCCTACCCTATGAGCAGTACCTGAAGCGCTTCCCCGCGTACCTCCAGCAATTGACGATGGAGAGCAACGGCAAGCACGTCACGCTCGATGGAATTGAGGTCACCTATCAGACCGGGCCGATCTACTGGGGGGAGCCGGGCACCAATGGCCAGCATTCCTTCTACCAATTGATCCATCAGGGCACTCGGCTCATCCCCTGCGACATCATCGCGTTCATCCAGCCGCTCAACCCGATCGGCCGCCACCACGACTTGCTACTGGCCAACGTCTTTGCTCAGGCGGAGGCCCTGGCCTTCGGCAAGACCTCGCAGGAGGTCGAGGCCGAAGGGACACCGCCCTGGCTGGTTCCGCACCGAACCTTCGAGGGCAACCGGCCGTCCAACACCATCGTGTTGGACCGGCTGACCCCGGCGGCGCTCGGTAAGCTCGTCGCGCTGTACGAGCACAGTGTCTTCACTCAAGGCACACTCTGGAATATCGACTCATTTGACCAATGGGGCGTCGAGTTGGGGAAGGTGCTGGCGAAGCGGACGGCACAGGAACTTGAAAGCACGGACGAGCCGCACCTCACACATGACAGCTCGACCAACGCGCTCATCCGGCGCTACCGCCGACTCAGGAACGCCCGCTCATGAGCATCTCTCGTTGCATTGCTCGCCAACCGCCGCTCGCGAGCGGTGGAGGCGCCGAATGAGCAACGAAAAGGACACACCCATGAAAATCAGTCCCCTGGCAGGCAAGCAGGTCCCGCCGGAAATGCTCGTGAACGTACCCAAGCTCCTCACCGCTTACTATTCGGAGCGTCCTGATCCTTCCGTCCCTGCTCAACGCGTAATGTTCGGCACCTCGGGGCATCGCGGCTCCGCATTCGACAAGTCGTTCAACGAATGGCACGTTCTGGCCATCAGTCAGGCCATCTGTGACTACCGCAAGCGCCAGGGCATAGACGGGCCGCTGTTCCTCGGTATCGACACGCACGCGCTGTCCGTGCCGGCGTGTGCCAGCGCGCTCGAAGTGCTGGCGGCCAACGGGGTGGATGTCATGCTCGCTGAGCACGACGAATACACCCCGACTCCCGTGGTCTCGCACGCGATACTGACGTACAACCGCGGGCGCAAGACCGGGCTCGCCGACGGCATCGTCATAACACCCTCGCACAACCCACCCCACGACGGCGGCTTCAAGTACAATCCGCCCAACGGCGGACCGGCGGATGTAGGCGTGACGGACTGGATCGAAGCCAGGGCCAACGAGTTCCTGAAGAACGACCTGCAAGGCGTACAGAGACTTCCCTACGAGAAGGCCCTGCGCTCACGGTCCACCCACCGCCACGACTATCTCAACGCGTACGTGAAGGACCTTGGCAATGTCCTCGACATGGATGCGGTTCGTAGCGCCAAGATCCGCATGGGTGTGGATCCGCTCGGCGGCGCCGGGGTCCANNTGGGACGGCCAGATCCGCATGGACCCCTCATCGCCCTATGCCATGCAGCGCTTGATCGATCTGAAGGACCGTTTCGAGATCGCCTTCGCCTGCGACACCGACCACGACCGACACGGGATCGTCACCAAGAGCGCAGGGCTGCTGCCGCCCAACCACTACCTTGCGGTCGCCATCTTCTATCTCTTCCAGCACCGACCGGAGTGGTGCACGGAAGCGGCGGTCGGCAAGACCGTGGTGAGCAGCCAGATGATCGATCGGGTCACCGCGAAGCTGGGGCGGACGCTCTACGAGGTGCCGGTCGGCTTCAAGTGGTTCGTGGATGGCCTGCTCGACGGCTCGCTTGGCTTCGGCGGGGAAGAAAGCGCGGGCGCGTCGTTTCTCCGCCGGGATGGCAGCGTCTGGACGACCGACAAGGACGGGATCGTCCCGGCCCTGCTCGCGGCCGAGATCACGGCCCGGATGGACCGAGATCCCGGCGAGATCTACCAGGAGCTCATCCGCGAGTTCGGCGAGCCCGTCTACGACCGGGTCGAGGCCCCTGCCACTCCCGAGCAGAAGGCAAAGCTGGAGAAGCTCTCGGCGCAGCAGGTCCGGCTCACCGACCTGGCCGGGGAGAAGATCCTGAGCATCCTCACCGCCGCGCCGGGCAACGGCGCGTCCATCGGTGGGTTGAAGGTAATGGCGGAAAGCGGATGGTTCGCGGCCCGCCCGTCAGGGACTGAAGACATCTACAAGATCTACGCTGAGAGCTTCAGGGGAGCAGATCACCTGCGCCGCATCCTTGAGGAAGCGCAGACGATCGTCAACGGTGCTCTGGCCGCGGCGCCACCGCGGTCAGGGCCTACAGGCGACTCCAATCTGCAGGAGAGGCCATGAGCAGCCCAACATCTATCGGCAAACCGATCTACGGTCTCTTGCCTACGGACGTCGAAGGATTCGATTCCCTGGCGGAGCTTGCGCTAGACATGCGCTGGTCGTGGAATCATGCCGCCGACGAGGTGTGGCGGCAACTTGATCCCGCGCTCTGGGACTTCACTCAAAACCCCTGGGTCGTCCTGCAGACCGTCTCGCGGGACAAACTCCGGCGCGTGTTAGCCGAGCCCGCCTTCCGCGACAAGGTCGATGCGCTCGTGCTGGCCCGGCGTCAGGCGATGAAGGCCCCCGCTTGGTTTCAGCAAAATCACCCGCAGTCGCCCCTGACCAGGGTCGCCTATTTCAGCATGGAGTTCATGTTGAGCGAAGCNNCGTGCCGGTGGTCGGCGTGGGGCTACTCTACCAGCAAGGCTACTTCCGTCAGGAGATCGACAAGAACGGCGCGCAAGAGGCCCTCTATCCGTACAACGAGCCCGGGCAACTTCCGATCACGCCCTTGCGTTACCCGAACGGCGAGTGGTTGCGGTTGGAGGTCGCCTTGCCCGGCTACTCGGTCTGGCTGCGCGCCTGGCAGGCCCAGGTCGGTCGGGTCAACCTCTACCTGCTCGACAGCAACGACGCGGGGAACTTCCCTGCGCATCGCGGGATCACCAGCGAGTTGTACGGGGGCGGAGCGGAGTTGCGGCTGAAGCAAGAGATGGTGCTCGGGATCGGCGGCTGGCGGTTGCTCCGCGCGCTCGGCCTCCAACCGGAGGTGTGTCATCTGAACGAAGGGCATGCGGCCCTTGCCATGTTGGAACGAGCATACAGTTTCATGCAAGAGACGGCGCAGCCCTTCGAAGTCGCGCTGGCCGTCACTCGAGCGGGGAACCTCTTCACCACCCACACGGCAGTGGCCGCCGGCTTTGACCGTTTCGCCCCGGCCCTCATCGAGGAATATCTCGGTGCCTATGCCCAGAAGAAACTCGGCATCACGCTGGACCAGTTGCTTGCCCTGGGCCGCGAGAAACCGAACGACCCGTCGGAGAGTTTCAACATGGCGTACCTGGCCATTCGCGGGAGCGGCGCCGTGAATGGTGTGAGTCGCCTGCACGGAGAGGTCAGCCGCCATCTCTTCGGGCCTCTCTTTCCGGACTGGCCGGCGGACGAAGTGCCCATCGGCCACGTCACGAACGGAGTCCACATGCCGACCTGGGACTCGGCGGCAGCCGACGACCTCTGGACGACGACCTGTGGAAAGGACCGCTGGCTGGGGACGACGGAGACCCTGGAGCAGGACATTCGCCGAGTCTCCGACGAGAGTCTCTGGAACTTCCGCATTGCCGCCAGCAAGTCTCTCGTTGAATACACTCGCGCCCGCCTGTCCAGACAACTGGCCGCCTCCGGCGCGTCGCCCGAGGCGGTTGACGAGGCGAAACACCTGTTTGATCCCAACGCCTTGACACTGGGATTTGCGCGCCGCTTCGCGACCTACAAGAGGCCGAACCTGCTGCTGCACGATCCAGAGCGACTGCTTCGTCTGTTGACCATTCCGCAGCGCCCCGTGCAACTCATCCTTGCCGGCAAGGCCCATCCGGCAGACAAAGCTGGGCAGGCACTGATTCAGGAATGGACGCATTTCATCCGGCGGCCCGACGTCCGCCCCCATATCGTCTTCCTGAGCGATTACGACATGCTGCTGGGCGAGCACCTGGTGCAGGGCGTGGA
>PMLC01000097.1 GCA_003158745.1 Acidobacteriota bacterium
CTTCGGCGTGATCTTGAAGCTCCGCTCGATCTTCGTGCCGAGTGCGACCTCGATCTCACGGACCCCGGTGCGTCGCGAGAGGAGCACGCGGACCGTCTGGCCGGGTTTCTTCGCGTCGAGGAACCTGCGCATCGCGCTCGAGGCGACCCGCGTTCCGTCCAGGGCGATGATCTCGTCCCGCGCGCTCAGGCCCGCGTGCGAGGCGGGAGATCCCCCCTCCACCCTCGTGACGACCAGCTTTCCCTCCAGATCGCAGGTCTCGGCCCCGAACCAGGCGCCCGGGAGCTCCCTTGGCCGGACGTCGATGTCGAGGCCCGCGTAGGCGAGGTACTTCGGGTAGTCGATCTCCTTCACGGTGCTGGCGTATTCGAAGATCTCGTCGAGCGGCGCTCCGGCCGTGAGCTCGCACGCCTCGCGGAACTCCCGATCCGTGAGGCCGCGCCTCTGCTCCTTGTAGTAGGTCTGGTAGAGGGTCCGCATCACGTCGGTGAGGGACTTCCGATTCTGCGTCGCGTTCCGGATCGACAGGTCGAGCAGCACGCCGAGGCCGGCGCCCTTGTCGTAGTAGGAGATCGTGCTGTCGGCTGAGTTCTCGGCGCGGGCGAAGAACTGAATCCACGTGTCGAAGCTCGCCTCGGTCGCGGACTGGACCAGATGTCCCGGTACGTTCTCGTACCTCGCGATGCACCGTCGGACTCTCTCCAGGTATTCCTGCGGCGAGATGAGGCCGGCGCGCCGAAGGATCTGGTCCTCGTAGTAGACCGTGAGCCCCTCGGAGACCCAGAGCATGTCGGTGTAGTTCTCCCGGTCGTAGTCGAACGGGCCGAGCGCGAGCGGGCGGATTCGTTTGACGTTATAGAGGTGGAAGAACTCGTGAGCGACGAACCCCAGCCATTTCTCGTACCCCTGGGGATCGTCCAGGCTCGAGGCGTCGCAGATCAGCACTGTCGAGTTCTTGTGCTCGAGGCCTCCCACCCCCGGGCTCATCACGATGAAGGTGTAATGCCGGTAGGGGATCTCGCCCATGACGGCCACCGCGGTCTCGACGATGCGCTTGATGTCGGCGGTGAGCTTCGCGCGGTCGTAGGTGCCGAACGTGTCGAGGGCGACGGTGTGCGGGACTCCATTCACCTCGAAACGGGTGACTTCCTGGCTCCCTGCGAGGATCGGGCAGTCGTAGAGCTCGTCGAAGTCGGGCGCCGAGAACGTGCCGGGTCGGCCGTCGACCGGATCGAGGCCGGTCGAGATCGTGCTCCACCCCTTGATCGGTTCGATGGTGACTGTCACCGGCTGCGCGATTCTTCCGTCGACGTTCATGAAGACTCCGGTCGGCGAGATGTAGCCGTGGCCGTCATCCAGGTAACTGTCGGCCACCGACGTGTCGAACGCGAACACGTCGTAGCGGACGGTGAGAGATGTCGCGTCGTCGCCGACCACCTGCCACGTGCCCTTCGATGTCTTCGTCCACGCGAGCGGGTTGCCGGCACCATCCTCGGCGCGGAAGCCAACGACATTCCTCGCGTAGTCCATGATCTTGTAGTACCCGGGGGTCCAGGCCGGCATCTTGAAGTCGTGGTTCCCGGCCTTGAGCCCATCGCACCGGAGCGTGACGTGAAGGTAGTGGCTCTCCGGTTTTTCCATCGACACCGTGAACGCCATAGGGCTCGCCGGTACCTGAGAGAACGCGAACGAGGCAACAACGATGAGCGCGGCGCCGACAGCGATCAACCTATGACGGTTCTTCATCTTTCCGCCTCCTGGATGCGGGCTTTCGTCGCGCGACCCTCGGGAGGCCGGCCTGTGCGGCGTGGGCTCGACCGGGGAGTCGCCGGTGCGCATCGTAGGCCCTCCGTAGCTCCTTATCAAATCACCGCGGAGCTTTGTAGATGAATGGTGGCGCGGCGGATTGGCGCGTGAGAGCGCTCCCGGGCGTGGTACGATCACCGCAGATAGCCTTCGAGGCAGTGTCAGTAAACGCTCAAATGGGAGGTCCGCCATGAGACTCGGTTCGGTCGCAACACTCGTAACCATCGTTCTCGCTTCAACCGTTGCCGCAGAGCAGCCGCTCAAGGACAGGCCGGGGTTCAAGGACCCGGCGCTCTTCGCGCGCATGCCCGGGTACTTCCTCTCGGGCGGCAGCTCGTTCAAGGAGTCGCAGTTCGACGCTTATGAGTTCTGCGCCACCCTGGTCAAACGAGAGGTCCGGCAGCGGGTCGAGGGCCACAAGGTCGTCTACTACTACTATTACGACCCCTCAACCGGTAAGCCCCATGCGAGCGCCCTGCAGATTGCGCGCAACTACCAGAACGCCGCGCTCAAAATCGGGGGCGAGGTGCTCTGTGACGCCCACGGCCCCTACACGGCGACGACGCTCCGCATCGCCCGTGACGGGCGGGAGACGTGGGCCGAGATCCAGTCCGGCGACGGTTCCACGTACTATCTGACCATCGTGGAGCGCGAGGCGATGCGCCAGGATGTGACAGCCGATGCGGACGCACTGGGAAACAGCCTCGCGGCGACCGGCCACGTCGAGGTGCCGGGGATCTTCTTCGACTTCAACAAGGCTGAGATCAAACCCGAGTCGCAGCCGGCGCTGGAGCAGGTGGCCAAGCTCCTGAAGGGGACGCCATCGTTGAAGGTGTGGGTCGTCGGGCACACGGACTGGGTCGGGTCGGCGGAGACCAACACCGCGCTCTCCAACGCGCGCGCGGCCGCCGTGGTCAAGACGCTCACGCAACAGTTCGGCATCGACCCGAAGCGGCTGGCGCCGCAGGGGGTCGGGCCGTACGCACCCGTCGCGGCCAACACGACGGACGAGGGACGCGCGAAGAATCGGCGCGTGGAGCTCGTCGCCCAGCCGTAGCTCCGGCTGGTGTGCTCGCCCGTGCCGCCGCGTCCGGCGTCGCCGCGAGACCTGCGGTCCGTGTCGCAAGGATCGTGCTGCCGTCGGGCGGTCCGATGAGGAGGCCCTTCGTGAACGCTCTCAAGGCCATCGTGCTCGCGACGCTCGTCGTGCCGCTGCTCGCGGTCGCCGGGTTTGCCCAGGAGACTGACGTCGAGGGGAGCAAGGACCACCCGCTGCTCACACGCATGCCGGGGTACTACATCTCCCGGTACGAGGAGACGGCGTTCGACGGCCGCTCCTTCTGGGTCGGGGAGCAGGAGGTCAAGGTCGAGGGCCGGCTCACGCACATCCTTTACGCGCTGAAGGCCGGCGCCAAGGAGGCGAGTCGCCTCCAGATCTTGCGCAACTACGAAGCTGCGATCGCGAAGATCCGCGGCAAGGTCACGCGAAGCGACTACGATGGCAGTTCGTTCCTGAAGGTCACGAAGGACGGCAAGGAGATCTGGGTCCAGGTGGACGCCTACATCACCTCCGAGTGGAGCCTCTGGATCGTTGAAAAGGCAGCGATGAAGCAGGACGTCACGGCCAACGCCGACGCCTGGCGAAACGACCTCGCAAGCACCGGCCGCGCCGTCGTCTACGGCATCCTCTTCGACACCGACAAGGCGACGCTCAAGCCCGAGTCGGAGGCTGCCATCCGGGAGATCGCCGCCCTGCTGGCCAAGGACGCCTCCCTCAACTTGCTCGTGGTCGGCCACACCGACATGACCGGCGATCTCGCCCATAATATGAAGCTCTCCGAGGACAGGGCAGCCGCCGTTGTCGCGGCGCTGGTCGGCAGGCACGGCGTGGCCGCGGGGCGCCTGGAGGGGTACGGCGTCGGGCCGCTCGCCCCGGTCGCCCCGAACAACACGGAGGACGGTCGCGGGAAGAACCGGCGGGTCGAGCTGGTCAAGCGATAGGCCCCACGGAGCTTCTGCCGGTGTCGCGGAGTCCGGCCGCCGCGCGCGGTCGCCGGGCTCACGACGAGCGCTTCGCGATCAGCGCGTCCAGGCTCCAATGGCCGGCGCCGTTGGCCGCTATGAATAAGAACGCGAAGCAGTAGAGGACCGCGAGCTCGCCGTGGTTCACGATGGGCAGGAAGCCGCCGGACGCGTGCGCCGTGAAGTACCCGACGGCCATCTGGCCGCTGGCGATGAACGCGGCGACGGCTGCGAAGAGGCCGATCGCGATGAGGGGTCCGGCGACCAGTTCGATGATCCCGGCGACGAGGGGCACTCCGGTCGCGGCGTGAGGCATGCCGAAGAGGCCGAACACCTTCTGCGCCCCGTGAAAGGCGAACAGCACCCCGAAGAAGAAGCGGAATAGGGCGAACGCCGGGTCAGCAAAGCGCTCCAGGACCTTCACATGGACCTCCCGAGGCCGGCGCCGCCCTTTCGGGCGTCGGGCACGAGCACTTCCGCGCGACCTCGCAGATGAGAAGCCTCCTGGCCCCGGTTACATTCCGGCTCTCGGGAGATCGGAGCGCGTCGCAGCCGGCCATGGCCTGTGGCATCACCCCGGCCGCGGTGTGTCCCGCATGGCGGAGACTACGGGGTCCGGGGAGGGACGCCGGATCTTGCCGCCGCGGATCAGGGCGCCGACGACACGCGCCGAAGGTGCTTGCGGGCTATGCGGGCCTCGGTGTCCCAGATGACGCGCGTTACCGAGTAGGCGGGCAACGTTACGACCTGTGTCGGCGTCAGAGTGGCGACGACGGCCGGCCTCAAGGTCGTGTCCGCGAGGTCCGGCGCAGCCAGCTGGTCGATCTCCGACGGGACCGCTGCGCCTTCCACCGTGGTGAGGTCGATGCTACGGGCGCCGGGGCCGGCGTTCTGGACGATCATCGTGACCCGGTCCGCCCCAATGAAGGTCGCGGCCTCGATATCCGCATAGGTCTCGGGCAACGCGCCGCCGCCGGAAATGCGCGGCGCGGTGGGTTCGACCAGGCGCTGGAAGGTGGCGCCGCCGTTGGCGGCCTCGAAAAACCAGCCGAGAGCGACCGTCGTGGGGACTGGCAGAAAGCCGCCGCTCCCGTCCGGGACGAAATCGTAAGGCGCCGTATTGGTGAGGAAGTTCAGCGAGAAGTAGAGACTCGTCGTCACGGAGGCGTGTCGCAGGCAAGCCAGCTCCATGCGCGTCACGATTTGGAGCTGCATCGGGGGCGTGATGGGGTGGGTCTGGCCCGGCTGCCACGACGACTGGCCCTGTGCGTTCCACTCGGTGATCCAGATCTCCTTGCCCGGCAGGCGATTCTCAAGATCGGCGAGGGCGGAGTCTGTGCCGTCGTCGTAGTGCGCCACCATCACCGGGTAGTTGCGTTGCACGGTCACGGGGGTAACGGGCTCCGCGTTGGCGTCGGGGTCGCCGGTCACCTGGTCGAGGCGCGAGTAGAGGTGCGTCGTGACAGCGTCGAACCAGCTCGCCGGTGCGAGGTCGTCGTTCCACTGCCGCAGGCGGCCGTAGAACGCGCCCGGGTTGCTCGGCAGGAACATGAAGGCGCCAGGCGCGGCTTGGACCGCCGCCCTGGTTCCCGGAGGCAGGTACGGCCGCAATGCGTCCAGGTACCGTCGCATGATCGCCATCGAGGTGGGCTCGTCCGGCCACTTCGCCTCGACGTTCGGGTCGCCGCCCATCGCGATCCAGAACTCGTTGCCCAGCTCGATGTGTGTGGGCACGATGCCCTCGGACGCGAGCCGGGAGAACCACGCAACCTGATCGGCCACGGCCGCGGTCTCCAGGTTTGGCACCAGCACGACGTCGGCACCGATCGTGTCCGCGAACGGCTTGAACTGCTCGAGGAAGATCCCGTTCGGAAACGTCGCGTCCACCCGTTGCGAGAGGCCCACCCAGAAGTTCGTGTACGCCGAGCTGTTGGGGTAGCCGGTGACGAAGATGAGGCCGCTCTTCCAGTCGTAGTAGTTGCTCTGCGTCCCGCCCGGGAAGCGGACGTACGCCGGGTGGAGCGCAGCAAGGACTTCTTGTTTGGCCTGGTTGCCGATCAGGCGCTCGTAGAACGGCTCGGCGGAGGCGCCCAGAAGTCGTTCGGGCAGCAGCCGGGCCGGCCCGGACGGCGCGAGCGACAGCGGCACCGGCGCCGCGTTCTGGGCCCGGGACGTCGCGGCCGGCAGCAGCGCGGCCGCCGCCAGAAGAACCGTCGCGGGGAACCGTTTGCCGCGTGCCCCGCCGCGCTCGAACATCCCGCCGTCCAGCGTCACCGTTCGTCCTCCGCCTCTTCCGGCGCGTCCCGCTCGGGCGGCCCGGCTCGAAGCCGTCGCCGGTCCACACGGTGCAAGACGATCCGGCGCGAGGGTGGTTGACCGCCGGCGTCCCGGGCTGCTGCAACGTGGGACGGATCCGCTTCGCCGCTATTGCGGCCGGCCGGCAGGTGATAGAGTCGAGGCCGCCGAACGATCAACCGGCTGCCGGCTGAACCCTGGGGAGCTTTCATGACCGCACGCGTTGCCGACGTCAGAAGGTACCTCCTCTCCGGTGTCTCCTATGCCATTCCGTTCGTCGCCTGCGGCGGCATCATGATCGCCGGGGCCATCGCGTTCGTCCCGATGACTGCCTCGGGCCCCGACTTCTCGCACTCGCCGTTCCTCAAGACCGTCTTCGACATCGGCAACGTCGCTTTCTCGTTCCTCGTGCCGGTGCTCGCCGGCTACATCGCTTTCGGAATCGCCGACCGCCCGGGACTCGTGGCGGGGTTCGTCGGCGGGGCCGTCGCGAACCAGGTCGGCGCGGGCTTCCTGGGCGGTCTCGTGGCCGGCCTGCTCGCCGGACTCGTGGTCCACTGGATCAAGAAGCTCAAGGTCCCCAACTACCTCCGGCCGGTGATGCCGATCCTGGTCATCCCGGTGGTCTCCTCCTTCGTGGTCGGGCTCGTCATGTACAGGGTCATCGGCCTGCCGATCAGGGAGGTCATGACGTTCCTGTCGTGCTGGCTCAAGACGATGAGCACGGGGAACAGCGTGATCCTGGCGATTGTCCTCGGCGCCATGATCGCGTTCGACATGGGCGGCCCGGTGAACAAGGTCGCCTTCTTCTTCGGCGCGGCCATGATCAAGGAGGGCAACTTCGCGATCATGGGAGCCTGCGCCGCGGCCATCTGCATCCCGCCGATCGGGCTCGGGCTTGCGACCCTCCTCGGCCGGCGGCTGTGGACCGACGAGGAGCGCGAAGCCGGTCACGCGGGTCTCGTGATGGGGATGATCGGCATCACGGAGGGAGCGATCCCGTTCGCGGCGGCCGACCCCTTCAGGGTCATCCCGACGATCATGCTCGGCTCGGCCGTCGGCTCGGTCCTCGCCATGCTTGGCGGCGTCGGCGACCACGCGCCCCATGGCGGGCCCATCGTTCTGCCGGTTGTGGACAACCGGCTCCTGTACGTCGGCGCGATCGTTGCGGGCTCGTTGACCGTCGCCCTGCTGATCAACGCCTGGAAGAAACTCGGCTCCGCCGAGAGAACCTAGGAGGGTGCGATGAGGATCGTGGCCGTCACGGCGTGCCCAACGGGCGTCGCGCACACGTACATGGCGGCGGAGCGCCTGGAGAAGGCGGCGCGGAGGCTCGGGCACCTCATCAAGGTGGAGACCCAGGGCTCGATGGGGATCGAGAACGAGCTCACCGTTGAAGAGATCGAGCGCGCCGACGTGGTCATCTTCGCGGCCGAGGTGGCCGTCAGGAACCGCGAGCGGTTCGAGGGCAGGAGGATCGTGGAGGTCGGCATTCAGGCCGCGATCAAGGACCCCGACCGGATCCTGGCCGGGCTCGGCGGATAGGGGCCTCGACGCCGTGGCGCAGGAGTTTGCGTTCACATTTCCGCTGCCGAACGGCCTCCACGCCCGTCCGGCGAGCAGCCTGTGCCGAGCCGTGTCCCGGTTCGGCTCCGGGATCGTCTTCTCCAACCGGCGCACGGGTCTCTCGGCGAACGGGAGGAGCATCCTGGCCCTCGTCGCCACACTCACGAAACACGGCGACGAGTGCTCCCTTCGCATCGACGGCGAGGATGAGGAAGCCGCCGCCGAGTCGCTGCGGCGCTTCATCACCGACGATTTCCCGAACTGCGACGAGGCGCTTCCGGCACGGCCGGCGCCGCCGCCCGGGGGCCGGGTACTGCCGCGGGTGCTGCGAGAGCCGTCGGCGCGCGTACGGGCGGGGTTCCCCGCCAGTGGCGGGATCGCGCGCGCTCCCGTACTCACGGTACGCGGTTCCGGTGCGTATCCCGACGTCGACAGCCAGACGAAGGGTACGACCGCGGCAGAACTTGCCAAGCTTCAAAGCGCGCTCGCCGTGGTCGAGACGGCGCTGCGCGGCAGGATGAACGACACGCGGAACGCCACCCAGTTCGCCATCCTCGGCGCCCACCTCTCGATCCTCTCCGATCCGGAGCTCAGGACGAGGCTGGAAGCCGAGGTGCGGTCGGGCGAGGTCACCGCCGGGCGAGCCGCGCTCGCGACCGCCGACCACTTTGCCGCGATCCTTCGGGCCTCGGAGAGCGAGTTGCTGCAGGAGCGCGCTCTCGACCTGGAGGACCTCGGCGCTCAGATCGTCCGGGCGCTGTACGGCCCCCCGGTCGACGCGCGCCCGGCAGACCTGCGCGAGGACGCCATCGTGGTCGCCGGCGCCCTCGCCCCGTCGCAGCTCATCGCGCTGGAGAAGGGCCACCTGAGAGGCATCGTCCTCGCCCAGGGGGGGCGCACCTCGCACACCGTGATCCTGGCCCGTGCCCTCGGCATCCCCTGCGTCACCGGTGTGAGCGGGATCGAGCGCTGGCTGGCGGACGGCGAAGACGTCGTCGTCGACGGCGAGAGAGGGCTCGTCGTGGCGAGGCCCTCGCCGGCAGTGCGGCGCTTCTACGAGCTCGAAGCCGGGAAGCTCGCGGCCTTCAAGGCGCGAGCGGAGGCGTTCCGGGCTGCTCGCGGCACGACGAAGGACGGCACGCGTCTCGAGGTCGCCGCCAACGTCGGATCGCTCGCCGAGGCGCGCCTGGCGTTCGAGGCCGGCGCCGAAGGAATCGGCCTGTTCCGGACCGAGCTCCTGTTCATGGATCGGGCCGAGCCTCCGAGCGAAGATGAGCAGGCGCAGATCTACTCCGAGACCGCGCGAGCCGCCGCCGGCCGGCCGGTGATCGTCCGCACCCTCGACGTCGGCGGCGACAAGCCGATCCCGTACCTCGACCTTCCCCATGAGCACAACCCGGTCCTCGGCTGCCGCGCCGTCCGCATGTACGACGACCACCCCGAGATCGTCGAGGCCCAGATCAGGGCGATTCTGCGCGCCTCGGCGACCGGCAACGTGAAGCTGATGTTCCCGATGATTTCGTCGCTCGAAGAGATCCGGACGTTGCGGACGCTGGTAAGGCGATTCATGGGCGAGCTCGCGTCGGGCGGCATCGCCTACAACCCGCGCCTTGAGATAGGCATCATGGTGGAGGTCCCCTCGGCAGCGCTCACGGTCGACACCCTGGCGCGCGAGGCGGACTTTTTCAGCATCGGATCCAACGACCTCGCGCAGTACGTCCTCGCCGTCGACCGCGGCAACGAGAAGGTCGCGCGGCTGTACAACTTTCTCCACCCGGGGTTCCTCCGCGTACTTGCCCAAGTCACCGCCGACGCCCGGGTCGCGGGAAAGTGGGTCGGACTCTGCGGCGAGCTTGGCGGAAGCGAGCTCGCGGCCCCGCTCCTCGTGGGCCTCGGCCTGGACGAGATCAGCATGTCGACCCCGAGCCTGGCGACGATGAAGGCCGCCGTCGCCCGTTGCGACACGGCCGAATGCCGCGATCTCGTGGCTGCCGCGCTCGCCAGCGAGACTGCGGCCGATGTCGAGGCGCTCCTCCGCCGGTTCGCCGCGGCTCGGCATGCCGGCTCCCTTGTGGCGCCGGAAGCCGTTCGGCTGGGGTCGGTGAGCCGGACCAGGGCGGAGGCGATCAGGGAGATGGTCGACCTGCTCCACCTCGCGGGTCGGGTGGACGATCCGGATGCGGTCGAGGATGCGGTCTGGCAGAGGGAAGAGGTCTACTCCACCGGCGTCGGGTTCGGCATAGCCGTCCCCCACTGCACGTCGTCCGCCGTTCTGGCGACCTCGATCGCGGTCGCGCAGTTCGCATCCGCCGTGGACTGGGATTCGCTCGATGGGCAGCCGGTCGAGATGGCTTTCCTGGTCGCGGTTGACGCGAGTGCGGCGGGGGAGGAACACCTCAAGACGATCGCCGGCCTGTCGCGCAGGCTGATGGACGACGAGTTCCGCGCATCGCTGCTGGCGGCGGGGAGCGCGGCCGAGGTGGTGACTCTGTTGCGGGACGCGGTGGTCGTGCCGTGAACGGGCGGGTCACGAGACGGGCAAGGAGGCTGGTCATGCGAGTTCCAACGCTTCTGATCGGTGGCGCGGTGCTGGCGGCGAGCGTGGCGGCGGGCGCGGAGGGGCCGCCGCTGCCGGCGACTCCGCCCGACGTCTACGTCGTCGCCACATCGCACCTGGACACCCAGTGGCGCTGGACCATCCAGGACACGATCAACGACTTCCTGCCGGACACGCTGCGCGGGAACTTCGCGATGTTCGAGAAATACCCCGGCTACAACTTCAGCTTCGAGGGCGCGTTCCGATACATGCTCGCCAAGGAGTACGTCCCGGCCGAGTACGAACGGCTCAAGAACTACGTCAAGGCCGGCCGCTGGAAGGTCGCCGGAAGCTGGGTCGACGCCGTGGACACCAACATCCCATCTCCCGAGTCGCTTATCCGCCAGACGCTCTACGGCAACGGTTTCTTCCGCCGCGAGTTCGGCGTCACCTCGCGCGACGTCTTCCTGCCCGACTGCTTCGGCTTCGGCTTCGCCCTGCCCTCGGTGGCGGCGCACGCGGGCCTGGTGGCGTTCTCGACCCAGAAGCTGACGTGGGGGACGTCGATCAAGATCCCGTTCGACGTCGGGGTGTGGGAAGGGGTGGACGGTTCGACCCTCATCGCCGCCCTCAACCCCGGTGACTACGCCTCGGAGATCAAGGGCAACCTCACCCTCGACCCCGAGGTCTACGCGGTTGCAGACCGGCAGGTCGCGCTCACCGAGCTGCCGATCGCCTTCAAGTACTTCGGCACCGGAGACGTCGGCGTGCCGCCCTCGGAGTCCTCGGTGGCATGGCTGGAGAAGAGCCTGGCCGGTCCGGGGCCGGCGCACGTAAAGAGCGTCGCGCCCGACCAGATGGCGCTCGACCTGATGGCGGCCAACGGCGGCCGGGCGCCCGCTGGCCTGGAGCGGTATCGCGGCGAGTTCCTCCTCACGAGGCACGGCACTGGCTGCTACACGTCGCAGGCCGCGATGAAGCGCTTCAACCGGAAGAACGAGCGCCTGGCGGACGACTCCGAGAAAGCGGCGGTGGCGGCCTGGTGGCTCGGCGGTGCCGAGTACCCGCGTGAGCGCTTGCGCGAGGCGTGGAGGCGGGTGCTCTGGCATCAGTTCCACGACGACGTGACGGGCACCTCGATCCCCGCGGCCTACGTCTTCTCGTGGAACGACGAGACGATCGCCGGCAACACCTTCGCCGACGTGCTCTCCGAGGGCGTCGGCGAGGTGGCGAGCGTCCTCGACACCAGGGGCGAGGGCGCGTCGCTCGTCGTCTTCAACCCGCTCGGCATCAGGCGCGAGGACGTGGTCGAGGTCGACGTGCGGTTCCTCGGCGGCGCGCCGCGGGCCGTGCGGGTGACCGGGCCGTTCGGTGAGCAGGTGCCGGCGCAGGTCGACTCGGTGGCCAACGACGTGGCGCACGTCGTCTTCGTTGCACGCGTGGAGCCAGTGAGTTTCTCGGCGTTCGACGTCGCACCCGCCTCCGCGCCGTCGCCGGTCGGCGAGCTGAAAGTCGGCCGCGAGGGCCTCGAGAACGCCCGCTACCTCGTGCGGCTCGACGCCGGCGGCGACGTCGCCTCGGTGTTCGACAAGCAGCTCGGCCGCGAGCTGCTGTCAGCCCCGCTTACGCTGCAGCTCATCGACGATCAGCCGCGCCGGTGGCCGGCGTGGGAGATCGAGTACGACGCCCTCGCCGCGCCGCCGCGCGAGGTGGTCCACGGCCCCGCCACCGTAAGGATCGTCGAGGACGGCACGGCGCGCGTCGCCCTCGAGGTCGTGCGCAAGGCGGCGGGGTCCACGTTCACCCAGCGCATCCGCCTCGCCACCGGGGGCGCCGGCGACCGTCTCGAGATCCTCCACGACATCGACTGGCGGACCAAGGAAACACTGCTCAAGGTGGCGTTCCCCCTCGCCGCGACGAGCGAGATGGCCACCTACGATCTCGGCCTCGGCGTGGTGCAGCGGCCCACCGACCGGCCCAACCGGTACGAGGTGCCGGCGCAGGAGTGGGCCGACATCACCGACGCGTCCGGCGCGTTCGGCGCCGCCGTCCTCGACGACAGCCGCTACGGCTGGGACAAGCCGGACGGGCACACGCTCCGCCTCACGCTCGTCCACACGCCGCACGTCGTGCCACACACGAGCTGGCCGTCCGAGCAGGCATCCAACGACCTCGGCCGCCACCGAGTGCTGGTCGCTCTCGCGGGTCATCAGGGCGACTGGCGCTCGGGCCGCGTGCCGCAATCGGGGGACCGCCTCAACCAGCCGCTGCTCGCCTGGCAGGCGCCCGCCCACGGCGGTCCGCTCGGTCGGTCGCTCTCGTTCCTACGCCTAGCGGGCCGCGACGGCGGCGAGCCGCCGGTCGCGGTGCGTGCGCTCAAGCTCGCCGAGGAGAGCGACGAGATCGTTGTCCGGTTGCAGGAGCTTTCCGGTGGGCCGGTCGAGGGCGTGCGTCTCTCGTTCGCCCGGCCTGTCGTCGCCGTCCGCGAGGTCAACGGCGCCGAGGAGCCGATCGCCGAGCACGGAACCGGCGGCGCCATCCCGCCGCCGACGCCGCCAGCGCTGGCCCTAAGGGAGGGCGAGGTGGTGCTCGATTTCCTCCCATTCAGGCCGCGCACCCTCGCGCTCCGCCTCGCTCCGCGCCAGTCGATCACTCCTCCGCGCGCCGTCCCGCTCGAGCTTGCGTTCAATCTGGACGGCATCTCGCGCGACGATGCGCGAAAAGACGGCGACTTCGATGGTCAGGGCCACACCATCGCCGGCGAGCTGCTCCCGGCGACGCTGACCTCCAATGACATCCCGTTCCGCACCGGACCGCAGGCTCCCGGTCAGGCGAACGTCCTGGTGTGCCGCGGACAGAAGCTGCCGCTGCCCGCCGGCGACTTCAACCGGATCTACCTGATCGCCGCCGCGGTCGGCGGCGACCGCTCCGCCACATTCACCATCGACGGTACGGCCACGAATCTACTCGTCCCCGACTGGGCGGAGCCGGTCGGGCAGTGGGACAGCCGCATCGTCGCCGGAGAGGTGGTGCAGGACCCGGAGAGGATCGCGCCGGCGTACGCCAAGAGCGTGCCCGTCGCGTGGGTCGGGACCCACCGCCACGACGCCCGCGGCGCTAACGAGGCGTACGTCTTCACGAACCTCTTCCGCCTCCGCCTCGACATCCCGAACGGTGCTCGGACGTTGACGCTTCCGGACAACGCGCACATCCGCATCCTGGCCATCACCGCCGCCCGCAACGATGCCGACGCCGTCGTGGCGGCGCAGCCGTTCACCGATCCCGCGGTCGGCACCGCGGTCCACTTCGAGGCGCCGGAGAAGGCGTTCCTCGACCGCACGACGGTCACGCTTACCTCGCCGAACCCCGGCGCGACGATCCGCTACACGCTCGACGGCAGCGAGCCGACCGCGGCCTCTGCTCTCTACACCGAACCTCTGCGTCTCGAACGCACGGCCACCGTCAAAGCCCGCGCGTTCGCCCCCGGCCTCGACGATCGATTCGTCGCCACCGCTGCCTTCACCAGGGTGGCGCCGCGCGACGCGGCCGCCGTCGCCCCGGCCTCGCTCGCGCCCGGCCTCTCGTGCCGGACCTACGAGGGCGAGTGGTCCAAGCCGCCCGACTTCTCGACGCTCAAATCGGTCGGGGAGATCACGCTGGCCACCGTCGGCCTGCCGACGGACCGCGCCACCGACCGTTTCGGCATGGCGTGCCAGGGCTTTCTCGCCGTGCCGGCAGACGGTCTCTACACCTTCAAGCTGCGTTCCGCGGACGCGAGCGAGCTGCGCATTGACGGCGCGGTTGTGGTCGAGAACGAGAGCCCCGATTTCATCAGCCGGTTCGGCAAAGCGGCGCTCCAGGCCGGCCTCCATCCCATCGAGGTGCGCTTCGTCCACGGTGACTTCTTCATCAAGGGCCTCGAGCTGGCGATGGACGCCCCGGACAAGCCGCTCGCGCCGGTTGCGATGGGGCGTCTGTTCCACCTGCGGGAGCCCAAGTAACGCAGCTCGACGGGCAATCCGCCCACGCACGCCGCCGGCTGCACGGGCGATGTCGAGTTTCGGCCGCATTTGTCGGCAAGAGGACTAGACTGAACGACGGTACCGCAACTGGGGGCTTTCGATGAGGATCGGCGCGCCATTCGCGGTTTCTGCGTGGCTGCTGCCCGTGGTAGCGGTGGCAGGGTCGCCCGCCATGATGCACTACAGCGTCGGCGCTAAGTTGGATCCCGCCCATGGTGCACTGTCCGCGAGCGTCACGATCACCGTCCCGGCTGCGCAGGTGACCTCGCCGATGGTGTTTGTTCTGAGCGACAGCGCCACGATCTCTTCCATTGACGCCACGCCACGTGCGGAGGTGGCCGTATCGTCGGAGGAGGGCCTTTACGGACACTATCAGAAGATCACGATTCGAGCAGCGGCACCCGGACACGCCGGTCTGCGGATCCGTCTTCGCTATGCCGGTCCGCTGGGGCCATCAGGCGACCCTCCGATGGATCGCATCAGTCCGGACGACATGGAGCTGAATCTGGATTCGCTCTGGATTCCCATCTGCGCCGGATTCGGCACCAAGTTCACCTGGGATGCGGAGATTCGCGGCGTCGGATCGGATCTTGAGGTCGTCGCGCCTGGGCGCGTTGCGCGCTCGCGCGGCCGGTTGCTCCTGAGTTGTAACGCCGGCAGCCCCGACATCGCCTTCGTCGCGATGCGCGGCCTGCGCCGCGCAGAGGGCAGTGGCTTCGAGTTCTACGCGCGCGATCTGGCGAGCCAGGAGGCGCGCGATTTTCTTCGACAGGGAGCCGCTGCCGTGAAGTTTCTTGAGGCATGGTTCGGAGAGATGCCGGTTCGTCCAATGCGCGTCGTTATGGTCCAACGTGAGCGGGCGGGTGGGTACTCGCGGCCCGGCTACATCGTCGTCGTGGACAACGGCCCGTCGCCGGAGAGATCGGTCGGGAAGTTCATCGCGCACGAGTTCGCGCACGAGTGGTGGTCGACTGGCGCTTCCGATAGTGAGGACCGGTGGCTGTCGGAAACGCTCGCGGAATACGTCGCGCTCCGCTACGTCGAGTCGGCTTTTGGCACGGAGACGCGGGACACCTTTCTGGCAAGCATGCGTGACTCGGCCAGAGACGCGGGACCGGTGCTCGGTCGCGGAAGGCGCAGCGACACGGAGTTGTACCAGAAAGGCCCGCTGCTGCTGATGGCACTCGAGGAGCGGATTGGACGCGAGCGGCTCGACCGTCTGCTGGCCGGCCTCGCCCCGAAGCCACCGCAGAACACGGCCGAGTTCCTGCAGGCGCTTTCCCAGGTTGCGGGCGACGAGAGAGCGCAGGAGTTCGAGCGCAGCCTGCGGCGCTAAAGACAACGCCACAAGAAAGCGCCTGCTAATCGCCACAACGGCAGGAGCCGCATTTTGTAAGGCCTCGCCGTGGCCCATCTTAGGCTGATGGAGTTCTCGGGCTATGCACCGGTACGACCTCGCCCGCCACGAATACCACCGTGAGGTCCCTCGCCCCGCCGGCGACGACGCTTACGATCGCAGCGTTTCGCGGAGCGTCCTGAGCGCGTAAAATGGCGGCGGCCTTTGCGGCCCGGACGCACCGTGAACGATCAATCCGATAGTGGAGTGCCCGCACAGGCCGGGGCTGCCGCGCGGACCTTGGCGGACACGTCTTCCCCCGGCGGGGGTTCCGCGACGCTGGGGTCCGACGCCCAGCACCCCTGGCTCGCCGCTCTGTCCGTGATGGCAGGCACATTCATGGTCGTGCTCGACACGACCGTCGTGAACGTCTCGCTGCCTCACATCGCCGGCTCGCTCTCGGCATCCGTGGAGGAGTCCACCTGGGCGCTCACCTCGTACCTGGCGGCCAACGCGATCATCCTGCCGATGACCGCGTGGCTGGCGCGGCTGGTGGGCAGGAAGCGACTCCTCATCCTCGCGGTGGCGGGCTTCACCACCGCCTCTGCCCTCTGCGGCATGGCGCCCAATCTGATGATGCTGATCGCGTTTCGGGTGATCCAGGGGATGACCGGCGGAGTCATGCAGCCGCTCTCCCAGGCGGTGATGTTGGAGGCGTTCCGGCCCCGCGACCGGGGAAAGGCCATGGGTCTGTGGAGCATCGGAATCATCGTGGCACCGATCCTGGGGCCCGTCCTCGGCGGCTGGCTCACCGACAACCTGAGCTGGCGGTGGGTGTTCTACGTCAATGTCCCGCTCGGCCTCGTCGCCATCGCAATGATCCGCGCCTTCATCAAGGACCCGCCCTACATGCGCCGTCCGGAGCGCATCGACGGCTACGGCATCTTCCTGCTCGCCATCGGGATCGGCGCGCTGCAGATCGCGCTCGACAAGGGCGAGGAGGAGGACTGGCTGGCCTCCGGTTGGATCGTGGCCCTCCTCATCACGACGGCGGTCTTCCTCGTGGCCCTCGTAATCCGGGAACTCACGGCACGCCAACCGGTCGTCAACCTCCGGGTTTTCAAGGAACGGACGTACGCCGTCGGGGTCATGCTCATCTCCGTGATGACGTTCGTGCTCTACGGCAGCCTGGTCATGCTGCCGGTCTTCCTCCAAGTGCTGCTCGGCTACCCGGCGTTGCAGGCGGGTTTCACGCTCATGCCACGCGGCTACGCGTCGCTGTTCGCCACGCCGGCCGTCGGCCTCATCGTCGGATATATCGACCCGCGCAAGCTGCTGACGTTGGGCTTCCTCCTCGGCGCGGGCAGCCTCTTCTGGTTCTCGGACCTCAACCTCCAGGTCAACTACTGGAACCTCTTCTGGCCCCAGTTCCTGCAGGGCATCTCTTTCAGCCTGCTGATGGTGCCGCTGACCGTCGTGACGATGGACCGCATCGCACCCGAGGCGATAGGCAACGCGGCGAGCCTCTTCAATCTCATGCGCAACCTCGGAGGATCCGTGGGCATCGCCGTCACGCAGACCCTCCTCGACCGCTTCCGTCAGGGGCAGATCAACACCCTCGGCAGCCACGTTAGCGCTAACAGTCCGGCCGCCCGGACGACGCTCGAGGGCCTGCGCCGCATGTTCGTGGCCCACGGGAGCGACCCGATGACCGCAACGCAGCAAGCGCACATCATGGTATGGGACATGGTCCAGAAACAGGCGGCGACGATCGCGTACCTCGACGTCTACCGCCTGCTGATGTTCCTCTGCCTCCTCGCCATTCCGTTCGTTTTCCTGCTCAAGAAACCGGCCCACCAGACCAAACCCGCGGTCCCGGCGGCGGAATAGGCGCCGGTCTCCGGCCTTCGAGCCGCGGCAAGCCTCCCCATGCCGGGCATCCGGCCGACAGGCTCGGCAGCGGAGACGTTTCTCGCGGTCATGGTCTTTCTCTTTCTTGAATCTTCGCTACGTGGGCCTCGAGACGGTCCAGAGTCTGGCTCAGCCCCTCGATGGCGCCGAATTCCATGGCCATCTTGTCGCGCGGCGTGGTGGACTCGAACAGCATCTGCACGCTGACCCTGGTCTTATCGCCCTGGTCGGCGAACGTCACCGTCACCTGAAACTGCGGGCCGGAAACATCCGAGTAGGCGAGCCACTCCGGTTCGACGATCTCGATAAAGACGATCGTGTTTTGGTAATCGACGCCGTCGGGGCCGTGCATGACGAAGCGCCAGACGCCGCCCGGCCTCACCGCCATCTCGTAGATCGTGTTCGTAAAGCCGTTCGGCCCCCACCATTGCGCCACCTGTTCCGGATCCGTCCACATTCTGAACACGAGCTCTCGCGGTGCGTTGATGACGCGCGTTGCCGCGATTTCCCGGTCGGTGCTGCTCGCCGGGTCCTCTGTCCTCTGGGTTAGTTTTCGCCTTCTCGTGGAGTAAGTTGAAGCCAGAAGATTTCCGAGGCGTTCAAGGCTCTGTGTCCAGCCCGCTTCCGATCCCTCGAGATACGGGGCGCCCTCGGGGGTCGTTTTGACGACTCGCGCCTTCGTCGTGAGTGTCGTCTTGCCGCTGTGTTCGGCAAACGTCACGGTGTTCAGCAGCTCAAGAATCGGATTGCCCTCTTTGTCAAGCGCAGCGCTGGTGAAGACGAGGCGCACGGGCTCCATGATCTCCTGATAGACGCCCGTCATCGGATAGAGGATGCCGTCGGGTCCGCACATGTGGATGCGGATGGAGCCGCCGGGCCGCACATCCAACTCGCAGAGAGGATTCGTAAACCCCTTCGGCCCCCACCACTGTGCCAGGTGCTTTGGGCCGGTCCACGCCTTGAACACGAGTTCTCGCGGCAGATCGAAGACCCGCGTGAGGACGATCTCCCACTCCTCGGGCTCCACAGCGGAACTACTCTTTGTGTCCATGCTTCTTTCCCTTCGCTTGCAGCTCGACCAGATAGCAACCCAATCGATCGAAGCTCTCCTCCCAGAAACACCGATAGTGCTCCACCCATTCGGCGACCTCCTCGAGCGGACGTGCCTGGAGCCGGCAGGGGCGCCACTGCGCCTCGCGGCTCCGCGCGATCAGCCCGGCGCGCTCGAGCACCTTGAGGTGCTTGGAGATGCCGGGAAGGCTCATCTCGAAGGGCTTGGCCAGCTCGGTCACCGAAGCCGCGCCGGAGGCGAGGCGAGCCAGGATCGCCCGCCTGGTGGGATCGGCGAGGGCCGAAAACGTCTTGTTCAGATGATCCTTCCGCATGTCGGATAACCCTCCAGTTACGTAACCTATGGGTAAACTAGGTTCTCGCCGGCGAGTTGTCAAGTGGGTCGAAGGAGCGGCTCATCACCTCCGATGGGTGGGCACGTGCGGGGAGGGGACCTGACTGCTGTTCCAGGCTCCGGGGTAGCGGGCGGTTGGGTTGTCACAACCCTCTTGCGGCAGCCGTACCAGTGTTGTTCGCCGCAGCCCAGGAAGGCCCGCTTGTCGGCTTGAACCTCAGGGCCGAAGAGGACGTAGACTCTGCTGCGGACTGGAGGGAAGCGATGGTGGATCCTGACCGTGCGAAGGCAAGGCCGAGTTACACCGGGACGATCGTCGGACTGGCCTTGCTGGCGCTGGGCGTGCACCTGGCGGTCAACGCGCTTGGCGGGTACGGGTGGTTCCGGGACGAGCTGTACTACATCGCGTGCAGCAAGCACCTCGCCTTTGGGTACGTGGACCAGCCGCCGCTCTCGATCCTCCTGATGGCGGCGACGAGGTTCCTGCTCGGCGAATCCCTGTTCGCCGTCCGGCTGATCCCGGCGCTCGCGTCGGGCCTTTCCACGGCGGTGCTCTGCCTGCTGGTCCGTCGCATGGGGGGCGGGCGGGCGGCGGTGATTCTCGCGTCCCTGTGCTTCCTCGCGTCGCCGCACCTGGTGGCGTTCCACTCCTTCTTCTCGATGAACAGCCTCGACATTCTCCTCTGGCTGCTGACGGCCTACGCGCTCCTTGGCGTGATCGAAGGCCCCAGCCTCCTCGCGTGGCTGTGGCTCGGACTGCTCCTCGGCTTTGGCATGCTCAACAAGATCAGCATCATGTGGCTGGCAGCCGGAATCGTCGTCGCCGTCGCCCTCACCGGGCTGCGCGGCCAGCTCAAGCGCGCTGGCCCGTACGCGGCGGGGCTGCTGGCGTTCCTCATCTTCTTGCCGTTCGTCATCTGGAACGCCCAGCACGGGTTCCCCCACCTCGAGTTCATGCGCAACGCCACCGCCGAGAAGTACTCGTCGCTGACGCGCCTCCGCTTCCTGGGGGACCAGTTTCGCAACATGAACCCGTTCACCTTCCTGGTCGCGCTGCCGGGGCTCGCGTGGTGCCTTCTCGACCGCGAGGGGAAGCGGTTCCGCGCCGTGGGCGTGGCCTTCCTGACCGTGTTCGCGATTCTCCTGGTCAACGCCCACACCAAGTCCGAGTACATCGCGGCCGCCTACCCTTCGCTGTTCGCATGCGGCGGCGTCGCCCTCGAACGAATGACCCGCCGGTGGCGGCGCGTCGCCGTGCCGGCGATCACCGGTCTGCTCGCGCTCACGGCCGTGCTGCTGGCGCCGTTCGCCATGCCGGTGCTGCCGGTGGAGAGCTACATCCGGTACGCGCGCGCCCTCGGCGCGGCTCCGAGCTCTCTCGAGCACCAGAAGATGGGCGATCTGGAGCAGCTCTTCGCCGACATGCACGGCTGGGAGGATCTCGCGCGCGACGTGTCCGCGGCGTATCTGACGATCCCCGAGGCGGAGAGGAAGACGACGGTCGCGTTCGTCAACAACTACGGCGAGGCCGGCGCGCTCGAGCTCTTCGCGAGCCGCTACCCGTTGCCCCGAGTCATCTGCAACCAGAATTCGTACTGGATGTGGGGCGTCGGAGCCACGCCGATCACGACCTTCATGCGGCTGGGCGGCGCCCGCGAGGAGTACTTCGAGAGCTACGCCGACGTCACGCCCGCCGGCGTCCACAGGTGCCGGTACTGCATGCCCTACGAAAACGACCTTGGCATCTTCATCGCCCGCAAGCGCCTCGTGCCCATCGAGCAGGCGTGGCCGGGGTACAAGCACTTCGTGTAAACCGAAGCCGCGCGCGGCCCGGCTTTCTCGGCGCAGAACCAGGCAGCCTGACGCCTGGTATTGGATCGGTTTGCCCTCTTGCCGATGCCGAACCCCGGGACGATCGGATCGGCTCCATTTCGACTCTGAGCGGCCTTTTCCGGATTGACGGCGATGGCCCAGGCAACTAGGCTTCCCCGATGCAGCCAGGGCAACCAAGCCGTACCGCGCTCGGAGCAGCTGCCCATCGTGCCGTCCACCAGGTGTTGGATGGCGGTCGTATCTTCGCCGATCCCCTGGCCGTGCGGATCCTGGGGGCGGACATTGATGTGGCTGTCCGCGATGCGGAAGACCACCCGTCGACACGAAAGCTGCGCCTGTTCATCGCCGTGAGAACGCGCTTTGCCGAGGATGCCTTGACGGCCGCCGTCGCGCGTGGTGTCCGCCAGTTGGTCGTGCTAGGGGCGGGCCTCGACACGTACGCCTACCGCACGAACCTGGGGGAGAACCTGCGCGTCTTCGAGGTGGATCACCCGGCAACCCAGGCGTGGAAACGCCAACGGCTCGCCGAGGCGGCGATTTCGGTCCCCAGCGCGCTCTCCTTCGCTCCGGTCGATTTCGAGCGGGAGACCTTGGCGGACGGCCTGGCCGCCGCCGGCTTCGATCCGGCGCAGCAGACCTTCTTCACCTGGCTAGGTGTCGTGCCCTATCTGACGGACCAGGCCGTCTTCTCGACGCTCGGCTTCATCGCCGGCCTGCCGGGGGGGGGCCATGTCGTGTTCGACTACGGCAACCCCCCGGATTCGGGCCCCGCCCAGGATGAATACGCCGCTGTCCGTGAGGCGCTCGCCAACGGCGTCGCCTCCCTGGGGGAGGCGTTCAAAATTCACTTTGAAACGGACGAGCTCCACGCCAAGCTCACGGCCCTGGGCTTTCGCGAAGTCGAAGATCTCGGCCCGGCGCTGATCCGGGAGCGTTACTTCGCAAACCGGGGAGGCTCGACGCCCGATCGGGGAGGCCATATCGTGCGGGCGACGACGATTTGAGGGCGCCAACGATCTCTTGCGCTCGCTGCGGCCTGCAATTCGCCGTGCCGATGGGTTCGCCCAACTGGAAGCAAACCAGGCCCACCAGCTGACGCTGTGCTCCACGGGTTCCAGGTCTGCTCGAGCCGGCAGGTCAGGGGACTTGACGGCTGTTCCATACTCCGGGGTGGCGGCCGATCGGGTGCTGATCACTCGTGGGCCGTCAGTGCGGAGGGTTCATGGCGAGCGCGCAGACGGCAGGAGTGAACGGTCCGTTGACGGGCGTGCCGTTCGTCCACCGCATTGTGCCGGCGACGCGCCGCGACGACCTCAGGCAGGAGATCCAGGCGGCGCACGACACCGGGCAGCTCTCCGACCTCATCTTCCGCAACTACGCCCGCATCTTCGATTGCCCTTTTCCAGACGACTGTGCGGGCGCGCGCTCGCTGATCGTCGGCGCCATTCCTCACCCGCAGTCCCGCGTGGCGTTCACCTGGCGCGGCTCGCGCTTCACCGTGCTCGTGCCTCCGTCGTATATCCGTTACTGGCAGCTCACGCGGCAGGCCGAAGACACCCTCAACGAGCGGCTCGCTCCGATCGGGCACTGGGCCCGCTTCGCGCGCGTTCCGCAGAAGGCGCTCGCAGCGCACAGCGGGCTTGCCCTGTACGGGCGCAACAACATCGCGTACGTGCCGGGCCTGGGCAGCTTCCACATGCTGGTGAGCTACTACTCGAGCGTGCCGTGCGAGGAGGACCGCTGGCTGGAGCCTCGCCTCCTCGAGCGCTGCGAGCGCTGCACCGCGTGCCGCCGAGCCTGTCCGACCCGGGCGATCCCGGAGGATCGCACGGCGCTGCGCCAGGAGCGCTGTATCACCTTCTACAGCGGGTACAGCGGCCCGCAGGGGCTGCCCGAATGGCTCGACACGGATTGGATCGAGTGCCTGATCGGCTGCCGGCGCTGCCAGATCGTCTGCCCGGAGAACCGCGCGTTCAGGCGGTGGGTCGAGGACGACTGGGAGTTCTCCGAGGAGGAGACCTCGATGCTCCTGGAGGGCCTGACCGGGACGAAGGTGCCGGATGCGATTCGCGCCAAGCTCGACGCGATGGGCCTCATCGAGTTCTTCGGCCTCGAGGAGTGTCTGCAGATGCTTTCCCGCAAGCTCGCGATCCTGACCGCGCGCCGCTGAGCGCCGAGCAGCACGCCTACTCGAAGAACGGGTCGAGCGTGAAGGGGTGCCGGAAGTAGCCGTCCTTCCACTTCGGGTCGAGGCGATCGAGGAGGAAGCCCTCGGCGCAACCGAACGGGTAGACCGCGACGCGCTGCGCCGTGGCAAGCTCCACATGTTTCAGCGCCTCGAGCGTCTGAGCTCTCATCTCCTGGCCGTACGTTGCGAACGGACTGGCGTCGGGAAGCGCCGCGTACTCTGCGGTCGGCCGGTACCCCGCGGCGGCCTCCGCGGCGACGACCTGCGTGTAGCGTGCGATCCCTTCCTGCCAGATCTGGAAGCTCAGGTACTTGCGATCGTCGGGCGCGAGCTGCGCGAGGAACTGCTTGCGCTCCGCCTTGTACTCCGCGGCGAGCGCCGCGAACTTCGCCGCATCGGGCTCCCGCAACGCCGCGAGCAGCGTGTCGCGCAGGTGAGCGAACGCCCGCCCGAGCGCGGCGTCGCCGTACGGGAACGGGTAGTTCAGCATCCACATCCCGCTGGTGTCGCCGCGCGCTAGGCCGAGGTCCTCCGTCGCCTTGAAGTTGCCGGGCTGCGCGTTCTGCAGCTGGTGGAAGTGCTCGTGCAGGACGACGAACAGCCACGGCGTGCTGGTCTTGGCGTCGGTGTTCGCGGGCTCGCCGATCACGATCACGGACGGCGGCCCGAACGCGGGGAACGTCGCCAGCAGGTTGGTCGGGAAGTGCCGCGGGCGGGCGTAGAAGTCCTCGGCGACCTTCTTGAAATCCGGCGGCGGCGCCGGGTGATGTGTGAGGAACTCCGTCTCGCTCGTGACGAGCAGCAGCGGCGCCGGCGTCGCGCTCCAAAGCGGCCAGATCCGGTCCTGGACTTCCGCCGCCAGGCGGTAGAACTCCCGGATCCGGATCGCGTCGTCAGCCGGAAGCTGCGCGGGGGCCGCGGCGGGCGTCTGCGCCGCCAGGGGCGCCGTCACGAGCAAGGTCAGGATCGCGCCTCGTAGAAACGCAATTGGGCCGTCGAGGAGGATTGTCATGATGCAGAGGATACGCGGCAACCGCGTGCCTGGCACGCATCCGATCCAAGACGGCGAGGACTTACCGAAGGTCGCGCCCTTCTGCCGACCTCTCAGAGTCGGCAAACCCGACCTCCTGCAGCGAGACCTTCGAACGCGCTTCGGCCAGCCGCCGGAAGGCCCATATCGAGACACCTCCGAGCAGCACCACCAGAAGGCAGTCGACCCACAGCAATCGATCGGGGCCGCTCACCCACACCAGAGGTGCGGGCGCCGTTGGCCGGAACTTCCAGGCGGCAACGTATTCCAGAGCATCGGCGCTACTGTGCAGAACGATTGCCGGCACGATGGAGCCGCTCCGGTAGGCGAGCAGTCCATAGAGCGCCCCCCAGCCGATGTCGAAGAGAATAGCAGGTACAAATGCGCCGTGGCTCAGGTGCGCCAGGCCGAAGACAGTGCTGGTAACCGTGATGGCTATGGCGGCTCCGTAGCGGCGCTCCAGCGGTCCCTGCATGTAGCCGCGGAAGCCTGCTTCTTCGCCGAGTCCCGCGACGATGGCGCTCATGAGCAGGCTCGGCAACAAGGTGATGAATGGAATGTTGGAGAGATCCGGACGCGGAGGTTGCGGCCAGCTGATCAGCCGGTGTGACACGATGAACAAGGCGATGGACGCGGCCAATCCGAGCCCTCCTGCCGCCAACGACCATCGCCATACCGATGAAGACAACGACTCTGCCCGGAGACCTGCGCGGCGCGCGGCTGAGGTGGACCGGGGCCACCCCCATCCTCTCAGAAATCGCCAGTAGAAGACCAGGAACACCGCCATGGTCGGTGTCGCCCAGGGCACCCCCGGGGAGAAGTTCAAGTTCGATTGGATGAGAGCTCCCCAGACGACGGTCGTCGTGCCGGTTACGGCAACCGCCGCCAACAGAGCGCGTAGCAGCAAGGGAACGCGGTTCCACATCGACGGACCTCCGTCCTTGTACACAAACGGCGATTGAAATGGAAGTGTTCTCTGAACACGGCAACGCCGGTTTGCAGGTAAGGGTACCTGGTCTGCGTGATGGGCGGTGTCCCGGCCTACGGAAGCAGGACGGGACGACGCCCATCACACGCTGTCATCCTGAGCGAG
>PMLC01000086.1:0-682 GCA_003158745.1 Acidobacteriota bacterium
AGGCCCACGGCCGTCTTGAACTGACGCGTGAGGGCGCTCTGGTCGCAGTACCCGCAGGCGAGAGCGATCTCTCCGACAGAAATGCGGGTGTCCTGCAGCATCCCCCTCGCGGTGTCGATCCGCGTTTTGATGACGAGCTGGGCCGGAGTCAGGCCGAACAGGGCCCGGATGCGCCGCGCGAAGCGGTACTCCGAGAGGTGCGCAAGTGCGGCGAGATCGGCGGCGCGCAGCGGCCGGTCGTAGTGCTCCCGGATGTGGAGCACGGCCTCGGCGAGGTCCTCCATGGCGCTCTCGGCCGCGGGCGAGTGGACGTCGCGCGAGGTGCCCGTAAGACCCATCACGCGGCCTGCCGCGCCTCGCATCGGGATCTTGGCCGTGATGCACCAGCCTTCGAGGCGGTCGGGGTAGAGGTGGAGCTCGAGGAGGTCGGAGATCTCCCTGCCCGTTCGGCAGACCGCGAGGTCCTGGGCGAGGTAGCGCTCGCCGAGTGGGGCCGGGAAAACGTCGCCCGCTGTCCGGCCTATCAAGTCCGCCTTCTCCTTCATGCCCAGGCGCTGAACCAGGGTGCGGTTGACCGCGAGGTACCTGCCGGCCGTGTCTTTCGCGAAAAAGACCACGTTGGGAAGGCGGTCGAACAGTTCCACCGCGAACCCCGCGGCGGTCAGCGCAGCTTCGAGCTCTG
>PMLC01000086.1:763-3901 GCA_003158745.1 Acidobacteriota bacterium
CCGCTGCGCTGCCCCTGGTGTCACAACCCGGAAGGAGTGGCGTTCGAGCCGGAGGTAACGATCAACTCCGCCCGTTGCCTGGCGTGCGGGTCGTGCGTGGCCGCCTGCCCCCGGCCCGAGGGACCCTTGCCGGCCGGACGGACGCTGGGATTGGACGGCTGCGCCGCCTGCCGAGCGTGCGCGCGGGCTTGCCCGACCGGCGCCCGCGAGGTCGCCGGCCGGAATTGGACCGTCGGAGAAGTCCTGGCTGAAACGTCGCGCGACCGGCCGGTCTACGAGGAATCGCGCGGCGGAGTGACGTTCTCCGGCGGAGAGCCGCTCGCCCAGGCCGCGTTCCTGATTGGCTGTCTCGACGCCTGCCGGCGAGCCAGCCTTCATACGGCGGTGGACACCTGCGGCTTCGCCCCTCGCAAGATCGTCGAGGAGGTCGCGTCGCGGGCCGGCCTCATCCTCTGGGACATCAAGACGCTCGATCCCGAGCGGCACCTCGCCCTCACCGGGGCGCCGCTCGCGCCGATTCTCGAGAACCTCGCCGCGGTTTCCGCGCTCGGCACGCCGCTGTGGCTTCGTGTCCCGGTGATTCCCGGCCTGAACGACGGCGACGAGGCGCTGGCGGCAGCCGCGCAGTTGGCCGCCAGGACGCCGACGGTGCAGCGCGTGAGTTTGTTGCCGTACCATCGCACCGCCGACGGCAAGAGGTCACGGCTTGGGCGCGAGGGAACGCTGGCAGGCGTCGAGCAACCCTCGGCCGAGCGGATGCGGGCCGTCGCCGCGACTTTCGAGTCGGCCGGGGTCGAGACGACGATCGGAGGATGAGCAAATGAACGAACGCACTGCGAGGTTGCGGAAGGAGACCCTCGAAGCTGTCCCGACGATCTCGGGGGAGCGCGCTGCGCTGATGACCGAGTTCTACAGTGAAAACCTGGGACGCTGGTCGCCGCCGGTGCTGCGGGCGAGGGCTTTCCGCTTCCTCTGCGAGAAGAAGACGATCTGGATCGGCGACAGCGAGCTGATCGTCGGGGAGCGCGGCCCGAGACCGAAGGCAGTGCCGACCTACCCGGAACTCACCTGCCACTCCCTTGACGACCTCCGGATCCTCGACTCGCGCCCCAAGACCCGGTATCGCGTGCCCGACGACTGCGTGGAGCTGTACGAGCGCACGGTAATTCCGTACTGGCGCGGACGGTCGCTGCGGGACCGCATGTTCGAGATGCTCCCGGCCGCGTGGCGCGCCGCCTACGACGCGGGCGTGTTCACCGAGTTCATGGAGCAGCGCTCCCCCGGCCACACCGTGCTGGACGGCAAGATCTACTCCAAGGGGATGCTCGGCTTCAAGGCCGACATCGGGCGCGCCCTGGCGGCGCTCGACTTCGTCGGCGACCCCGAGGCGTACGACAGGCGCGAGCAGCTCGTCGCCATGGAGATCGCGTGCGACGCGGCGATCCTCTTCGCCGAGCGCCACGCGGCGCTCGCCGAGCGGATGGCGGGGGAGACCGAAGACGAGGCGCGCCGGGCCGAGCTGCTCCGCATCGCCGCGGTGTGCCGCCGCGTGCCCGCCCACGCCCCGCGCGACTTCCACGAGGCGCTGCAGGCGTACTGGTTCTGCCACCTGGGCGTCGTCACCGAGCTGAACGGTTGGGACGCGTTCAGCCCCGGCCACCTCGACCAGCACCTGCTTCCTTTCTATCGGAGCGGGCTCGTCGACGGCACGCTCACGGAAGCAGCAGCGCGCGAGCTGCTCGAATGCTTCTTCGTCAAGTTCAACAACCACACGGCACCGCCCAAGGTCGGCGTCACCGCCGAGGAGAGCGGCACATACACGGACTTCGCCAACATCAACCTCGGCGGGTTGCGCGCGGACGGGTCCGACGGCTCCAACGAGGTTACCGACCTGCTGCTCGAGATCGTCGACGAGATGCACCTGCTGCAGCCCTCGTCGAACGTCCAGGTCTCTCGCAAGACCCCGGACTCGGTCCTCAAGCACGCGCTGCGCGTGGTGCGTAAGGGGTACGGCTTCCCGTCGCTGTTCAACGCGGACGCCGTGGTGGCCGAGCAGCTGCGCCAGGGGAAGACGCTCGAGGACGCCCGCGCCGGGGGGTGCTCGGGGTGCGTGGAAGTGGGCGCCTTCGGCAAGGAGGCGTACATCCTCACGGGCTACTTCAACCTGCCCAAGGTGCTCGAATTGGCGCTTCACGACGGCGTGGACCCGCGGACCGGCGTGCGGCTCGGGCCGGCGACCGGCAACCCGTCGACGTTCGACACGTTCGACGACGTGTTCGACGCTTTCGAGGCGCAGCTGCGCCACCTGGTGGACATGAAGATCGCCGGGAACCAGGTCATCGAGCGCCTGTACGCCAAGGAGATGCCGGCGCCGTTCCTCTCCGTGCTGATCGACGACTGCATCGCGAACGGCAGGGACTACAACGCGGGGGGCGCGCGCTACAACAACACGTTCATCCAGGCGGTGGGGATCGGAACGATCACCGACGCGCTCGCCGCGATTCGCGCGCTGGTGTTCGGCGGTGCCGGCACGGAGGCGGAGGAAGTAGGTAGGGGTGGGGCTTGCCCCCGCCCGTCCGCGATGGGGCTACAAGAGCTGGTCGCGACCCTCGATGCGGATTTCGCCGGCAACGAGCCGCTTCGGGCCCGCCTGGTCAACCGGATGCCCAAGTACGGCAACGACGATGACGAGGCCGACGCACTCATGGTCCGGGTGTTCGACGCCGCGTTCCGCTGCATCGACGGGAGGCCGACCGCCAGGGGCGGCAGCTACCGGCTGGAGATGCTGCCGACCACGTGCCACGTGTACTTCGGCTCGGTGTGCGGCGCCACGCCGGACGGGCGCCGGGCGGGCATGCCTCTCTCGGAGGGTATCTCGCCGGTGCAGGGGGCGGACAGGCGCGGCCCCACCGCGGTGTTCGCGTCAGCCGCCAAGATGGACCACATCAAGACGGGCGGCACCCTGCTCAATATGAAGTTCACGCCGCAGATCCTGGCCGGAGACGAGGGGATCGACCGGCTCGCGCACATGGTGCGTACCTACTTCAAGGCGGACGGTCACCACGTGCAGTTCAACGTGGTGTCAGCCGAGACGCTTCGAGAGGCAAAGGCCGACCCCGAGGCGCACCGCGGGCTGAT
>PMLC01000086.1:4063-32012 GCA_003158745.1 Acidobacteriota bacterium
CAGGAGAAAGGAGGTGGGGCGATGAAAGAGCACGGTCCGTGGCGTGGTGGCGATTCCCGCGACGGTGTGGATCGCACTCACGACCGGCCCGGCGCTCGCGCAGACGCCCGAGGTCGAGCTCAACCACGTGTACGTCACGCTTTCCAAGGGGACGATCGACGCGATCTCGGGATCGACCGTTCTCTCCGGTCAGTTCAGCACGCCCGAGGCGCGGACGGTCAAGTCCGGCAATGAGAGCTGGACCGGGACTTACCTCATGGGCTGGCGCGCGTACCTCGAGCTCTTCGCCCCGGATGGAGCGGAGGGTTACAAGGGCGGTGATTCGGGGATCGGGTTCAGCGTTCCGCGGCCGGGGTCCGGCGAGGCGGTCAAGAGAAGGCTGGGTGCCATTCCGGGGGAGTCCGCGCTCTCCGATCTCAGGAGCTTGCAGGTCGACGAGAAGACCAGTGTCCCCTGGTTCGACGACGTTCACCTGAAGTCTCTCGAGGAAGGCCCGTTCATCGCATGGGTAATGGACTTCCGCCCCGAGTTCGTCAGGTACCGCGGCATCCAGCCCACCGATGCGGGCTTGGTCGACCGCCACGCGTACATCGCGGCCAGGTACAGAACTCCCGACAGGAAGCAGGCCTATGAAGACGTCTTCTTCGATGACCTGCTTGAAGTCCATCTGGAGCTCACCGCGGCGGAGAGCGCGACGTTCGAGAAGTTCGCTACGTCGCTCGGCTACGCCGCTTCCGGGGACCAGGGAACACGAACCTACCGCAGGCGAACGGTCTCGATCGTCGTCAGCGTGGTGCCGACCCCGGTGTATCGGATCCGCAAGGTGGTCTGCTCGCTGAGACGGGACGCTCCTCCGAAGAGCGAGCACACGTTCGGGCCGGATGCTCGATTGACGCTTGAGGGGCGCCTCGCGGTCTGGAGCTTCGGCGGTTCGTGATCGCGGAGGCCCGCGGAATCGCGCCCCAGGGCCCTGCGGGCTGGCCCCTCGGTTTGTGCATACGAGGGGACCGATCGCAGGGAGTAGACTCGACGAGCCGCCCGGCAGAGAGGCCACGAACGATGCCTGCGCTCCTGACTTTGACGATCGTGCTGCTTGCGGCTGCCCAGCCGGCGCCGCCTCGAACAACTCCCACCGCGCCGGCGGTCTACGAGCCGGGCCCGGAAGACGTCACCACCGTGGGCGACTGGCCCGCCATCGGCAAGTGGATGATCAACCGGTACATGCGACCGGCCGAGTGGCTGGGGGCGCGGATCCAGGGCAAGGCCCTGCGGGAGCCGATCAACGTGATCCTCGTGGATGCCGTCGCGGGGTCGGCGGACGAAGCGCGGGCGAGGCTCCTGCAGGCGTGCCGGGCCGCCGGGTACAGGTCCCGAGAGGGTCACTCGGGCGGGTACCGGGGCTACCTCGGCGGCGTCCTGTTTCACCAACTGCCGGCGACCGCAGGGCACGCGTTCTCGAACGAGCCGTTCGAGCTGCACAACAACCACGGCCGCATCTTCGGCCCGTTTCCGATCAAGGGCGGCTGGCTTTTCATCGGCGCGCTCTCGCGCGAGAGGTTCGATCCGCGGACCAAGACCGAGCACATCTATGTCTCGTTCAATCAGGCCCGCGACGACCTCGCCCGCAAGCTCGAGGAGGCGGCCGGCTACGCGGTCGCCGGGTACGTCGAGCTCGCCAACGCGCTCGCGGACGCCCCGGCGCTCTCGACCGGGGACCACGACGGCCGCGCGGTCGTGCTCAGGACGATTCGCTGACGTCCGGCTCCCTCAGCGTGGGAAACCCGTCTCGCTCAGGAGGTCGAGGAGATTGTCCAGCATCTTCATCGTGAGGCCCCAGATGAGCCGGCCCTCGTACCGGTAGCACGCCATCGTGAGGGGGATGCCGCGGGTCCAGATGAAGCTGCCGCGGTTGGAGGGTTCGAGGAGGAACGGAAGCGGCACCCACACCGCTTCCTGCACCTCGTCGTTCGGGACCAGCGCCGAAACCGCCGTCAGCTCGAAGACGAACGGCGCGACCCAGAGCGGCCCCTGACCGCTGCGGAGGTGCGTCCTGACGACCGGCAGGCCGCCGAGGAACGTGCCGTCGCGCTCGAGATCGAGGGCGAGCTCCTCGCGCGCCTCCCGCACGGCGGTCGCGAGCGGCCCGCCGTCCCCCGGGTCGACGTGACCGCCTGGCCACGCCATGTCCCCGGACCATGGGTCGGCCGGATGCTCGGCGCGCCTGATGAAGAGCAGGTCGGTGCCGGCCGGCGCCTCGCGCAGGATGGCGGCCACCGCCGCCGTCTGGTCGGAGGCGACATCGGGATTCAGCGGCGAAGCCTGCCGCGCGAGAACCCGGCGAATCCCATCGAGCGACGGGCTCACGTTCACGGGGCGATTCTGCCACCGTTTGGGGCCGAGCGGCGCTTTCACGCGACTCGCATTTTGAGGGTATCCCTGACGCGACAAAACCCCAGGCCGGGTGTAACGTACAAGGGCAAGATCGAGAAAGGAGACATTCGATGAACCTCAGGCGTTCCTGTCTTGCCACGCTCGCCGCAGGCGTCCTTGTGGTCGTGCCTTTGGCGGCATCGGCCGAGATCGTGACACTGCCTCCTGACGGTGGCAACCAGAAGGCGTCGATCTCGCAGTGGATCGGCCTCGTGGAGGTCAACATCACCTACAACTCTCCCAAGGTGACCGCACCGGACGGCACCGACCGGACCGGCAAGATCTGGGGACAGCTCGTCCCCTATGGCATGGCCAACCTGGGGTTCGGAACCTGCGGCGAGGCGTGCCCGTGGCGCGCCGGCGCGAACGAGAACACGGTGTTCCGCGTCTCGCACGACGTCAAGGTCGAAGGGCAGCCGCTGTCCGCGGGATCGTACGGCCTCCACATGATCCCCGGGCCCGAGGAGTGGACGATCATCTTCTCCAAGGACTACACCTCGTGGGGGAGCTTCTCCTACAGGCAGTCCGAGGACGCTCTCCGGGTCAAGGTCAAGCCGGCGAAGTGCGAGTACACGCACTGGCTGACCTACGAGTTCACCGAGCGCCGGCTCGACAGGGCCACCGCAGCCCTGAAGTGGGAGTACCTCCAGGTGCCGTGGACGATCACGGTCGACAACGCCCTCGGCCAGTACGTCGAGAACCTGCGGCGCGAGATGCGCAACGCGAAGGGGTTCAACTGGGAGGGGTGGCAGGAAGCGGCGAAGTTCTGCCTCGACAACAAGACGAACCTCAAGGAGGCGCTCGGGTGGGCGCAGAACGCCGTGAGCCTTCCCTACATCGGCCAGGAGAACTTCTACACGCTCCGGACCCTCGCCGAGGCGCAGGCGGCAAACGGCCTCGTGGCTGAAGCGGAGGCGACCACACAGAAGGCGATCGACTACCCGGGAGTGAATCCGATCGAACTGCACGGGTACGGCCGCGAGCTCCTCGCCCGTGGCGAGAAGGACAAGGCGCTCAAGGTGTTCGAGGCCAACGCCAGGAAGCACCCCAACGTCTGGCCGGTGAACGTCGGCCTGGCGCGCGGATACGCGGCGGTAGGCCGCACCCAGGAGGCGCTGAAGTACGCGAAGCTGGCGGTGCAGCAGGCCCCGGACGATGTCAACAAGAAGGCCATGCAGAAGCTCGTCGATGACCTCCAGGTGGGTAAGACCGTGAAGTAGGGAACACAAGGGCAGCCCTCCGCAGGGGTGCCCGTGGCACGTCGTCGCGCCCGACCGGGCTTCCTTCCCGTCATCGCCGGCCGGGCGCCAACTGTCTCTCGTGATGCGGGCGGCGCGGTGCGCTCCGCCGGGAGGCGGGATGGCGACAGCGCTGGGATAGGCGCGGAGTGCCATCACAATCGTGGTCGTGTGCTGCGGCGCGGGTTCGCGCTCCGGCGCAGCCACCGGTCGAGTTCGAGGACCTCTGCGGCTTCCTCCCGCTATACCCGGCGCTGCGTCACCACGGGTCCTTAACGTGGCAGGCGGCGCCGTTCTTGGCGATGTACTCCTGGTGGTACTCCTCCGCGGGCCAGAACGTCTTGGCCGGCTCCACCTGGGTCTCGATCCTGCGGTTGCCGTAGCGGCCGGAAGTCGCGAGCTCCTTGATGTACGCTTCCGCCTCGCGCTTCTGTGCCTCGTCCACGTACCAGATCCCCGACCGGTACTGCTCGCCGGAGTCCGGCCCCTGCCGGTTCAGCTGGGTCGGGTCGTGCATCGTGAAGAACGCCTCCAGCAGGCGGCGATAGGTGATCTTCGTCGGGTCGTAGACAACCTTGACGGTCTCGGCGTGGCCGGTCGTGTCCGAGCAGACCTGACGGTACGTCGGGTGGTCGACGTGCCCCTGCATGTACCCGCTGACGGCGTCGATGACGCCCGGGCCGCGGTGGAAGTAGTGCTCGACCCCCCAGAAGCAGCCCCCGGCGAAGTACGCGACCGCGGCCGACGCTGGCTGCGCGCCTCCCCCGCCGACGTTCACGGGCTGGCTTTCGGGCGGCAGCTGCGCGCCCTTCTCGTGGAACTTGAGCGATACCGAGTTGAGGCAGTAGCGCTCGCCCGTCGGCTTGGGGCCGTCGTCAAACACGTGGCCCAGGTGCGAGCCGCAGCGCGCGCACAGGATCTCGGTGCGGACCATGCCGTAGCCGGTGTCGGTCTTTCGCACGATGTGGTCGGGGTCGAACGGCTGGTAGAAACTCGGCCACCCGGTGCCCGAGTTGAACTTATGCTGGCTCGAGAAGAGGGGGAGCCCGCACACCGCGCAGACGTAAACGCCGTCCTTGTGGTTGTCGAGGAGGTTGCCGCAGAACGCTGGTTCGGTGCCTGCCTTCTGCGTGATCCGGTATGCCTCCGGGCCGAGTTTGGCGGCGAGCTTCGCCACCGCGTCGTGAGGGAGGGAAGTGACATCGTATCCGGACTTCGAGTATTTCGGGCTCATGGTCTTCTCCGGTGTGTCGGAGCTTCGGGTCGAAACTGTCTCGGCCTCGGCCATGCCGGCGGTATTGTGCGCCGGCGCTCCGGCCATGTCGCAGCCGGCGGCCGTGACGACGATGGCGGCAATGACGGCCGCGAGCTGGTGTGCGATCCAAACTCTCATACTAGGAAGAATGCCAGTATCTCGCGTCGCATTCCGTACCGTTGCTGTTCGTAGTGTGGTGTTCATGGGCTTCATCCCCCCCTACGCCTTGGTTTGCCGTTCAGGGTGTGCGGGTTACGCGAGCCTCGGACCCGCGGCCCGTCGCCTACCGCGGGTACCCGACCAGGGCGAGCGGCACCTTCCGCCATCCGCGCCACGTCCGCAGGGCGCCGCCGGCGTCCCGCACGGCGAGCTGGGCTGAGATGCCGCCGTCGAGCATCACGGCCTCGCGGCAACCCAGCGCTCCGACGACGGCCGCCATCTCGGGCACCGTTGGGCCGAACGGGAGGGAGCCGAGAGCCGTGCCGGCGGCGTCGAACCGGGTCAGCGCGACCAGGAGCCGCCCGTCGCGCAGCGCGCCGATCGCGAGCCGAGCGTCGCGATGGGCAAGGTCGACGCCGGACCCGGGGGTCGCGAGCTGGGGCGGGATCTCGCCGTCCCGGCGGAGGAGGACGGGGTACGACTGGAACGCCTCAACGGCGGAGCCGCTGCCGTCGGCCGGAATCTCCTTTACAGGCACGAAGCGGGCTCGGCCGTCTGAGAGAACGCAAAACGCCATCGAGAGCGCCCCGATCGCGGGAAGCTGCTCGACTGTACCGTTCCTGACGAGCCACCCCCACGGCTGGCCGCCCGTGAACTGCCCGGCGTTCACTCCCAGGACGGCGCCGGCGGGCAGGCGATCGAGCGACCAGTCGGGCAGCGTCCCTGCTTCGCGGCTCGCGCTGACGAGCTCCAGACGGAGTCGTGCAGAGTCGAGGCGGACCAGAACGATCTGCAAACGCCATGCCTCGCCCGTGCCGCCAAGCGCCAGCTCGCCCAGCTCCATTCCGGCCGCGGCCGGCCGCCAGACGACCGCCATCGCGACCGCGGGGTCGGCGGCCCTCCACGCTGCCGGGGCGCTCGTCGAATCCCACCAAGGCACCCACCGTGCCCCATTGAGCGCCTCGAGCTTCGACCACGGCAATCCGGCCGCCCGAACGGGGCGGCAGACCGGAACGAGGCAGGCCGCAGCAGTCAGCGTCACCGCGCACCATTTGGGGCAGCCTCGGCGCGACCGCGCGTTCACTCAGTTATCGTCCGGGTAGAGGAGCTTTACGAACGCCTCGCAGCGGGGCCGCAAGGCTGCAACTTCCGCTGGCGTGAAGACGAAGAAAGCGCTTCCCTGACCTTTCCGCCTCAGGCCGGCGGGGTCCGGCGGCACCGGGTCAGACAGGCACAGCGGCGTGACCCGCTCCTTGAGGACGACGTACTGGCGGAGCGTGAACCCGTTGCTCTGCGCGGCCTTGGTCTCGGCCTCGCGCAGCCTGTTGGCGGTGTCGAGCTTCTCGTTGGCGCGGGAGGGATCGGGTCCGCACGCCTTCTCGACCAATGCTCCCAACTTCGTCAGCATCTCCTCCGCCGCCTCCCGGGCCTCCGTCGCGTCCTTCGGGTGTCCGGAAACCGAACCGGCGTACTCCTGCGCGAGCTGCATGTACTCAGGGGTCGTCATCAGGTTCTGCTGGCAGGTGTCGTACTCCGTCTTGGTCATCCGCGGCGCAGGCTTCGGCGTTGCGGCGGCCACGACCTTCCTGGCCTCCTCCTCGTCCGCGAGCCCTTTGGCGAACCGGTCGAGGGTCTCCTTGGTGATCTCGAGGAGGTTGCCGCCGAACTCGAGGCGTATCCCTGCGGCGGACGGGGTTGCGGCCGGACCCTGTGTCGGCTTTGAATACCCTGCAGTCTGTGCCTCGAGCGACACTGCCAGCGCCGCGGCTGCGATGGCCCACGCCACCACCGTGTTCGATCGGACTTTCATTCGAACCTCCTCGCCGATGCGAAGGCGTTGACGGAAACAGCCAGAGCAAGCGCCAGCAGACATTATTCCACGGTTCCGCGGCCGGGCCTGTTTCGCGCTTGGAGAGACTCCCAGACACTGGTGAAAACAGGTGTGTCGCCGGCAATCCTACGGCGTTGCACGGGACCGGAGAGCCAGGCGCTCCGCCATGCGACGGCGCTGATGCCGCTCCCACGCGGCGCCGCCGGTGAGCCCGACGAGCGAGAGGATCAGGACCGCGGCGCCGTGCCAGGGCAGGACGTGGCGCAGGTCGGTGATCGGGCAGTGAAGGCGGTAGATCCCGTCGGCGAGGAGCCCGGCACCAGCGCCGCCGAGCACCCCCGCCCATGCCGCTCGGAGCGGGGCGGCGCGCACGACGAGTAGCGCCACGAGCAGGAGGGCGGGAACGCCGAGGAGCACCTGCAGCGCGAAGCACTGGAAGCCGTGGGTGACGAATGGGTTCTCGACCGCGACTCCCGCGCTCGCGCTGCGGGTCAGCAACGCCTGCGCTACGAATACGAGGACCGCGACCCCCAGGGTCCCGGCGAGTCGTCCTCGCGCCGGACTGCGCGCCGGGACGGCCTCGGCGAGGGCGAGGGCGACGAGCACGAGACTGAGGGCCGCCTCGACGATCAGAGGCCCCCAGGTCATCGGCCAGCCCAGCTGCTGTGCGTCGCTGCGAAGCCCCAGAAAGGCGAGTACCAGGACGATTGCAAGCGGCACCCATGCCGCGGTGACGAGCATCCGGCGGGCGGGCGAGACGAGCGAGCGGACGGGCCGCAGATCGGCGGCGACCGCGCGGCGGAGCTCGTCCGGGGGTCTGGGGGTCGCCGGCATGGGCTAGGTCGCCTTTCCGCGCAGGATCCCGCGCAACTCGACAACGCCTCGGTGCGCTCGGAGCTTTGCGGCCCCGGCTGTCAGTCCGAGGACCGCACCGACCTCCTGGAACGACAGCCCCATGACGTGGTGAAGCAGAAGCGCCTCGCGTCGGTCCGGCGGCAGTTGGGCCAGCGCCTTCTGAATGTGGTCCCGGTCCGCGAGCGACTCCACCTCGGGTGGCACCGGAACATCGGGGAGATCCTCGTCGGCCAGGCCCTCGTGGCGGAGGAGCCTCCCTGCGGCCCGTCGGTACATGAGGAAGACGTTCCGGGCGATGGCGTAGAGCCAGGGTTTGACTGGGCGGCCCCGCTCGTAGGTGTGGCGCACCCGGTGGACCTGGAGGAACGTCTCCTGCAGGAGATCCTCCGCCCTCGCGGCGTCGCGCGTCAGCGACCTCAGGTACCCGAGGATCGGACCGGCCACCTCGCCGTAGAGCTTCTCGAACGCCATCACATTCCCGTCCTGGTAGGCGACCATCAGCGCGGCCAGCGCTGCCTCACGCTCCCGATCGTCGTCCAACCCCACTCTCCTTTTCCATGGCCGCCTCGGCGGTTACAAGCCAAGGCCTTCGGTCGTTCATTTCGGACGTGGTCCGTGTCGTCGTCGGTGTCACCTTCCTGGGTTCTGGCGCATCGGCCGCACGACCCGCGGATGGAAGCCCCGAGCTTCCCAGGCCCGGACCTCGCCCGGCACGGATGTTGCCAGCGGGGTTATGAGGCGGAAGCCTCCGTCCAGGTGTGCGAGGACCGAAAAGGAAGCCGTGCCGGCGGCTTCGGGTTCGACGGCCTCGAACACCGGCCCGCCGTTCGGGTCTAGCGCAAACGTCAGCAGCGAGGGCCAGTCGATCAGCCCGTACGGGTCCCGCACTCGGTCGAAGTATGCCTTGGGGATGCCCGCCACGGATTCCACGAGGTCGCGAAGGGGATCCGCGCGGTCGAGACGCACGACGACGAGCACACGGTCCTTCGGTAGTTCCGTAAGGAACGCCCGCGTTTCCGCGAGCAGCCGCCTGTGTGCGGCGTCGAGCCGGGAGGCGTCGGCCATGTCGCCCCGGAGCGTGAGAAGGTCGAGGGTAAGTTGGGTTGCGAACAGGACGCCCAGCGCAGCAACCAACGCCAGTCTGACCGGAGGTCGGACCAACCGAATCAGCTCGGTCGCCGTACCGCCCAGAACCATCAAGAACCCTAGCAGAGGGATGGTCGTGTAGCGCGACGTCAGGAATGGGACGGTGAGTATCGGGAGGAACGGCAGCACAAAGAACGCAAGTCCGACGCCAACACACCAGTTCCTCTTCAGCCACCCGAATACGAGCAACGCGGCCAGAACCACCGTCGCGCCGACCTCCGCCGGGCCGACCGTGGGCAATGCGGGAACGAGCGCCCTCAGGTTCAGGAAGACCGCGAGCGCATGGGGGACCCGGCCGAGGGCTGCAAACCCGCCGGTCAGGTAGCTTCCTGGCGCAATCGCCGGGTTAATGAAGTAGATGATGGTGAACGCGAATGGGGCGAGCGCTACGACGGCAGCGTTCCTCACGGCGCGTCTCAGCGGTACGTCACGCAACCAGAGGTCAAACGCGAGGCAGAACCCGGGCAGCACGACCCAGCTCTCCTTGGTGAGCGCCGAGAGCAGCGCGAGCGCCCCGGCTCCTGCGGCTCGACCGCGGGTCCATGGCAGGTCCGGCCCGGGCCAGACGAGCCCGAGACCCAGCCAGCACGCCAACAGCGAGGTTTCTTGCCGACTCTGAACGGCCTGGGCAGGTTCTAGGGAGTAGGGCGAGCACAGCCACAAAGCCGTGATCGCGGCGCAAATCGGGGCCGGAAGCGAGAGACGCCCGAGGAGAAGGAACAGGAGCGCGCCGCAACCGAGGTGGAGGACGAGATTGGCCAGGTGGTAGCCGAAAGGCTCCACGCCGCATGCCAGCATGTTGACTGCGAGCGATACGGCGAGGGCCGGCCTGACGCCGCCGAACGGGACGAGCAGCCGGCCCGGGTCGTTCAGCACGGTGCGGGCGTGTCGCAGCCATTCGAAGTCGTCGCTCACGAACCCCAGCCGCAACGAGGGGGCGTGGACAAGCGCCGCCACGACCAGCGCTGCAGTCAGCCAGCACAGATCGAGGCTGCGGCGCGCACCGCCACGCGACGACGCTCGAGTCGCCGGAACTGTCGGGGCCGGCAGCGGAGGCGAGGCGGCGGGCAAATTGGTTTTCAGAGCTGCCTCACGTGTGAAGCTGCGCGGCGCACCGAAAAGGTCAGCGCCAGCCTCCTCCTTGCGGGGCGCCAATGAAGCGGGCCCGATCGTCGAGGCCTTTGGTTCGACGTAACAACGGTTTCCGAACCCACCGGACCCGATTCTATCCCGTTGTGGCCGCCGCGGCCCGATGCGGCGAGAGGCTGGACCGCGTTGGCCTGCAATCGGAGCTTGATGGCACGCTGCGAGAGGTCGAGAGGTCGCGACCCAAGGTTGTGGTGGACGTCAGCCGGATTGCCACGTCCCTTCTCGCCGGTCCCAGGACGAACGTGCAGTTCTTCGAGGCACTCCAGAAAAGGCTCGTCGCGCAAGGGCTCCGAACGGTGAGCTTCTTCATGCCGGTGCCGGCCGCAGCGGCTGGGTATGCCGGAAGGACCTCAAGATCGTCGACCCGTACGCGGTGCTGGCGGAAGAACAGACACGGCACACGCGCCTCGCGGGCGTGATGGTCCTGGGTCGGCCCGAGTCCTCTCGCTAGACCTGCGCGGTTCTTTGGTGTCGAGGCACGGAGCCCCTTTCTCGGCAGGGTTGACGTGTGTGTTCCCCCGGACGAGAAGAACCTCGCGGTTGGCTACTCCTGTTCCGCCACGAGGAGAGGGACAGTCGGCCGAACGACGACCCGCAACACCGGGTAAGGCGCGGGCTCGTTGCTCCACTGGCGGACGATGACGCGGTTGAGGAAGCCCCACGCCGCCAGGCTGTCCACCGAGGCGGGTTCGAGGAGGACGGGGACGAGGCGGGCCAGCGGCTGTCGCATGTCCACGTACACGGAACCGGCCGGCACGTCCGCGTCGCTCTTCTCGAAGTGGCCCGGGAACGAGAGCAGCACGTGACCCTGGAATAACGTCGTCGCTGGCTCCACCTTCTCGATCACCCAGCGCTCGGCTGCCACGCGACATCCCTCCAGCAGCCTCTCGACGACGATGCCGTGCGCCCGCATGTTGCTCACGACGTCGTCTTGACCGGGGAGCACGATGTAGCCCGCGGGCAGTGCCAGGGTCCGCTTGGCTGTGGCGAGCGCGAGGTACGGCACGGTGTAGTCGCGGCCGATGTCGGTCGGCTTGACCCTGACGCCGCCCATCCAGGGGTACCTTGCGTTTTCCTCCGGTGTCAGCGGCTGGGTCGTGAACTCGTACCCCTTGACGGTCACGTCCCCGAAACGCTCGAGCTTCGCGTCGGTCACGAACGGTTGCGCCGCGTAGCCTGTTGCGGTCTGGGCGTCGGCGCGTCGAACCAGGCCGGCGATCTCGCCCGCGTTGGCGTTCGTGAACTCGAGCACGGCACGGATGAAGGCAAGGGAGGCCTGCACCCTGGTCTTGAAGTCGGCGTACGAGTAGTTCTCGTCCAGGATCGCTAGGCGATTGCGCAGCCCGACGTAGTTCGTGCCGTAGCGCGCTTCGATCGCCTCATTGATCCAGCCCTTCTCGGGGTGGGCGCCGTCGACGAACTCGCCGTAGGGGACGCTGTCGAACCCGGACTCCTTGAGGCGCGCGGCAGCGGCAGGGAAGAGCTTCCGCCACATGTAGTCGGTGAGCGCCTGCGGCGCGTTGGCATTGGCACACGTCGTGTAGGTGACCGGCTCGCGATGGTAGGAGCCGTTAGTCGTGTGCATGTCGATGAACAGCACCGGGTCCCACGTCGAGAAGAGCTGAACCAGGCCGCGGACCTCGGGGGATTCGAGCTTGGTGTAGTCGCGGTTGAGGTCGAGCGACTGCCCGTTGTACCTCACGCCCGCGAGATCGGGTCCCTTGTCGTGGCGGTTGTGCCCGAGCTTGTCGTTCCCGTCGGTGTTGAAGATCGGGATGAGCAGGATCACCTGATTGTCGAGAAGCGAGGCCAGACGACCGCTCGCCACCTCGCGGATGAGGATCTGACACGCCTCCTTGCCCTCGACCTCGCCGGCGTGGATGTTGGCCATGACCAGCACGGCAGGTTTGCCCGTCGCCCGGAGCTCGGCCGGCGTGCGCACGCGCTCCTTGGAGAGGATCACCAGGGGCACCATCCGGCCCTCCGCCGAGACCGCGAGTTGCGTGATGGCGACGGGCTCGGAGGTCCTCTGGACCTGGTACAGGAAGTCCACGACCTCCTGATAGAGCGAGGTCCGCCCGTACCCCGTGGCCTCCACGACCGTGACGGGTTCCGCAGCGAAGACGCGCGCCGCGAGCGCGAAGACAACGCCAAGCGGTGCGACTCTCACGGTGCCTCCCAGGCGGCGAGTGAGCGAGGGTGCAGCGGCCGCCGAAAAAAACAGAATAGCAGGGCGCAAGGGACGGCCGTGTGCCCCCGGCCCGCTCGTCTGATAGCCTGACTTGTGCGCACCGAAATGGACCAGGGCCGTTCCCGTCTCGTCGGGGTAGCGGGAGGTGTTGTCGCCTTTTGCCTGGCACTCGCCGGGTCGGTCCGGGGACAGGATTCGCCCACGATCCGAGTCGAGGCGCCCCGGGAGCTCCAGTCCCAGGCGGCCGCGATCGCAGCGATGGGCCGCGGGGAATGGAACTCGATCCTTGACCTCATCGGCATGGGCCTGACGGGGGCGCCGATCCGCATCGTGCTCGCGCCGGAGAACTCCCCCCTGGCAAAACACGTGGCGTCGTGGGTGAGCGGTTACGCCGTGCCGGCCCTCGACACCGTTGTCCTGTTCCCGGGCCGCGTCCCGTCATACCCCGACCGCAACATGGAGTCGCTGCTGCGTCACGAAATCACCCACGTACTGATCTCCCGCGCCACCCACGGCAACCCGGTGCCTCGTTGGTTCGACGAGGGCACGGCCACGGTTGCGGCGCGCGAGTGGGGGATCGAGGACGGCGCCCGTGCGGCGCTCGCCACGATCGGGCCCGGACCGCGCTCGCTGCGCGAGGTGGATGCGGCGTTCTCCGGCGAAGCTTCGAGGGTCTCTCGCGCCTACGCGATGTCGGCGGCGCTGGTGCGATACCTGCTGCACCGACACGGCGACACGGCCGTCGCGCGGATCCTCGCCGGGGTCGGAAAGGGCGCCGAGTTCGGCGAGGCCTTCGAAGCCGCCACCGGCGAGAGCTCCGGCGACTTCGCGCGAGCCTACTTCCGGCGCGAGGCGCTCTGGACGACCTGGGTGCCGTTTCTGACAAGCTCGACGGTGCTGTGGATGGCAATCACCCTGCTCGCGCTCTTCGCGATCAGGCGGCGCAGGGAGCGCGACGCCGCCCTGCGGGAGGCATGGGCCGAGGAGGAGCGCCGGAACGCTGCCGTCGAAGCGCAGGCGGCCCGCGACAACGACCCGCGCCGTTGGAACTGACGTTTTCATGCTTCACGTGCGCTCGCGCTCTTGCCCTCGGGTGCGGGCGGCGCGCCCGTTCGAGGTGGTCTACACTGCTTGATGACAATGACAGACCAGCCAGCGGGAGGCGCGTCCGGCGGCGGCCGCCCGGCCCGGCCCCCTGAGCGTGCGATTCCTCCCATGCCCGGGTGGCAGCGGGTCGCCGTTTCGGTGTTCGAGTTCATAGCCGGGCGTCTGCAGACGATCGAGGGAGCGCTCATGCTGGCGATCGGGGCCGTGCTCCTGATCAACGCCTGGCAATCTGGACCCGCCCGATGGCGGGAGCGGGCCGCGCTCCGGTCCCTGACGGGCCGGGGCGTCGCCACGGTGGAGCGGGTGTGGTGGCGGCTCGACTTCGACCCTCGGCCGCTGGGCGAGGATGGCACCAACTGGGAGGATCTGACGACGCCGGAGCTGTGCGCCCGGATCCGGCTCGAGGGCCCTCAAGGCGGACCCATGCAAGCCGTCTACTGCCGCCGGTGGCAGAAGCTCTCTCGCGCTTCGCTGCTGACCAGCGATGCCGAACTAGCGCCTGGCGTGCCGGTCCGCTGGGCCGGTTCGTCCGGCAAGCCTGCGATCGACCTCCGCTTTTCCCCGCGCGCATTTCGCTGGCTCTCGCAGCGGCCGCCCTCCTTCTGGTTCCTCCGCAGCCGGAGCCTTGACGATCGCGCACACCGTCTGGCCAGGTCGGAGCTCGACGTGCTGTGGGTCGCGATCGACGACCCCCTGAGCCTCCTCGCCCACGAGTGGTCCCTCGTGCCGAACCGGCCTTTCCCCGTCGCTTTCGACCCTGCCCGGCCGCCGCGTGTGCTTCCGGAGGGCGTCCTCCAGGAGGCGATGCGGCCGGACATCGCTACGACGGTCTTTCCCGTAGGTTTGAGCATCGGCGGGCTCGCCTTTTGGATCGTCGGCTGGTACCTGATCCTCGAAAGTCGCTGGAAGGGGTTGCCGGCGATCGTGGCCGTTGCGAGTGCCCTGGCCGTCCCCTGGTGGGGCGACCTCGTGCCTCGCTACCTGGGCTCGGTTTGGGAGCCGGCGGGCGGGTTCGTGGACTTCTTTGCGCGCGAGTTGGTGCAGCGTCCCCCGGCAGCGATCGTGCGCGATCCCGGCTACGACGGGGAGCCGGCGGATGTGCGGCGGCCTTGGACCTTCGAAACCTCCTTCTACGCGGCCCAACTGTCGGGCTTGCGCGTGGAACGCCCGGAAGGGGTGCGCGATGCGGCCTCAATGCGAGCGGATCTGGCCGGGGCGATTCGGGCCCAGTCTGAGGAGACGACGAAGGAGATCGAGGAGCTGCTCCGGGGCGCCGAATAGGCTGCCCGGGGACAGAGGGTCCCCTGCCTCGGTGATAACCGGGACGGCCTCGCTTCCGTAGAAGCGGCGAACGCCCCGCGTCGACCGTCGGGTCCGTCTGCCCGTCGCGGGGCACGGCATGTGCAAGGAGGAACTTGATGAGAGGACATCTCGCAATGGTCGTCGCGCTCGTGGCCGCCATCCCGCTCGCGGCAGGGCAGGTAGCGGCGGCGCAAGCGCCGGGGTGGGTCATCCCCACGGCGGTCAAGAAGCTGCCGAACGGACTGACTGTAGTGGTATCCGAGGACCACTCGTCGCCCACCTTCGGTCTCTCGGTGGTCTACAAGGTCGGGTTCCGCCTCGAACCGAAAGGCCGTACCGGCTTCGCGCACCTGTTCGAGCACATGATGTTCGAGGGCACGCCCGACTCGCCGAAGGGCGTGTTCAACCGGGTCATCGAGGGCGGCGGAGGGGTGAACAACGGCTCGACGCGGTTCGACTACACCGACTACATCGAGTCGGCGCCCGTCTCGGCCCTCGAGCCGGTCCTCTGGCTCGAGGCAGACCGGATGCGAGCCCTGGACCTCTCGATCGAGAACCTCAACAACCAGCGCGACGTCGTCAAGGAGGAGATTCGCGTCAACGTCAAGAACCGTCCGTACGGGCTCTTCTTCTGGACCGACCTGTGCGGCCTGGCCTTCGACCGGTGGGAAAACGCGCACGACGGCTACGGCTCGTTCACCGACCTTGATGCCGCGAAGATCGAGGACGTGAGGGCATTCCATACGACGTTCTACGCCCCGAACAACGCGGTCATCGGCATCGCCGGCGACGTCAAGGCCGACGACGTCTTCGCGCTCGTCGAGAAGCTCTTCGGCGGCATCCCGCCACAGGCTGCGCCGACCCAGCCGCAGCTCTCGGAGAAGTTGGGCGAAAAGGAACGGACGCTCACGCAGAGCGACCAGTTCGCGCAGGTGCCGGCCGTCGCGATCGGGTACCGGATGCCCGAGCCCGGCAACCCCGACTACATCCCGGCGTGGGTGCTCGGCGATCTTCTGGTCTCCGGGGACGCCTCACGCCTCTATCAGAGCCTGATCAAGGGCAAGGAGCTCTTCATCAACCTCGACGGCGGACTGCACTGGCCGCTCGGCAATGCGATCACGAACGGCGGGCCGACCATGCTGGTCATCTTCGGCCTCTACAAGCCAGTCGGCCCCGGCGCCCAAATGGTGGACGCGGTGCAGCACGAGATCGACGCCATCGCCAAGGACGGCGTGGGCAAGGCGGAGCTTGAGCGCGTCAAGACCAAGATGATCTCCGACCTCTACACCAATCTCGAGATGCTGATCTACCGCGCCGACGCGCTCGCGGTCCGGCAGGCGCTCACCGGCGACGCCGCGTCGATCAACCAGGTGCCGGCGCAGATCGCCGCCGTGAGCGCCTCCGACATCAAGCGCGTCGCGGCCAAGTACCTGACCGTGCCCAACCGTTCGTGGATCGACCGGCTGCCGGCCGCGAAGGCCCAGGCGGCAGCCAAGTGAGGAGGCAGACCATGAGAGCCCGTACCTTCAGAGTATCCCTGGCCCTGCTCGCCGCGGTCGTCGCCTCCAGCGCCGCCGTGGCCAAGCAGCCGCCCGTCATGCCCAAGGGACTGCCCGCATTCGGCGCGGACAAGCCGCTGCCGGTCCCGACGATCGTCACCGAAACGCTCCCCAATGGTCTGATGGTGTGGATCGTGCCGCGCCCGGGCTTCCCCAAGGTGGACGCCAGCCTCGTGGTGCGGGGCGGCTACGCCGCAGATCCTCGGGACCTTCCCGGCGTGTCCCACCTCATGGCCACGGCGCTCAAGGAAGGCACTGCGGCGCGTACATCGAAGCAGATCGCCGAGCAGATGCAGGCGATAGGCGGAACGATCGATGCCACCAACTCGGACGACGCCACATTTATCAGCGCCGACGCCCTGGCGACGGATGCCGCGACGCTGGTGGAGATCGTCGCGGACGTCGCGCAGCACGCCGCCTTCCCTAAGGACGAGGTCGATCTGGTCAAGGAGAACGCCCTGCAGGAGCTGAAAGAGAAGGCCTCGCGCCCCGAGTTTGCCGTCCAGGCGGCTTTCCGGACCGCCATCTACGGCGACCATCCCTACCACGTCGTGGCGCCGACGGAGGAGAGTATTGAGAAGGTCACCCCCGAGTTGCTCAAGGCCGAGCACGCCCGCCGTTTCCTTCCCGACCGGGCACTGTTGGTGGTCGCGGGCGCCGTCGATGCCGAGACGCTCAAGCCCTTCATCCGCAAGGTCTTCGCCGGCTGGAGCAACGCCGGCCAGGCCACGGCGGCCACGCCGCCGAGCCCGGCAGCCCGTGACGCCAGAACGTTCGTGCTCGTCAATCGCACAGGTTCGGTGCAGGCCGAGATCCGGGTTGGCCGGCCGACGATGAAGGCGACCGACGCCGACTTCTACCCCATGGTCGTGGCGAACACGATCTTCGGCGGTGCGTTCGCCAGCCGACTCACCGACAACATCCGCGAGGACAAGGGCTACACGTATTCGCCCGGGTCGACCAACCAGCCTCACGAACAGGGCGGCCTCCTCCAGGTCCGCGCGGCGGTGCGCACCGACGTGACCGCGGGCACCCTGCTCGAGATCTTCTACGAGCTCGACCGGATGGGTGCCAACTTGCCGACCGACGAGGAGCTGGCGCGCGCCAAGCGCTACCAGAATGGTCTCTACCTGCTGACCAACTCGCTCAACGGCGCCGTCGTCAACACGCTGGCGACGAACTGGGTCAACGGGCTGCCGCCTTCGGCTCTCGCGGAGTTCGTGCCCAAGATCAACGCAGTCACGGCCGAACAGGTGCAGGGAATTGGCAGGAAGTACATGAGCTCCCTCACCCAAACCGTCGTGGTCGGTGGGGACGCTGCCAAGATCCAGCCGGCGGTGGCTCAGTTCGGCACGGTCACCATGTCGCAGCGGTAGGGTAGGAGCGGCCGGTGCTGGGCGTTCGCCTGCGGCGGACGCACCGACGGCCGGCCTCGCGCAGGCCGTCGTGTCTCCGCTCGCTCGCGCGGCCCGGAAGACCGCAGCGGCCGGAAAGGGAAGTCAGCCCGCAAGCGCGGACTTGAGGCGATCCGGAGTCATCGGAAGCTGGAAGAGCCTCACGCCGGTCGCATCGTGGAGGGCGTTCGCGATCACCGCGCCCATGCACACGATCGGCGGTTCGCCGCACCCGGACGCCGGCGTCTCGGGGTTGTCGATCAGGACAGTCTTGATCGCCGGCAGCCAGGAGAAACGGGGGATCTCGTAGTTGTCGAAGTTCCTGGTCAGCACCTCGCCCCCGCGGAAGCGCACCTCCTCGGTCAGCGCGTACCCGAGTCCCATCGTGATTGCGCCTTCCGTTTGCTGGCGCGAGCCGTCAGGGTTGACGACGAGGCCCATGTCCTGGGCGCACGCGACGCGCCCGACCCGCACCCGGCCTGTCGCCCTGTCCACCGTGACCTCCGCCAGCGTCGCCACATAGGTGCCGATATAGGTGGCGCAGGCCACGCCAAAGCCGCGCCCGCTCGGTGCCGCCTTCGGTGTCCAGCCGAAGGCCTCCGCTGCCGCCTTCAGCACGCGCACCATGCGCGGGTCGCTCAGGTGGTTCAGCCGGAACTCCAACGGATCGGCTTTAGCCCTGGCAGCCATGATGTCGATCTGCGACTCGCGCGCGAAGGTGCTCGTGTTGACGGACGGCGCCCGCCACGGCCCGACGGCGAAAGGGTGCAGCCCGGGCGGCTGGTCGCCCTGCCAGCCTCCCGCCGAGGCTGTGCGCTGGTTCGGGATGTCGTAGAAGGGTATGGCCTCCCGCTCGCCCGCGCAGATGACCTTGAAGTCCCAGAACGCGATCTTCCCGGCGCTCGTGAGCCCCGAGCGGATCTTGACGACCGCGGCCGGGCGGAACGTGTCGTAGAAGAACTCCTCCGCGCGGTCCCAGACAACCTGCACGGGCTTCCCCGTGATCTTGGCGAGGCGGGCCGCCTCGATCGCTTGCCTGGAGGCGCTCTTTCCGCCGAAGCCGCCGCCGACATAGGGCGTGTTGATCCGGACTTTCTCGGGAGGGAACCCGAGCGCCTGCGCGACCTGGGTCTTGATGCCGAACGGCGTCTGCGTCGAGGCCCACACCGTCGCCTTGCCGTTCTCGATCCTCGCCAGCGCCGAGTGTGTCTCCATCGGTGCGTGCGCCACGTAACTGTTGAGGTAGGTGTGGTCGAACACGGCCGCGGCCGACTTCTCGCCCTCCTCGAGGTTGCCGTTCGCGCCGAGCATCTGCGCCGGTGGAGCGTTCTTGACCAGATGGTCGAAGATCGAGGCTTCGTCGAGCTCCTGAGCGGGCCGGTCGAACCGGGCCTTCACCAGCGCCAGCGCGCGGTCCGCGAGGTCCGGGCGCTCGTGCAGCACTGCGATCAGGTCACCGTCGCGGATGACGGTGGCGCCAGGAACGTTGGCGACCGCGCTGCTGTCGACGTCCTTCAGCGTCGCCCCGTGCACGGGCGGTCTCACGATCCGTGCGTGCAGCGTGCCAGGCAGCGCAATGTCGCCGGCATACCTGGCCCGGCCGGTCACCTTGTCGAGTGCGTCTTTGCGCGCCGCAGGCCTGCCGACGACGGTGAACTCCCTCGGCGTCTTGACCGGGATCTTCTCGATGTGCCGTTCGATGCGCTTGCCCTGCACGAGTTGGCCGTAGGTCACGCAAACGGCCGGGTCGCCGACCTTGCTGATGACTCCGTCTTTCGCCTGGAGCCGATCGGGTGGAATCTGCAGGTGCTCGGCTCCCAGCTGCAGCAGCACGGCCCGGGCCTCCGCCGCGGCGGCCCGGAGCACCGGGCCGAACTGCCGGATCGAGAGCGAGCCGAACGTTCCCATGTCCCACGGGCAGAGATCGGTGTCGCCCATGACCATTTCGACCGAGTCGAGCGGGACGTCGAGCTCTTCCGCAAGCAGCTGTGCCAGCGAGGTCATCGAGCCCTGGCCGAGTTCGACCTTGCCGACGAAGCACGTCGTGCGCCCGTTCTCGGCGATCCGGAGATACGCGTTGAAGTCGGCCGGGTAGCCGGGACGGCCGGGTAGCCGCGCCGGCTCCTGCGCCAGCAGCCTCTCGAGGTCGAAGAGCACGAACAGGCCCGAGGCGCCGGCCAGGGCGAGGAACTCGCGGCGTGAGAGATGGCCGTCGCCGTTCATCGCACACGTCCCCGCGTCGCCGCGGCCGCGACTTCGACCGCTTCGAGGACTCGCGTGTGGGACCCGCATCGACAGAGGTTGTCGTCCAGGGCCTTGACCACCTGTTCGCGCGTCGGATGGGGGTTGGCAAGCATCAGCGCGTAGGCCGCCAGGATCATCCCCGGTGTGCAGTAGCCGCACTGGAAGGCGTGCCGCTCGAGGAACGCCCGCTGCAGGGCATGGAGCTTGCCGTCCTGCTCCAGCCCCTCGATGGTGAGCACCCGCTTGCCTGCGACGTCCTTGACTCTCGTCGAGCAGGAGCGTACCGCCTTGTCGTCGACGATGACCGTGCACGCGCCGCAGATCCCCTCGCCGCAGCCGAATTTCGTGCCGGTCAGGCCGAGGTCGAAGCGCAGCACCCAGAGGAGCATGCGCTCGTCGTCCACCGTCACTCGCACCGGCTTGCCGTTGAGCTTGAACGACACGGGCTGGACCATGGCCACTCCTCTCCAGGTGCTTTCGGGCGCTTGGCAGGGGAACCGCCCGGCCCCTCCGGGCATCGACAGCCCCGAAACCTTCTTAAGCCCGGCGGGGGCGATTGTCAACGACGGCCTCGCCTAGACGGTGCGGTCTCACATCCTGTGGTGGAGGTCGAAGGGACGCCCGGCCGACACCGGCCGATGCAACCCGGCCGGCCAACGGCCGGAGCGGGTATTCTCGGTGCAGGAGACGGATGCTATGACCGTCAAGGTGACCGTGAAGGGCAGGTTCGTCTACAACGGCAAGACCTACGGCTCGCTCGAGGAGTTGCCCGAGAACGTCCGTCAGGCCTACGAGAAGGCGATGGCCGCTACTGGCGCCGGTCATTCCGGAGGTGCGGCGGAGGCCAGGGTGAAGATCACCTTCAACGGGACCGAGTACGAGAGTCTGGACGCCATGCCGCCTGATGAACGGCGTGTGTACGAGAGCGTGGTCGGCGCGGTGGAGGCCGGGCACGTGCAACCGGGCCGGCCGGGCGACCGCGCGGGACTCGCGCCGGGGTCGGGAGGTGGCCAGGAGCCGGCCCCGTTCGTCTCGGCCGAGCCGATCGAACCGGGTTCGGCGACCTCGCGCAAATCACCCGTCGGACTGGTCCTCGGGCTCGCCATCCTCCTGCTTCTCCTCGGTTACTACCTCTATACCAGCGCTGGCCCACGCTAGCCTGGAGGAGGAGGCGTTGACGGCCGCCGCGACTGCTTCCGGCCCCCTCTGGGCCCTGTCCGGCGCGGGAGGGTGTCCCTCGAGATCCATCTAAGCGTCTTATTTCGAAAATGATACGTGCACCGCCGAGTAGACCGCTGGTCATCGGGTCGGGGGCTTGACAAACCTCTTAACTGTATATAGCGTATATAAACAGATAGGACGGTGCGTATGCTTCTCCACCTTACCGAGCAGTCGCCGGAACCGTTGCGAACCCAGATCGCGCGGCAGCTCCGGGGCAGGATCCTCACAGGTGACCTCGGGGAGGGGAGCACCCTGCCGGAGGCCCACCGCGTCGCGCGCGAGCACCGCGTCAACCCCCGCGACGTCCGGCAGGCGCTCGAGGAGCTCGTTGCCGAGGGTTTCCTGAGGCACTCCGGCGACGACGCCTACGTTGTGGCGGTGGTGTCGCCCCGTCAGCGCCGGGACCTCGCTTGGCGCCGCCTCCGGGACGACCTCCGCGAGCAGGAGCTGTCGCTGCGGGAGCTCGAGGTGGCGAGGGACATCCAGCGCAGCCTCCTGCCGCCCGGCATGGTTGTGGGCGACGGGTACTCGGTGGTCTCCCGCAGCTTCCCGGCGCGTTTCGTGGCCGGGGACTTCTTCGACGTCCTGGAACATGCCGACGGCAGCGTCGGCGTGGTCGTGGCGGACGTCGCCGGCAAGGGGTTCGGGGCGAGTCTGGTCATGGCCTCGGTGAAGGCGATGGCGCCGTTCATCGCCGCCGAGTGCGGCGTGGCGGAGACGCTCCGAGAGCTGAACGGGCGTCTGTGCCGGGAGCTCGGCCGCGGGCAGTTCGTGGCGCTGGCGTACGCCCGCTTCACCCCTGCGACGGGAGTCGTGGAGCTCGCCAACGCGGGGATACCGGATCCGCTGGTCGTGCGGGAGAGCGGAGCGCTCTCACCGGTCGAGGTTCCGGGGCCGCGGTTGCCGCTCGGCCTCCGGGCGGACGTGCCTTACGCCTCGACGACGCGGGAGCTTGAGTCGGACGCGCCCATGCTGCTGTTCTCGGACGGGATCGCGGAGGCGCGGCGCGCCTCGGGCGAGCCGCTCGGCTACGACGTGCTGGCGGCCGTGCTTACGCGGTTGCCTGCTCCAGGCCAGGGTCCGGGCACCACCGAGGCGTGGCTCGACGGCGTGTTGGGCGAGATCCAGCGGGAAACGAGCCCGGTCCTCGAAGACGACTGGACGGCGGTGGCGGTGGAGTGCCGCCGGGGCGGAGGAGCGTGATGGACTTGCTGCTGCACCTGTCCGACCTATCGCCCGAGCCGCTGCATGGCCAGATCTCGCGGCAGATCCGGGCGAGGATCCTCGCCCACGAGTTCGAGGGCGACGAGCCGCTCCCATCGATCCGCGTTCTCGCCCGCGAGCAGCGGGTGAGCGTGATCACGGTGCAACGTGCGTACGACGACCTCGAGCGGGAAGGGTTGCTCCGCTCCCGGCCGGGCAAGGGTTTCTTCGTCGTTTCGATTCCGGAGGAAAGGAAAAAGACCATGGCAGAGCAGCGGCTGGAGCCTGCGCTCGAGCGCCTCATCGCCGAGAGCGCCGCCGAAGGGCTCGAGGAGTCGCAGATCCGCGAGGTGTTCGAGCGCGTGCTGCGGGGGAACGGAGGCTCGCGATGAGCGGCGTCGGGGCGTTCACCCTCACCGGGCTGGTGAAACAGTACCCCGGTTTCACGCTCGGTCCGATCGACTTGACGCTGGAGCCGGGTACGGTACTGGGGTTGGTCGGGTCGGCCCCAACGGGTCGGGCAAGACGACGACCCTCAACTGCATCGCCGGCCTCGTCGTGCCGGAGGAGGGCTCCGCCGAGGTGTTCGGGCGCAGGGTGGACAACCGCTCTCCGGCGTGGAAGTCGGACATCGGGGTCGTCGGGGAGACGCACGGGTTCTACCGGTCGTGGACGGCGGAGGAGAACCTGCGCTTCCTGTCCCGCTTCATGCCGGGGTGGTCCGATCAGCGCGTCCATCGCCTGGCCGACCGGCTCGGCCTCCCGCTCGGCAAGAAGGTGGAGCAGCTCTCGAAGGGTCACCTCGCCAAGCTCGCGCTGGTGGCGGCGCTCGGCCACGGGCCGCGCCTCCTCCTGTTGGACGAGCCGACCTCCGGGCTCGACCCCGTCGTGCGCGCCGAGGTCCTCGACGTTCTCTGGGAGGTCCTGGAGGACGGCGAGCACGCGATCTTCTACTCCACCCACGTGCTCTCCGACATCGCGCGCCTCGCGGACGAACTGGTGTTCCTGCGCGAGGGGAGCGTGCTGCTGCGCAGCTCCAAGGACGCCCTCACCGAGCGCTGGGCGCGCATCTCGTTCCGGCTCGGCGAGGCGGACGTTGCGGTCGCCGGCGCCGTCGAGTACCGCCGCGTGAGGGCGGAGCACCAGGTGGTAAGCCACGATCGCGACGCGAGCATCGCCCACCTGCGCGAGCTGGGCGCAGAAGCGATGGAGCAGTCCCGAATGACCATCGACGAAATCGCGGTCGCGATCCTCAGAGGGGGACACCATGTGGCGGCTTCTTAGGGAAGGCATCAGGTTCTACCGGCCGGTCCTGCTGGCCTCCTGGGGGTTCGGTGTCGGAATCTTCTTCCTCGTCATCGCAATCATCGCGGTGGTCGGATCCGTTCACGACCTCAACGAGATGATACGGGCAGGTGTGCAACTGCCTACTGCCATCCTCATCTCGTCGATGATCGCCGGCTTCATCGCGCTCGGGACCGAGAAGGGCGAGAACCGGGTCCGCCTTCACGTCACGCTGCCGATCCCGATCGGGCAGATCGCCCTCGCCCGGATCCTCACGCCGACGGCGCTCCTCCTCCTCGGGCTTGCGGCCGCTCACGTCGCCTTCGCCGTGTTGTTTGCGGTGGCGGGCTCGCCGGCCGTCTGGCTGCGGCACCTCACGCTCGATTTCATCGCGGTGCAGCTTCTGTTCTGGCTTCAGGTGGCCCTCGCCCTCCGGGAGATCATCGAGCTCCGCCACCGGGCGCGGTGGCCGGGGGCGCTTGGCTCGAAGGCCATCCTGATCGGCGTGATTTCCCTTATGGTCTTGATCCAGCTGGGGCCCTGGGAGAGCGTCACCATCAGGATTGCCGTCTCGGCGGCCCTGGTGGCGCTCGTCATGGCCTTCACCGTCGCCCTCTTCCTGCGCTGCACGCAGTTCACCTCGTGAGCGCTCGGCGCTTCCTTTGCCCTGCCGAGGGGTACGTCGCCGGCGGCGACAACTTCCGGGCGGTCGCGGTCGGCGAGAGAGCCGCATCCGGATAGAATCACCGGGTGAACGCTCTCCCCGAGATCGCCGTCCGTCGCTGGCGCATCCTGGCCAGCGCCATGCTCAGCTTCTTCGCGGTGGGGATGACGTTCTTCGCAGTCCCGCCGCTGATCGGGACGTTGCGGGCATCCTTCGCGCTGTCCAACCTCGAGATCGGCCTGCTGATGGGGGCGATCGCGGTGCCGGCCATCGTGCTCTCGGTGCCGCTCGGGTCCGCGCTGGACCGGTGGCCGCCCCGAGCCGCGGGCTTGGCCGGGCTGGGAGTGATGCTCGTGGGGGCCGTGGCGTTCGCAGTGGCTCCCGGCTACGGCTGGCTCCTCGCCGGAAGGCTCGCGTTCGGCGCCGGCGCGCTGCTGATGAACCTGCTGCTCGCCAGGATGATCTCGGTGGCGTTCGCCGGGCGTGAGGTGGCGCTCGCCATGGGGCTGTTCACCGGCACCTACGCCGCGGGAATGATCGTGCTCTTCTCCGTCCATCCTCTGCTCGAGAGGAGCCTCGGCTGGCGCGGCGAGATGGGGCTGCTGGCCGTTCTGGTCCTCGCCGCCATGCCTCTCCACGCCGTGGCGATACCGCGAAGCCTGCCGGAAGGGGAGAGGCGACGGGACCCGGCAACGGGTCGGGCCGTCCCCCTGCCGCTCCTCGCCCTCGGGGTCGCCTGGATGCTCTACTTCGTGCCGTTTTCCGCCGTGGCAACGTTCGCGCCGGAGTGGGCGGGCAGCGGCCCCTCGGGGCTGCTCGTGACCAGCATCATCACGTGGGTGGCGCTGTTCGGCACCCCGGTAGCCGGAGGGCTGATCGACCGCACGGGCAACGCAACGCTGTGGTGCGTCGCAGGCCTGGGACTGCTCGCCCTGACGCTGGGGCTCATGTGCGCGGGCCTCCTGCCCGCGATCGTGGCGATGGCGATGCTCGGTGTGGTGTCGTCGGTCGTCCCGCCGGCGTTCTACTCGCTGCCGGCCAGACTGGTCGCGGCCGAGAGGGTGGGCCTGGCCTTCGGCTTCATCACGGCCCTCTCGAACCTCGGGACGGTGATCGGGCCCGCGGTGGCCGGGGCGGTGCGCGACGCGACGCCCGTGTGGGCCGTCGTGTGGGGCATCCTCGCGGCGGTTGCAGGTGCGGGTGCAGCCGTCGTTATCTTCGCGCGGCCGTCCCCGACGGCAGGCGGGCCGGCGTGAGGACGGTTCGGATCGGGTCTCAATGCGGTGCCCGGATCTGGTGCCTCGGGACGGGGGAGGCGCGGGCGAGGTATCCTTCCCCTCGCCTGGGCGGGGTGGATAGCCCGGCGCGGAGGATGCGATGGACCTGAAAGAGGCCCTCACGACGGCGATCGGCTACGAGACGAAGGTCCGCGATCACTACACGAAGGGCGCGGAGAAGATCCTCGACCCACGTGGGAAGAAGATGTTCACCGTACTCGCCCGTGAGGAGCAGGGACACCTCGCGTACCTCGAGACCCGGCTCGCGGAGTGGCACAAGTCGGGCACGATTTCGTCGCCGGAGCTCGCCACGGAGCTTCCGTCGTCGCAGTGGATCGACGAGGCCAAGGCCAAGGTTGCGCAGAGCCCGGCCGGCACCATCGCCGTGCAGGGCGAAATCGAATTGCTCAAGATCGCTCTCGAGCTCGAACGGCAGACGAGCGGCTTCTACCGGCAGCTCGTAGACACCCTGACCCTGGCTGAGCGCGGGCTGTTCGCACGGTTCCTCGAGATCGAGCAGGGGCATCTCTTGCTCGTGCAGGCGGAGATCGACGCCCTCGCCGGGCACGGTACGTGGTTCGACGTGATGGAGTTCCGCCTCGAGGCCGGATGACCGCCTCCAGGTGGCCGGAGGACCGCTGAGTGCCCTCGGCGCCCCCGCGGCGGCCAGGTTGGACCGATAGTACAATGTGTCACAAGGGAGTGAGTCGTCGGTTGTTTTCCTGCAGGAGGTGGCAGATGAGGTTGGTCCCGATCGTTGCGCTGGCTCTGGGTGCGTTGCTTACCATGGCTTGCGAGGGCGGGAAGCTGATCGTCGGCGTCATTCTGCCCGAGACGGGCGTGAACAGAGGTTACGGCGCTTCACTGAAGGCCGGGATCAAGCTGGCACTCGACGACGCGGTGGCGAAGCAGTCGCCTCCCGGGATCGAGGCCCAGTACCGAGACTCGCTGTCGCACCCCGAGTACGCTCAGAAGGAGACCGGCGACCTGTTCAAGGCCGGCGCCCTGATCGTGATCGGCGGGGCGACGACCCCCGAAGCCCTGGCGATGATCCCCGAGGCCGAGAAGGCCAAGGGCGTCATCATCTCGCCGTCGGCCAGCAAGCCGGGCCTCGCGGAGTCCAGCAACCTCTTCTTCAGGACGGTTCCCTCCGACGAGTTCGAAGCCCTGGTGGCCGCGAAATTCCTCGTGAGCAACAAGAAAGCCAAGACGATCCTCATCCTGTTCCAGCAAGGGCTCTACTCCGATGGGCTGCTGCCGGGCTTCAGCGGCGAGGTCGCGAGGCTCGGGGGCAAGGTCGTGGACAAGCTCCCGATCGGACCCACCGACTGGGACAAGGCGATCGGCGATGCCCTCGCGGCGGGCAAGCCCGATGCGATCTTCATCTGCGCGTACAGCGAAGAGGCGCTCGCGGCCCTGGGCGTGATCCGCAACGCCAAGTTCGACGGTTCGGTGTGCGCGACCTCCGCGATCGACGCCGGCGACGCCCTCCGGCGGGCCGGGGCGCTCACCGAGGGCGTTTTCGTGCCGCTGGTGAGGTTGGACATCGATTCGCAGCAGGAGCCGATGAAGTCCTTCGTCAAGCGCTTCAAGGCCGCGAACAAGGGCGCCGCTCCCGACCTCTTCGCCGCCTACGGCTACGACGCTGCGCTGGTTGCGCTATACGCGCTCGATGGTCCCCCGCCGAAGGACAACAGCGAGTTGTTGGTCCGCCTGATGAGCCTGGGTGGTAAGCAGGGCGTGACCGGGAAGCTCGAATTCGACAAGTCCGGCAACATCATCCACCACCCACGCATGCACGTCATCAAGAACGGGAAGCTCGAGGACTGCGACCCGACGCCGGCGTCCTAGCGGCACGAAGAGGGAAAGCGTCAAAGGGAAGAGGGTAAAGGGAAGACAGAGACCCGAGAGAATCAGTGCGGCATCGTCCTTGCCTTCCCTTTGCCGTCTGCCCTTTGACCCCTTCTCGTTTCCATTTCATTTCTTCCCGTAGCCGAGCCCTGCGAAGTAGTTGCCGCGGATCGCGAGGTCCGCGATTGCGAGGCCCCGCACGGCTGCCTTCGAAAAGGGTGCGTTCGCGTCTCTCCCGACCACTGTGCCGTTCGCGAGGACCGCGAAGTCCCGCCCGGTCTTCAGCAGGTTGCGGCCCATGGCCGTGCCGGCAACGATCCCTTCATCCACACCGAGGAGGTAGAGGAGCGTGGGCATGATGTCGATGTGGCCCCCGGTTACTTCGAAGTGCTCTCCCGCAATGCCGGGAGCGTACACGATGAAGGGAACCAGACGGCGAGGATCGCGCATCCAGTCCTCGATCCCCTCCATCGCCGCCACCTCGTCGTTGTAGAACCGGTGCACGGAGGCATGGTCGCCGTAGAAGACCACGACGGAGCGCTGAAGCAGCCCGCTCTCGCGGAGCCGGTCGAGGAAGTCCCCGATCGCG
>PMLC01000105.1 GCA_003158745.1 Acidobacteriota bacterium
ATGCACTCGGCGACGACCTTGGCGTTGGCGTCCTGGAGATCGTCGCGGCTCATCCCGGGCTTGCGCGCGAGGCCGGCAGTCATGACGATGATGTCGGAATCCTCGGTAGCGTCGTAGCTGTTCGTGCCGACGAGCATGCCGTCGTGGTGCATGACCGGCGCCGCCTGATAGAGGTCGAGCGCCTTGCCCTGGGGCACTCCCTCGACGACGTCCACCAGGACAACGTCACCAAGATGCCCCTCGGCGAGCCGCTGGGCAGTTGTGGCACCGACGTTGCCGGCGCCGATCACCGTGATCTTCGGCTTTCTCATCGCCATCCCCCCCTGGTTGGATTGCCCGCGATTCCCCTCAACGTTCCTGACACGGCCGTTACGGTAGCACCGCGTTCCACCGATCACAACCGCGCTTTCAAGACCCGCCCGCGTGCATCGGGCATGGCGCGCCGACCGGGCGGGCACCCGGCCCGGCGGACGAGCGCCCGTCGCCCGGGCACAACGCGGCCATGTGCTTGAAATGGACAAGAAACAGGTGTATAAGAGGCCGGTTGCTGCTTTCGACAAGAAAGTGGGACTCCGGTCCCACTTTTTTTTCGGAGGCAAAAGAGAAGATGACGCGTCTTTCTGAGGACCTCGTGGCCCGGCTCGAGCGCCTCGCAATGAGCGAGGGGCTGGAGCTCTTGGCCGTCGAAGTGGGCGGCACCGCCCGCAAGCCTGTGGTCCGTTTCGTCCTCGACCGGCAGCAAGGCGGGGTTTCGCTCGCCGACTGCGAGTCCGTTTCTCGCCAGGCGAACGCACTGCTCGACACGTACGACCCGTTCCCCGGGGCGTTCACCCTCGAGGTGTCGTCACCGGGGGTTGAGCGAAAACTATACAAAGCAAACGACTTTACTCGATTTATGGGGAGAGCGGTCCGGGTGCGCATGAGGCCGAGCTGGCCGGCGCCGAGAGTCATCGAAGGGGCACTGGAAGGCCGCGCCGACGGGGTGATCCGGGTGCGCGACCGCGCCGGGGCGACTCGCGAGCTGCCCGAGCCGGAGGTGTTCGAGACGAGGCTCGCCCCGCATCTCGAGGAAGACGAGAAGAAACCGAAGCACCGGGGAAGGACGTAGGCGATGAAGATGGAACTCGGCATTCTGATCCGTCAGGTCTCCCACGAGCGAGAGATCGAACCGGAGCGCCTGGTCGTCGCACTCGAGGACGCGATCTCGCAGGCGGCGCGAAAGCACTATCACGAGCGCGGCGTGCGCACTCACATCGACCTGGAGACGGGCGAGATGACGTCGTTCAGCGTCCGCACCGTGGTCGCCACGCCTGAGGAAGTCACCGATCCCACGGGCGAGATGCTCCTGGAAGAGGCGCGCGAGATCGACCCGAAGGCCGAGGTGGGCACTGAGATCGTGCTCGGCGAGCTGGACACCGCTCAGCTTGGCCGCATCGCCGCGCAGGCCGCTCGCCAGATGCTGTTCCAGCGCGTGCGCGAGGCCGAGCGCGACAACATCTACAACGAGTACATCGGCAAACTGGGAGAGCTGGTCAACGGCATCGTCAAGCGGTTCGAGCGCGGCGATATCGTGATCGAGCTGGGGCGCACGGAAGGCGTAGTCACGCGCCAGCACCAGGTCCGTCACGAGCGCTACAGCCAGGGCGACCGGATCCGCGCCGTCATCGTGGACGTCACCAAGGACGCCAACAAGCCGCAGGTCGTGCTCTCCCGCACGGCACCCCAGCTCCTCATCAAGCTACTCGAGATGGAGGTTCCCGAGATCTACGACGGGACCGTGATCGTGAAGGGGTGCGTGCGCGAGCCCGGCGAGCGCGCGAAGGTCGCGGTCGCCTCCCGCGACCGCGACGTGGACCCTGTCGGCGCGTGCGTCGGCATGAAGGGTTCGCGCGTTCAGGCAATCATGCGAGAGCTCAAGGGCGAGAAGGTCGACATCATCCCCTACAACCAGGACAGCGTAACGTTCGCCCAGAACGCGCTGGCACCGGCGAAGATCAACCGCGTTGCCCTGCGTGAGCAGTCGACGAAGATCCCGATCACGGACACAGAGGGCAACCAGGCATTCGACGAGAGCGGCGAGCCGCTGATGCACCAGCGAAACGAGACCGTCCTCGATGTGATCGTGTCCGACGAACAGCTGTCGCTCGCCATCGGCAAGCGCGGGCAGAACGTGCGCTTGGCCTCGCGGCTGCTCGGCTGCCGGATCGAGATCAAGAGCGAGGAGGCGGTGAAGGACGAGGTCGCCGCCGCACTCGCCGCGATGCTCCGCCAGGTCGAAGGGGTCACGGAAGAGGCACCGGCAGAAACCGAGCCGGTTGCCGCCGCAGCCATCGACTACGACACGCACCTCCCGCTCGAGGAACTGTCGGGCATCAGCGACAAGATGAGGGAGCGCCTGCTGGAGCACGGCTACTCTCACGCCGGGGCGCTCGCCACCGCAGATCCTGAGAAGCTCATGGAGATTCCGGGAATAGGTCCTCACTCCGCTGCCAAGCTGATCGCAGCGGCGAAGGCGGCGCTCGCGGCGCAATCCTCCGCGAGTGCCGAGGAGTAGAGCATGCCGCAGGTGTTTCGTGTGGGCGATCTCGCCCAGCAGATGGGTGTTTCGGTCGAGGAGCTGATCTTCAAGTTGCGCTCGATCGGCGTGGACGTCACCAGTGCGGACCACACCCTCGACCTGTCAACCGTGCGCGACATCATCACCGGGCAGACGCTGGTCCGCCGCCCGCGCGAGGTCATCGTTCGTCAAGGGACCCAAGGCGCGGAAGACAAGCACAAGGCCCCTGCCCCGGCGCTGGAGCGCCCCAAACGGCGACGCCCGGGACGGCACGCGGTGGGCCTTGACGAGGAACTGCCCGACGAGGTGCCAAACCTCGCCGCGATGGCGGTTCCCGCCTCGGTCAAGCCCGCTGCCAAGCTGGCGGAGGAGGCGGAGCCGACAGAGGCGCCGGAGCTCGCCTCCGTCGTCGAAGCCGAGCAGGAGGGTGCTCCCGCGCCGTCCGTTGCGGCCGAAGAGGCCCCGGCGCCGTTGCCCGAGCCCAAGCCGGCCAAGCCCACGAAGACCTCCAAGGCGGCAAAGGCAGGGGCAGCCGAGAAGGCCGCAGAGCCCGAGGCCGTCCCCGAGGCTGCGCTCGCTCCCCCGGCCGAGGCGGTCCCAGCGCCGCACGCAGCCAAGACGAAGGCGACCGCGGTCCGCGAGACGGCCAGGCCCGCCAAGAAGGGCGCCAAGACGCCGCTCGAGTCCCAGCTGCGGGAGCTTTCGGACGACGAGGTGCGTCAGAGGATTCTCGCCGCCAAGCAAGCTGCTGCCGCCAAACCGGCAGAGAAAGCCGCCGCTCCCGCCGGGCGCGGCAAGTCTTCGCGCAAGGCAAAGGCGGCTGCGGATGCCGACGAGATCCGCGACTTGCTCGCCAAGTTCGAAGAGTCCAAGGTCCGAGCGGCAGCCGACGCTACAACCACTCCCCGCCCCCCGATGCCGACGGGCGGACGCGGAAGACCGACGCATCGGCCGAAGCGCGAGCGCGGTGAAGCCCTGGTCGAAGTCCGCGCCGTCACTGTTGCTTTCCGCGACGGCCTGAAGCCCGAGGGGCCCGTGTATCTCTCCGAGGCCGTCACGGTCCGCGAGCTGGCCGAAAAGCTCAATGTCCTCGTCAAAGACCTGATGGCCTACCTCATCTCCAAGAAGATCCTCGTAGTGGCCAACCAGGCCCTGCCGCAGGAGCTCGCGGAGAAGATCTGCGAGGAGCTCGGCGTGGAGGCGATGGTCGTCAGCTTCGAGGAGGAGATCGATCTCCAGCAGGAAGAGCAAGCGGAGACTGCCGCCAAGCCGGAGCCCAGGCCGCCGGTCGTTACCGTCATGGGCCACGTGGACCACGGCAAGACCTCTCTGCTCGATGCCATCCGCTCGACGCGGGTCGCGGCGGGAGAGGCCGGCGGAATCACCCAGCACATCGGCGCATCCCGCATCATCCACAACGGAAAGCCGATCGTGTTCATCGACACGCCGGGCCACGAGGCGTTCACGCAGATGCGCGCCCGTGGCGCCAAGGTGACCGACCTCGTAGTGCTGGTCGTAGCCGCGGACGACGGCGTGATGCCTCAGACGATCGAGGCGATCAACCACGCTCGCGCCGCTCACGTTCCGCTGGTCGTCGCAATCAACAAGATCGACAAGCCCAACGCCAACCCGGAGCGCGTGAAGCAGGAGCTTGCCCAGGAGGGCGTGCTGTTGGAGGGCTGGGGCGGCGAGACGCCGGTGGTCGAGGTGTCCGCCACCAAGGGCCAAGGGATCGAAGAGTTGCTCGAGGTAATTCTGCTGGTTGCGGAGATGGGCGATCTCAAGGCCGTCCGCGAAGGGATGGCGCGCGGCACCGTACTCGAGGCCCGCAAGGAGCGCGGCCGCGGGGTGGTCGCCACGGTGCTGGTCCAGCAGGGTGAGCTCAAGCAGGGCAATTGTTTCTTCGCCGGTGCCACCTATGGCCGCGTCCGCGCGATGGTGGACACGGCGCGCAAACCGGTGCGTTCGGCGAGGCCCTCCGACGCGGTCGAGATCATGGGCCTGGAGGATATCCCCGAGGCGGGCGACACCTTCCAAGTGGTCGAGGACGAGTCTCGCGCTCGAGACGTCGCGGGGTACCGGCGGGCCAAGCAGCGCGAGGACCAGATGGCGGGCAGCCGAAAGGTGAGCCTCGAAGGCCTGATGGATAAGATCAAGAGTGACGAGGTCAGGGCGCTCAACCTGGTCCTCAAGGCCGACGTGCAGGGCTCCGTCGAGGTGTTGCGCGACACCCTCGCCAAGCTCTCGACTGACGAGGTCGCAATCAACATCATCCACGCATCCGCCGGCGCCATCACTGCGAACGACATCCTGCTCGCGTCGGCGTCGCAGGCGATCGTCATCGGCTTCAACGTGCGTCCGGAACGGTCGGCCAAGGAACTCGCGGAGCGCGAAAAGGTGGACGTCCGCCTGTACTCGGTCATCTACCACCTCACCGACGAGCTGCAGAAGGCGATGGTGGGCATGCTGAAGCCCACCTACAAGGAGGAGGAGCTTGGCCGGGCCGAGGTGCGCGAGGTGTTCAAGGTGTCGAAGGTGGGTACCGTCGCTGGCTGCATGGTCCTGGAAGGCACGATCCTGCGCACGGCCAAGGCCCGTCTCCTGCGCGACAACGTCCTCATCTGGGAGGGCAGCCTGTCCTCGCTGAAGCGCTTCAAGGATGACGCCTCCGAGGTCAAGAACGGCTTCGAGTGCGGAATCGGGCTCGAGAAGTACCACGATATCAAGTTGGGCGACATCATCGAGGCCTACCGCACAGTGGAAGTGCTGCGAGAGGCATGAGTGAAGACAGTTAACAGCTCACAGTCAACAGTTCACAGTCAAAGGCTCCCCCGCCCGGCGGGAAGCGGGGCTTCTGACTGTCAACTGTCAACTGTCAACTGTTGACTTTCAGCTGAAGAGGGATTGGCGAGGTGGGAGTTCAATCGCCGCTGTTCGTGGCCGTCGCACAGGTCGAGTTGCACCTCCCGGGGGCCCGCAGCCTCAAGGACAAGCGCCAGGACGTCCGTTCGCTCATTGAGCGCTTGCGCCACCGCCTGGCCGTCCTCGTTGTGGAGAGCGACCACCAGGAGCTTCACCAGAGGGCTGCGCTTGCGGTGAGCGCCCTCGCCACCGACGCCGAAGCGGCGCGCGGGACAGTGGTGCGGGCCCTCGACATGGTCCACGAGAACTTCCCCGGTGTTGTTCTCGACGAGGGCGTCGAGGTCGTTCAGGTTCGCTAGGGGGTGAAAGTTGCATGACGCACTCGTTCGGCGCGCGCGACTGGCGGAGGCGATGAGGGAGGTGCTCTCCGAGATCCTCCTCACCGAGGTCAAGGATCCGCGTCTGTCGGGCGTGGTGATCTCCGCGGTTGAGCTGTCGGGCGACCTCAAGCTCGCGCGCGCCTTCTTCTCGGTGTTCGGGGACGAGGAGCGCGAGCGTCAGGCCACCGACGGGCTCACACAGGCGCGCGGGTTCCTTCGGCGCGAGAGCGCCCGGCGGATGCGGATGCACAACCCCCCGGACATCGAGTTCAAGCGGGACAAGGGGTTCGAGCGCGCCGACCGCATCGCCCGCGTGCTCGACCAGATCCACGAAGCCGGCGCCCGGGCGGAAGAAACCGGGCCCCGGGATCCGGGGGCCGGGGTCCGGGAAGACCAGACTAGAGACAGTCAGATGACCGAGGGCGAAGGACACGACGCAGGGGACGGCGATGAGTGAGGTCACGCGCGATCCCGGCGCCGCCCTCGCGCGGCTCAAACGCGCCACGCGCGTCCTCGTCACGTCGCACAGCGCGCCCGACGGGGACGCACTCGGCTCCGAGCTTGGGTTCGCGGAGCTCGCGCAGGCACTCGGCGTGAAGGCCACGATCGTCAACCACGACCCTCACCCGGCCTCCCTCGCGTTCCTCCCCGGCCTCGAGGCGATCCAGGTGCGGGCCGAGCTGCCGCCCAGCTTCGAGCGCGAGTTCGACCTGGCCGTCCTGCTGGAGTGCCCCGGCCTCGACCGTCCGGCGTTCGCTGGACTCGACCGACTTCCGATCCTCAACCTCGACCACCACATGGAGAACGCCCGCTACGGCGAGGTCAACGTCGTGGACGAGGACGCGCCCGCGGTAGGCGAGATGGTCTTGAAGATGGCCGAGATTGCGGGCGTCGCCTTGACTGGGCGCATGGCCACAAACCTGTACGCGGCCCTGGTCACCGACACGGGGGACTTCAGGTACTCCAACGCGACACCGCGGGCGTTCGAGGCCGGGGCTCGCCTTGTCGCCGCCGGCGCCCGTCCGGCCGAGATCGCCGAGGCGCTCTGGGAGCAGAACCCCGCGCGGGTCGTGCACCTGATGGCGGCCGTGCTCTCCACGCTGGAGCTGCTTGCGGGAGGACACCTCGCGATCATCACCTGCGATCGGGCGATGCTCGACGCGGCCGGCGCGCACCCAGAGGACACCGAGAACCTCGTCAACATCCCGCGTGCCATCGAGGGCGTGCGGGTCGCCGTGTTCCTCAAAGCACTCAAGGACGGCCCGGTTCGAGCCTCACTGCGCTCGCGGGCGGGCCTGGACGTGCAGGCCGTGGCGCGGATGTTCGGCGGTGGCGGCCACCGCAACGCGGCGGGATGTACGATCCCCGGCACCCTCCCCGAGGCACGCCGGGCGCTCCTGGACGCCCTGCTCCCCGTCGTGGAGTCCGCATGATCTCGACTCGCAGCGGCTTCCTCCTTGTCGACAAGCCGACCGGACCGACATCGCACGACGTCGTTCAGGCGGCCCGACGCGCCCTCAAGGAACGCCGGATCGGCCACACAGGCACCCTCGACCCGGCAGCGACCGGTCTCCTGCTGCTGTGCATCGGGAAGGCGACGCGCCTGCAGCAGTACCTCCTCGCGTGGGAGAAGACCTACCACGGCGAGATCCGGCTCGGCTGGGGCACGACGACGTACGACGTCGAGGGCGAGCCGTTTGGGCCGCCCAGGCCCGTCCCCGAGCTGACCCCGGCTGTCGTGGCCGACCTCTTGGCGCGCTTCTCCGGGGAGATCGAGCAGCTCCCGCCTCCGTACTCCGCCAAGAAGACGGGTGGGCGCAAGTTCTACGAGCTGGCGCGCGCCGGGGAAGAGGTCCCCCGTGAGCCAAAGCGGGTGCATGTGCAGAGCATCGAGCTCGACTCCACAGCACCGGAGCGGTTGACCTTCAAGGTGACGTGCTCGTCTGGCACGTACCTGCGGTCCCTGGCCCACGACATCGGAGAAACGCTCGGATGCGGGGGCCATCTCGCCTCTCTCCGCCGGGTTCGAATCGGACCATGGCGGGTCGAGGACGCAGTGAGCGCCGAGACCCTGGCCAACCGGCCCAACGAGATCGACCCGCGGGCGTTCGTGTCCCTTGTCTCGGCGATCCTCCCGTTCCCCGAGGTGGTGCTCAACCCCACCGCGCTGGAACACTTCCTGCACGGCCAGGAGGTGGCGGTGCGAGAGACCGAGGGGAGCTTCGTGCCCGGGTCACCGGTGGCGGTCAGGGATCGCTCCGGCGAACTGGTAGGCGTCGGCGTTGCCTTGGCGTTCCTGGCCCGGGCCCGGACGGTCAACGTCGCGCCGCGGATGGTACTGGCTGAACTTGAGGCGTCGGCGAATTCGTGATATATTGACAGCCCTCCTCGCCACCGGAGGCAAGACGTGGAGACGTGGAGCAGACGATGACTGAACGCGAATACGTAGCGAGCAAGGAGCAGATCATCTCGGAGTACCGCCGCCATGACCAGGACAGCGGATCGCCCGAGGTGCAGGTCGCTCTCATCACCAAGCGCATCGAGTACCTGACCGAGCACTTCAAGAGTCACGCCAAAGATCACCACTCCCGGCGCGGCCTCCTGCTGCTCGTGGGACAACGGCGGCGCTTGCTCGAGTACCTGCGGCGGAAGGACGTAACCCGCTACAGGGCGCTCATCGAGCGGTTGGGCCTGCGGCGCTAGACGCGGCCTGCCGACCACCCAAAGGAGCATCATGGAAGTCACAGAGAGAGTAGACATCGAAGGCAGAGCACTGGAACTCGAAGTTGGGAAAGTCGCCAAGCAGGCCGATGGGGCCTGCTTGGTTCGTTTCGGGGAGACGCTTGTTCTCGTCACGGCGTGCTTCCGCAAGGACTCGCGTGAAGGGGTCGATTTCCTGCCCCTCACCGTGGACTACCGCGAGAGCACATACGCCGGCGGCCGCATCCCCGGGGGCTGGTTCAAGCGCGAGGGTCGCCCGACCGAGAAGGAGATCCTGACCTCCCGGTTGATCGACCGTCCGCTGCGACCCCTGTTCCCGAAGGGCTACACCCAGGAGACGCAGATCGTCGGGAGCGTGCTGTCCGCCGACGGCGCCAACGACCCGGACGTGCTCGCCATCAATGGCGCCTCCGCGGCTCTGATGATCTCCGGCTGCCCGTTCGACAAACCAGTCGGTGCGGCGCGAGTGGCGCTGGTCGAGGGGCGGCTCGTGGCCAACCCGACCCACGAACAGAGGGCCGCTTCCCAGCTCGAGATCGTGGTCGCCGGAACCGAGGACGCCGTCGTGATGGTCGAGGCGGCAGCCCGCGGGGTATCCGAGGCGCAGATCCTCGATGCCATCGACGTCGCCCACACTGAGATCAAGAAGATCATCGCCGCCCAGCGGCGCTTGGTGGAGAAGGTCGGCAAACCCAAGCCGGCGTGGATCACGCCGACGGCGCGGTGGCCCGAGGAATTTGCGGCTTCGATCCGGCAGCAATTTGCGGCGCCCCTGGACGAGGCGCTCCGCGTCCGCGGCAAGCTCGCTCAAGGCGAGGCCGTCGACAAGGTCGAAGAGGACGCCGTCGCCTCCCTCCCCGAGGGGGAGAGGGCCGAGCATGGTCCGTGGGTGCGGGCCATCCTGCACGACATGGTCAAGGAGCAGTTCCGCCGGGCGGTCCTCGTCAAGGGCGAGCGCCTCGACGGGCGCGCGTTCGACGAGGTCCGCACGGTGACCTGTGAGGTCGGCCTGCTGCCCAGAACGCACGGCTCCGCGCTTTTTACCCGCGGCGAGACGCAGGCGCTGGTGACCTGCACCCTCGGAACCTCCGAAGACGTTCAGGTGATCGAGGCGCTCGAGGGGGAGAGCCAGCAGCGCTTCCTGCTGCACTACAACTTCCCTCCGTTCTCGGTCGGCGAGGTCAAGTTCATGCGCGGCCCGGGGCGGCGAGAGATCGGGCACGGCAACCTCGCCCGTCGCGCTCTCACTCCGGCCATCCCGGTCAAGGACGCCTTCCCGTACACCCTTCGGGTGGTGTCGGACATCCTGGAGTCCAACGGCTCATCTTCGATGGCGACGGTGTGCGGCGGAACGCTCTCGCTCATGGACGCGGGCGTGCCGATCGCCGCGCCGGTCGCCGGCGTCGCCATGGGACTCGTCTCCGACGGCACCCGACATGCGGTCCTCACCGACATCGCCGGGCAGGAAGACCACTACGGCGACATGGACTTCAAGGTTGCCGGCACGCGCGATGGAATCAACGCGCTGCAGATGGACATCAAGATCACCGGGCTCCCGCGCGAAGTGATGGAGCGCGCGCTCGAGCAGGCGCGCCGTGGGCGCCTGCACCTTCTCGACATCATGGAAGCCACCATCGCCCGGCCGAGGCCCGACATTTCGAGCTACGCGCCGCGCATCATCACGATCACGATCAACCCCGACAACATCCGCGACGTCATCGGACCCGGCGGTAAGACCATCCGTGCGATTCAGGAACAGACCGGAGCCCGGATCAACATCGAGGACGACGGCCGCGTCGAGATCGCCACCGCCGACGAGGCCGCGGCGGCCAAGGCCGTGCAGATCATCGAGGGGCTCACCCGGCAGCCGCAGATGGGAGAGATCTTCGAAGGCACCGTCAAGCGCATCGAGCCGTACGGCGCGTTCGTCGAGATCCTCCCCAACCGGGACGGCCTGCTGCACGTCTCAGAGCTCGCCTACGAGCGAACCCGCGAGGTCACGGACGTGGTCAAGCTCGGGGACAAGATCAAGGTCAAGATCATCGGCATCGACGGCAACGACCGCATCAAGCTGTCGCACCGCGCCCTGCTCCCGCCGCCGGAGGGTTTCAACGCCGAAGCCGCCGACGCCGAGGGCGAGCGCCCTCGCCGCCCGCACGGTGATCGTCCGGGTGGACGCGGCCGTGATCGCGATCGTGGACCCCGCCGCGAGGGCAACCGCTGAGTTCGTACTCGTCCTGAACCACGAGGCCGCCGCGAGGCGGCCTCGCGTTGTCTCAACGCTCCGGTGCCGCGAGTTGACAAATCTGTGACATAACCGTAGCTTCTTGCGAAAGCGCTCTCCTGGAGGACCGCCATGGCGTTCGAGAAGTTCGTACCGCCCCGAAAGCCGAAACCGCCTCAGGTCTCGATCAAGCGCACCGGCACCATCACCTTCGACAACGCCCTCGCGGCGACCTACGGGTTCACCAAGGTCAGCCATGCGATCCTCTACTTCGACCCGGCCAAGAAGCTCGTCGGGGTGAGGCCGGCGCTTGACCCGAAAGACGAGGGCGCCATGAAGCTCTCACACCGGAAGCGCGTCAGCTCCCTCCGGGCCCGCGCCTTCTTCGAGATGTACGGCATCACGCTCGACCGCACGGCCCACCATCCGGTGAGGTACGACAAGGAGTCCGGGATGGCGGTGGTCGATCTCGGGGACGTCAAGCGGCGGCGCGGCCCCCGCAAGCGGAAGGTCTGACGCCCATCAACGCTGACACTTCGGGCAGTAGAAGACCGACCTCCCCGACAGGACCCGGCGCACGATCGAGCCCCCGCAGCGCAGGCACGGCTCCCCTTCCCGCCCGTAGACCGCGAGGTTGACGGAGAAGTAGCCGCCTTCCCCCGCTGCGTTCACGAACCCGCCGTCACGCAAGGTTGTCCCGCCCGCCTCCAGCGCATCGGTGAGCACGGCCCGGATGGCGTCTGCGAGCGCCCGCATCCGGCGCGGCGCGATAGCGCTCGCGCGCCGAAGCGGCGAGATCCCCGCGCGAGAGAGCGCCTCGTTCGCGTAGATGTTGCCGAGGCCAGCCAGGACGCTCTGGTCGAGAAGCACCGACCGGATGGGCGAGCGCGAGTGGCCCGCCGCCCGCAACGCACCCTCCACATCCCCGTCGAGGGGGTCCGGGCCGAGACTCGCGAGACCCGAGTGCGCCTCAAGCCGGTCGAGGTCCATTACCACCGCCGCCCCGAAGCGACGCGGGTCGATGAACCGCACCTCGATCCCGTGATCGAACCGGAGCACCAGGTGCGTATGGGGGGCGCGCGGCTCCTCAGGACGCCGCAGCACCATGCGGCCGGACATCCCGAGGTGGAACAGCGCCGCGGCGCGTTCCGCCTTTGCAATCAGGTACTTACCTCTACGTTCGAGAGCGATGACCCGGGTCCCCAGGATGCGATCCGACCAGTGGGCCGGCGTGATGCCCTCGCGGAGCTTGATGGCCCTCGCCTCGACCTCGACGACGCGGCTGCCCACCATGTGGGGTTCCAGCGAGCGGCGCACGATCTCGACCTCGGGCAGCTCCGGCATGACCGGCAACGTTAGCACGAGCCAAGCGCATTCAGACAAAGAGCTTAACTCTCTTTTCTTGAATCGGTTGCGTACCGCGCAGTAGCGGGCTGCCGGCGGCTCCGGATCGGACAGCAGGCTGCTCCAGGCCCCAATCTCGCCTCGCAGCACAGCCAACTTCAACTGAAAAAATGGGTTATCCCCTGGCTCCGAACGGCCGCCATACCCCCTAAACACACGGGGTGCGACCCTCGTATCACTGGGCGAGACATTAACTCCTCCTTCTCCTCCTTCGCACCTCGGCGCCGCAATCCAGCGGCGCCGAGGTGTCTTTACGGCCGGAAAGACCGGGGTCCGGAGAGACTAGCGGAGGAGCGGAGGAGCCAGAGACAGTTCAGAGTGAAGAGTTGAGAGTGAAGAGTTTAGAAACAAGTCAAGCACGGCCAGCGCGGAAGTTGGGGAGCTGCGGCGGCGCCGCCGGGCCTATCGCAAGGTGCGGCGACGGCCCACCCTGAGCAGGGCCACGACCTCGTAGGGGGCGAGGCGGGAGGAGATCATGGCTTGACCTCGTACTTCGTGAGCAGCGCCTGGAACCGTGGGTCCGACCGCAGCGGGTCCCATCTGGGGTCTAGGCGGAGAATGTGGGCGGTGAACCAGCCGCTCCGCGCCAGCAGGTCGTC